>JAFUHD010000007.1 GCA_017469025.1 Clostridia bacterium
TCCCCTTTCTCTTAATCTGAATCCGGAAGTGCCCTGGTCATATCGTCAGGCTTCCATAGCGGATAATGGTCATGATCGCCTTCTGCAGCTCCGGATGTGCCATACGGAACGAGAACAGAAGTTCTCTCTCATCCTCAGACAGGATGACCGTTTCCCGTCCTTCCGTGTTGGCCCCGGATGTTACGCCCTTCTTGCCGCCGCTCAGATAAGCAACCGGCACCTGCAGAAAATCTGAAATGGCCATTAGATGTGACCGATAAGAGAAATTCTCTGCCCGTTTCCATCGTGTATAGGTATTCCGCTCCATTCCCAGATGCTCTATCAGGTCTTTCTGCATCTTCCCCTGCTCGACAAGCAGCTGGTTTATCCGAAGAAATACCTGGTCATTATTCATTGTAAACAGGCCTCCTCTTAAGCTTTCAGTTTTAGTTGCCGCATCTGCCTGTTTTCTGACAAACTGCTGCAGGGCACCGGTCCGCTTTTTCCGTACACCACAGCATCCTCAACCCATGTCGCACACCCGGAACCGCTTACCTTGGCTGCTTTTTCAGCGGCTTGAATGAACCGTCTTCCTGCTCCACCAGTACATTCTTAAGTTGTTCTTCGACATTCGCTTTAAACTCATCAATATACTGTCTCCGCAGTTCAGCCTGCTCCATCAGTTCTTCGCCGGTCAGACCAACCGTTTTTTTCTTGCGCGCCAGTTCATTGATTCTCAGAATCTTTTCATGTTCCATATGTTTTCCTCCCCAGTATGGGCATCCCTTTTCCTGTTTCCCGACCTTTCACAGACAGTGCCTGCCGGATCAGGGTATCTTTATTCCCGGCAATCGTTTTTTCCGCCCTGCAGCCGATTCAGATTTGAAGCCGAACAGTAATCATCAGACAATCCGGTCTTCATAATGGGCTTTGACGAAGCGCCAGTCATGATCCATTTCTGCCAGAACACCACGGCATCCAATCGAAATACGTCCGTATTCCGGTTGGTGAAGCGAGTCAGCAGGGGTTGACGTTGCCATGGGAATGACCTCCTCCGGCTTAAGCTGTGCCAGCCGAATCATATTTGTCACCGCCTGATGCAGCATCAGCGTTGAGCCTGCCAGTACCCCGTTCTCAAGCCGTGCTGCGCCATTGGCCACAATAACCTTCTGACCGCCCAGCTCATAATTACCCTCGGGCAGGCCGGCTGCCTCCATTGAATCGGAGATCAGAATGGTTCCCTTTCCGCCCTTGCACAGACCGACAATACGAAGCACATCCGGATGTACATGAATGCCGTCTGCAATAATCTGTACCGCAATACGGTCATCTGCAAGGCCTGCCCCGGGAACGCCGGGCTCTCTGTGATGCAGCGGGGTCTGTGCATTGAACAGATGCGTAATCTGTGTCAGACCGACGTCTGCTGCAGTGTGCACATCCGCTGCTTTTGCACCGGAATGTGCCGCACAGGTTACCACGTCATGTGCTGCAAGATATCGGATGAGGTCCAGTGCCCCATCCAGTTCAGGCGCCAGCGTCATCATTCTGACCGATTTAAGGTCCTTTGTCATTGCCTGATAGGCCTCAACGGAAGGTGCCTGCAGGCATTCGCCAAGCTGTGCACCTTTATAGGCAGGCGCCAAGAATGGTGCTTCCATGTGTGCACCCAGAATATCCGCTCCATCCGGTTCCGGAAACCGGCGGACATTGTCAATTGCCTGTAATGCCCGGTATGTCTCATCCGGCCACGCACTCATGGTCGTCGGTACAAAAGCAGCAATACCGGTTTTCAGCAGTTCCCGACTCATTTTCCGGACATCTGCTTCGCCTCTCATGCAGTCTGCACCGCCAAAGGCATGTATATGGATATCCACAAATCCTGGGAGCAGATAGTGCATATCGATATCCCTGCATACCTCTCCCGGCACAGGAATCAAGTCCGTACCGATTTCGGAGATCCGTCCGCCCTGAATCCGGACATCCAGCTTCCGAAATTCGCCATCAATAAAAGCTACACCATTCTTAATGATCATACTTTTCTCCTTAAATGACATAGTCATGCTTTCGGCACCGTATCAATCGCAGTTGTCTTTATTTAACAAACCAGCGCCTGCGCTGGGCCTTCCTTAGAGGCTGTTGGCCGACCTGCGTCACCGTTTATCATAGATCATTATCTGTCACTGTCTCCCTGAAGACAGTTTCTGTGGTCATGCTTCAGTACGGTTCCAGTATCCTTTCCGGCTGAAGCCGACGCGCATCCGAAATGGATCACGCCGTGATGGACATCTCCGCATTCCTTGCCATCTGCTCCATCTGTGTTCCGAGCGTTGCGGCAAGACTTGCCGTGAGGCGCGATGCAAATCCATTTTTGGGATCTGCCAGCGCCTTGATTATCTCATCCTCAATATCCTTTTCCTGTCTGGCCAGACCGCGCCGTACTGCATTTTCAGTGACCACACGACGCAGCAGAACCGGCATTTTGACGGATCTGACCGCTTTTTCAAGCGTGCTCTTTCCGACCAGCGCAATGAGCAGTCCGGCAGACGCGCCAGCAATCATGCCAACAGGACCCGTGCCAAGAATGGCAACACCGCCCCCACCGCAGATCGCAGCACCGATGACTGCCAGTATCACGCCCATTATGCCTGACAGAATATCCATCCCCATCGCATTCGTCAGGGACAGTTCTACGCTTTCAAGTCCCGGTTCTATATGTGCATTGCTCATGGACATGTGCTCCGGCGGAACACCGCAGCGCAGGCACAGACTCGTCAGCTGATTCTCCAGCCGGTCCATCAGACTGTCAAGCCATGTCCGTATGGATCCTTCCAGTCTTTTACGGACGCCTTCCCCGGCAAAGTCATGCGCAATGCGATCTGTCAGGACGGTATCCAGTTCATCAATCGTACCGATTCCCCCGCGCTTCCAGAGACTGACCGTTTCAACCACGGATTCTACCGCGGTCTCATACAGCGCCCTGGCAATCGGTTCATACAGTTCATGCACGCTCGCATTCACCTGTGAGGCCAGAATATCTCCCCGGGCGATGGAGGAAACCTCCTCACGGAATACCTTGAGGTTTTCATCAATCCGGCCGCAGTATGCAAGTCCTCTGGCAATTGAGCACTCCGGCTCTGGGCACATCACCATGAGTGCATCCCTGAACGCCTCCCGGCACGCATCCTGCAGGAACCGCATGCGTGAGGCACCGCCAGTCAGAATCACTATCTGCGGCGGGTTCTGTTCGCTGACTTTGACAGCCGCATGCAGGGCATCCCGGAGACAGGAAACAAAGCTGCGTCCGCCAATGGCCGGGATCGGTTCCGATATGATCTCGTCAACCATCTGCGCATCCAGCTGCAGTTCGAGGGACAGCGTCTGGTCATAACAGACGACCACACGCTTTTTGAGCGGCATATCCACCCATTTGTCTTCATCCAGGAAGTACTGTTCCTTAATCCGCCGGGCTTCAAGTTCACAGTAGCTGCGCCAGGCATCACTAGATGCCATCACCTGTTTGAGCTGACGGCAGTCTCTTGAACGCTCGATGCATTTTTTCAGGATCAGTTCATCCAGCAGACCGCCGCCAAGATTTGTATCTCCGAACAGGGACAGATTCTGCTGGTGTCCGTCGACAATATACGCAAAATCAGTCGTACTTGAACCGATATCAATGACTATGGCACTGTGCTGCATCAATTTCGGATCCACACGCAGACCGCGTGCATGGCGGGCATACATGAATGCTGCCCGCGATTCCGGAACGACGCGCACATTCGGGAAACCGGCGGACTCCATCAGGGCTGCATACTGCTCGCGGCGGCGCTCACCCCAGCCGGCAGGACAGCCGACAACGGTAGTCGTAACCTCTGCCATCAGTGCAGGCTCTGTCCTTGTAAGTTCTGCATAAACACCCTGTGCAAAGCGCCTGATTTCAAGGCTTGCATCCGGATCCGTGAGATATCTGGATTTGAAACGGACCTGCATGTTTTCCGAACCGAGAAGTACACTGGCTTCCTCGCCAATGACAATCTTCCCGTTCCGCTCTCCGACCGCCGATAATATACTCGTACGTCCCCCAAGCGGAATAACCCTGGGTTCAATCGTGGATGATTCTTCCAGCAGCGTGACCGCGCTTTCGCCGTCGCCGAGGTCAAATCCCAGTATCCTCATCGTCCCACCTCCTGCATCCGGACTGCTGCGACGCCGCGGCGCAGGACATGCTCTCCGCTGATCAATGCCGGTCTTACCGTGCGTGCCTCGCCAATGGTCGGAAGCAGATCAAAAAGATCCGCATGTTCCGGCGTATAACGGACAGCATCTATGCCTAGCCGGCGGAGCGCTGTTTCTGCCTCACCGGCACTTTCCATGACGAGATCCTCACGTCCGCTTTCCCTGGCCTCAAGGAGTGCGCTCATGAAGTCGAGCATTGCATCCTCCTGACTGCCCGCTGCACGGACTGAATACTCGCGGTCAATCAGGCTGAGGTCCGTCACAGCAATATCAATGGACCTGCACATTTCCTCCACCGCATGCACAGCTGCCTCCGGATCAATCTTTGCCTGTCCTTCCGCGCGCCACTTCGGCATACTGTCCCGCGGCTGCAGGGCATCCTGCCCGATTTTCATCAGCAGAACAGCAATAACCGCCAGAAGTGCAAACATCCACTTCCCGTTGATAATCTCATACACAGCCAGAAATGCCAGCAGGATAAGACCGGCATACAGCCCGTACTGTTTGGGATCCTTCTTTGCCGGATCTGCTGTTTCCGCCTGTGATGCTGCCGTCAGACGGCCTTCTGCACGAACGCTTTTCAGGAATATGCCGGACTGTTTTGCTACTGCCAGAACCGCCTGCACCCTCTGCCGCGTCGTTTCATCCGCTTCACTTTGGGCAAGCGTCGCTGCAGTCCGTTCAAATGCCATCTGAATGGCTACATCTGCTTCGGAAAGGGATGATGCACTTTTGAGCGCCGTCAAGAGGGCCGCCTGATTAACACGAAACGCTTCAAGTGTATTCACACTGTTCACCTGATTTCTAAAAAAGCCAGGGGAATTCGGCTTCTGAACCGTATTCCTCTGGCTCATGTTTATTCATCTGCCTGAGAGTCGGTCACGATGGTAAAATCCTGTCCATCTGTTTCCGTTTCATTATCCGCAACATCCATTCCGGAATTCTGTACTTCATCCCGGACTTCATAGGATGTTTCCGCCGCAGGCGCAGCCTCCGACGCAGAATCCTGTACATCATCCCGGACTTCATAGGACGTTTCCACCGCAGGCACATCCTCTGTTCCATCTGCCGGCGGCAGCTGGTTGGGCGCAAGTATTGCCATAAACTCCATACCGGTCAGGGTCTCCTTGTCAAGAAGTACCTTCGCCAGTTCATGCAGCTTTTCCCTGTTGTCATCCAGAATCTGATAGGCGTTCTTATAGCACGTGGCAATTGTATCCTTGATCTCCATATCAATCCGGGTGGTTGTCTCGTCAGAGCACACCAGCTGCGAATCGCCGCTCAGATACTGGCCAGCCTGCGTCTCAAGCGCCATCATGCCAAATGTATCGCTCATGCCAAGGCGGGTAATCATCATCCTGGCCAGTTTTGTTGCCTGTTCGATATCGTTGCTGGCACCACTGGTAATCCGGTTGAAGATCAGGGCCTCAGCTGCACGTCCGCCGCACAGCGTCGTAATCTTGTCAAGAATCTGTTCCTTTGTCATGAGCAGATGCTCTTCCTCGTCCACCTGCATGGTATAGCCGAGGGCGCCGGAGGTTCTCGGAACAATGGTAATCTTCTCAACCGGTGCCGAGTTTTTGAGCTTTGCCGCAACAAGTGCATGACCGACTTCATGATAGGAAACCGTCAGCTTGTCCTTCTCGGAAATCACCGCATTTTTGCGCTGATAACCAGCAATAACCACTTCAATGGACTCCATGAAGTCCTTCTGTTCAACAGCGTGCCGTCCGGCTCTGGCAGCCGCAATGGCAGCCTCATTGACGATATTGGCCAGTTCGGCGCCGGAGCAGCCGCTCGTTGCACGGGCAATCTGATTGTAGTCAATGCCCGGTTCTGTCTTGACAGCCTTGGCATGCACGCGCAGGATAGCCTCACGTCCTGCCAGGTCAGGCAGCTCAACGGGGATACGGCGGTCAAAACGGCCTGGACGCAGCAGCGCCTTGTCAAGAATTTCCGGACGGTTGGTCGCTGCCAGAATGACAACACCCTTGCCTGCATCAAAGCCGTCCATCTCGGTCAGCAGCTGGTTGAGCGTCTGTTCACGTTCGTCATTTCCGGCAAAACCTGACGCGTCACGCTTTTTGCCGATCGCGTCGATTTCATCGATAAAGACAATACACGGTGCCTTTTCACCGGCTTGTTTAAACAGGTCGCGGACACGGGCCGCGCCCATACCGACGAACATCTCAACAAACTCTGAGCCGGAAATCGAGAAGAAAGGCACTTTTGCCTCACCGGCAACAGCCTTTGCCAGCAGCGTCTTGCCGGTTCCCGGAGGGCCGACAAGCAGCGCACCTTTAGGCAGTTTGGCACCGATATCACGGTATTTCTGAGGATTATGCAGGAAGTCAACAATTTCCTTGAGTGCTTCCTTGGCCTCATCCTCACCGGCCACGTCTTCAAATGTCTTTCCGGTCTGTGCCTCAACATAGATTTTGGCATTGGAGCGTCCAAAGGACATGGCATTGCCGCCAAGACGGTCGCCAAGACGCCTGAACATAAACATGCCGATGCCATAGAACACCACCAGCGGCAGGATCCAGCTGAGCAGGAACGAGATAATCGGTGAAATCTCCTCCGGCACCACCTGCTCAAAGGTGACATCTGCCTCTGTAAGCCGGTCTACCAGCTTCTCATCTGACAGAACACGGTTTGTCGTGTAATACGTCACCTTGCTGTCTGTTGTCAGCTTGATCGCTGCTGTCTCAACCGGCGTAAAGGCGATCGTGGTATCATTGATCTGAACCGACTTGATCTCGCCTTTCTCCAGCATCTGAAGGAATTCCGAATACTGAACTTTCTTCACGCTGTAACGCTCAATCTGTGGGAACAGCAGGGCATTGAGCAGCATGACAACAACCAGTGCAATAATATAATATATGATTAACGGCTTATTGGGATTCTTTTTTTCATGCATCGCTTTCCCTTTCCGAGGTACCTTATGTCCTCTTAATGAGGTTGCATAATCATAAACCGATAGTTAGGAAAAGTCAATCCGACCAGTTCCAAACCGTCAAAAATGAGGCCAAAATGTCATCTGGAAAGATCTCTGCCCGCTTCTTTTTGAAGCACACAGGATCAAGACTGTATCCTGCCCGTTTCAGGACTTCAACCTGCAGCATAGAGTGAAAAGAACGCACAGCCCGGGACGGGCTGTGCGTAATGATCATAAACAGAGATTACTCAGCATCGGTGAGCGGGTTCTCGGCTTCCTCGACCGGCTCCACAGCAGCTTCTTCTGCCGGTACCATGTTGTCATCAAAGTCAAGGCCCTGTACCTCAGCATTGTAGTCCACTTCCTCAGTCAGCGCTTCGCGGATGGACAGGCTGATACGCTTGTTCTCCTTATCCACCTTGAGCACCTTGACGCGGACAATCTGTCCAACCTGAACAGCATCCTCCACCTTCTGGATGCGGCGCAGTGCACACTGGGAAATGTGTACGAGTCCGTCAAGACCCGGCTCGAGCTCAACAAAGGCACCAAAGGCGGTCACGCGGACAACCTTGCCCTCGACGATGGAACCGACCGGATACTTCTCCTCAGCGGCTTCCCACGGTTCAGGCGTGAGTTCCTTGAGGGACAGCTGAATGCGCTCGCGCTCCTTGTCGATGTTGACGATCTTTACCTGGATCTCCTGACCCGGAGTAACGATCTCAGAGGGATGCTTTACGCGATGCCAGGCCAGATCGGTCACATGGATGAGTCCATCCACACCGCCGATGTCCACGAAAGCACCAAAGTCGGTCAGGCGGCGGACAGTGCCGTTCACGATCTGACCAGCCTCGATATTCTCCCAGGCCTTCTTCTTTTCCTCGTTGAGGTATGCCTTGCGGCTGGCAACGATGCGATGCTTGGTCTTGTCGACTTCGATGATCTTGACGGTCATGGTCTTGCCGACGAAGTCGCCGATGTTGTCAACATAGCGGCGGGCCAGATGGGACGCAGGGATGAACGCACGAACGCCCTGTACATCCGCGATCAAGCCGCCATTAACAGCCTCACGGCCTACGGCTTCAACACACGCACCGGCGTCGCACTCGGCAATCAGTCGATCCCAGCTCTTGCTGGCCGCGACCTTGCGCTCAGACAGCTGTACATAGCCCTCGCCATCATTCAGCTTGATGATCTCAGCTTCGATGGAATCGCCAACTTTGCAGTCCGTGCTTACAAGATCATTGCTCCTGATGAAGCCGTCAGCCTTGCCAGGAATGCTCACAACTACACCATCGCTCTCCAACTGTTCAACCTTGCCTGCGACAATCTGGCCGGGGCGAATTTTGCTGGTCTTCTCTTCTTCTTTGAGCATCGCAGCAAAATCTTCAGTGGATTCGGAAACGGGGTTTTTCTCAATGTCGTTCATCAGTTACTACCTCCTAAAGTATCTCAAACGGGCAAAAGCCCGGTTGAATCAATCAATTTATGTCAACGGCCTATGGCCGGAAACACCTCAGTCAAACAGGTGTTCTAGACGCTGCGCCACCTCATTCAGAAGCCATTGCGGTGTCGATGCGCCCGCTGTCAGGGCGACACGGTCCGTCTGTCGGATATCACATGACGGTACTTCATCCGCGGTCTCAATCAGGTAGGAGCGTTCGCATCTCTGCCGGCATGTTTCATACAGCTTGTTGGTATTCGAGCTGTTATGTCCGCCGACCACAATCATCACATCCGCCTCCGAGGACAGCTTTTCAGCCTCCTCCTGGCGCTGGCTCGTTGCCGCGCAGATGGTGCTGCGTACAGTCAGGTCCGGCACACGTGTCCGGATTACATCGAGTACGGATTCAAAATGCTCCCTGCGCAGTGTTGTCTGGGCAACCACCAGTGCCCGCCCGGGCAGCTGTGCCGCTTCGGCTTCCTTCGGATCATTCAGGATGCAGACATCCCCCTGTGCCCAGCCCGCAATGGCCCGGACTTCAGGATGCTTTGCCTCACCAACAATAATCACCGCGCTTCCGTCTGAGCTGTATTCCATCACCAGACGGTGGATTGCTGCTACATGGGGGCATGTCGCATCAATGACGGGAATGCCAAGCCGCTCCGCTTCGGCATATACCTCCGGCGCCGCACCATGGGAACGGATAATCATCGTCTGTCCCTGGTTCACCTCATCCGGACTGTCCACACAGCCGATACCTGCCTGCCGGAGGCGCTCCACCTCCTGAGGATTGTGAATAAGCGGTCCGAGCGTTGCGCAGTCAACGCCTGTTTCAAGGCATCTGTATGCCTCCTCAGCGGCACGCTTGACACCGAAACAAAATCCGGCATTCTTTCCGATAACAATTTCCATAAGCGCTCCGCCTTTTTGGCACCCTTCCTATCCGAGGTTCAAAGCCTCTTCTTAATATTATGAAGAATTTGCGCCAAAAAATCAACACTCTTTTTAAAAAAAAGAGTCTTTTTGACCAAAAACGTTCATAATCAGGCCTGATTTCCGTTCTGAGAGGCCGGTGGAAGCGACTTTCCTCCGCTCAGATGGGCAAAAGTTCCCTCCATCCGGTGCGTCAGAATGTCGCACGTCTCCTTGTTCATGCGTCCGCTGCGCAGGTCAGCCATCTCAATCGGCCGTCCCACAATGACACGGGTCGGACGGAACAGATGATAGCGGCCATCAATATATACCGGCAGAATCTCACAGCCTGACTTGAGCGCCAGCAGTGCAGAACCGCCAAGAAGGGGACCCATATAGCCTGTCTTGGAGCGCGTGCCCTCCGGAAAAATGCCCAGTGTATCCCCGTCACGGATCACGTTCATGGCAGTGCGGATGGCCGACATGTCAATATTTCCACGGTCAACCGGAAACGCATGAAGATGACGGAAACACCACCCCAGGAACTTGTTTTCAAACAGTTCCTTCTTGCCCATGAAATGGATTTCACGGTCCCATACACAAATGGCCAGTGTCAGGGGATCCAGCCAGCTGATATGGTTGGCCATCAGGATAACCGGCTTTCCCTTCGGAATATTTTCCTTCCCTTCAAACCGCATGAAAAAGAACAGCTTCGCAATGATGAAATAAATCGTCGTCACAACCGTATAAAAGATTGTGCGCTTCTTTCCCTCATTTTCCATAAACCCGCTCCACTATTCTGAGGATCTCTTCAACCGATTCCTCGAAATTCAGATCACTTGTATCAACCAAAACCGCGTCCTCCGCCTGTTTCAGGGGATCTGTCGCGCGGTTCATGTCCTGCTGGTCCCGCAGGTTCAGCGCCTCAAGCACCTGTTCATACGGTGTCGTATCTCCTGCCGCCAGATTCTGGTCATAGCGGCGCTTTGCCCGTACTTCAGGCGAAGCCGTCAGGTAAATCTTAACCGGCGCATCCGGCAGCACATTCGTGCCGATATCCCGTCCGTCGATCAGCATATCCGCAGTCGCCGCAAGACGCCGCTGGGCATCTACCATAGCCCTGCGTACTGCCGGCCACTTGGATGCCCCGCTGGCCGCCGCCGAAACCTCACCGGTGCGGATCTGACCAGTAACATCCTCGCCGCCAAGATAGGTATGCTGTTCACCGTTTTCATACCGGACAGATACCGTAACATTGCCAGCGTATGCACTGACCTCCGCTTCATTCAGAGGATCAATTCCCTGCCGGAGCATTGCAAGACCAAATGCACGGTACATGGCGCCTGTATCCAGGTGAAGGATATGCAGCCGCTGTGCTACCACATCTGAAATGGATGACTTGCCAGCCCCGACCGGACCATCTATCGCTATATTGACAGGCATTTTTTTCAATCCTTTCTTGCTGCAGCCCGTCTCTGTTCCAGACTGCATCTGTCTGCCTGCGGATTTCCGCCGGCAGTCTCTTAAAAGCTGTTTATTATACTCGATATTTCCCATATTTGGCAAGTTCCCGCCGTAAATATCTTTTTCCGTTAAATCTCCATTTATCCTCCACTCAAGTTCATATAATCGATTATTTATACATATTCATCTCCATTTTCACGCCATATCACCCGATTATACCACAAATTTGCCCCACTGATTAAGCTATGCTATAATAATTCATCTTCTGTTTTTCATTTCCTCCGCTTCGCACAGATGATCATCTTCATGGACCACCTGTTGAAGGTGTTCACAGGGCACCGGCTGAAATCAGCCCTGCATCTGTGCCACTTGTCCCAATTATAATCCCGACACATGCTATTCTTTCTGTAACCGGGTACATTCAGTCGGCATACACCCGAAAGCAGGAAACTCGAGCGCCTGAGGAGAAGCTTCCCCGGTACACAGCGCTGTAATATATCAGCAGCACAAAACAATCGGTGCCGAAAGCCAACAATGTCATTAAAGGAAATGGCCCTGCACCTTGTGCTGGTTTGCCAAACCATGACAACTGCGATTGATTTGGCGCCGAAAGCACGACTATGTCATAAAAGGAGATGGCCCAGCATTTCATGCTGGTTTGTCAAATCATGACAACTGCAATTGATACGGTGCCGAAAGCACGACTATGTCATTAAAGGAGATGGCCCAGCACCTTGTGCTGGTTTGCCAAATCATGACAACTGCGATTGATATGGTGCCGAAAGCACGACTATGTCATTAAAGGAGACACTTTTGCTTAACGCTGAATGCCAAATAAGAAACGTGACGAAAGCCACATAACGAATGAATCATTATGCGGCTGAATCAATCAGAATTCTTCGCCCCGGCCTAATGACGAGGCACGAAATGGCTTTAGGATGTTAAGCGTATATGAGGCGTCTCCAGACTTCTTCTTGTATGCCTTGACGTATACAGGAATCTGAACAGACTGACCGACCTCATAGTACGTTTCCGGCGAATAATCATCAACATAATAATACCGATTGTTGCTGTCAGAAACGGTATATGTGACGATCTCAGTAGTCGGATTGTTAATCGGCACAGTTCGCTTGATACGCTTGAAAACAGTACCTGAAAGACAGAGCCCCGAAATCATATTCTCGGTAGCAGGCATATCCTCGGTCTTACGCGTTGCAGTTCTCATCGGTCGTCATCTCCTCTAACAGTTTCTTATACTTCTTCTGGTCACTGATGAAGTCCTTGGTCAGAGCGAAGAAGTTCTTGCCCAGTCCCTTCATCCCGGTAAGTTCGCAAATGTAGTACTTATGGACCAGCTGCTTTGTGTCGGTGATGTTATTGCTGATCAAATGACGCATGTAACGTTTGAATGAAGGGTTAAGCTTAACCAGGCATTCAATCGAAATGTTCATAACATCCGGCTCAGTAATCATCGTATAGGACTCGTAACTGAACGGTTTGTTATAAAGCGCCATGTAGTACATTGCGACAGCCAGCTTGCGTGCCAAAGCACTGACACCTTTCTTCCAGACACCGGTCTGCATTGCGATATTGTACCCGAACATGCCGAATGGCTCGGAATGTCGACGCATAAGGTTAGACGCCGCCATGCATAATGCCGAATGAAGGTCCGTACGTCCGCCACGCTTGACAGTCGAAGTAACCTTTCCCGCGCTTACCTTTACAGAGGGATCGCAGCCACAGTAAGCGGCAAGAGCCTTTGCGTTGGGAAAGCGCCGGGGCGTAATGACGCGGGAAAGCCAAAGTACTGCGGTCTGATTTCCGATACCTGGAGCTGAGGTCAGGAGCTTCATCATCTCTTCACCGGAAATCTCGCCATCACCCGTCTCCCATTTCATCGAATAAATCTTCTCAAGGATACGGTCGAAGTACTCGTCT
The DNA here is from genome assembly GCA_017469025.1 of Clostridia bacterium. Classification (GTDB taxonomy): domain Bacteria; phylum Bacillota; class Clostridia; order Christensenellales; family Aristaeellaceae; genus Ventricola. The sequence goes on from JAFUHD010000007.1 coordinate 12,906, forward strand.
GCAGACTTACGAAATCTATCGTACTCTTCGTAGTCTGCCTTGAAGATGCAGCGTACGTCGTCAGGAATACTCGGTGGTGCCGGAATGGTATCATCATCGGATTGTGGCTTCGCACCGCCCAGCATTTCCTCAATCCTGTTCCGCAGTTCGCTGTTCTTCGAAACGCTGCCTTCATTACTGACGTTGATTCCGAGCCTCAACAGCGAATTGTTGATCCGATTGCTGATGCGAGTCGCATTGTGGATACAATACCGACGCTCATCTACCAACATACGAAGTTCAACTGCTTCAATGCGGGGAATGTACGACGTTGGCCATACACCAGTCAAGTCAGAAAGGGCCAGAGTCTGAGCATCAATAATATCTGTCTTCTTCTTGCCGGCACGAGCCAGAGTCGGATTCACTATACTTGGAAAACCGCCCCATGCCGTAACCAGAATCTGGTGATACGAAGACGTACTTTCAATGGTATAGTGAAGCCCTGCTGACAAATCTACCGGTGGTTTGGCGTGCTCAGTAAGCATGGCAACAATCCAGCTTTTGGCCTTGTTAACCGAGTTCCAATCCGTACCAAAAGACCTGCGATACTCGAATACCGACAGATTGTTCTTCACGAGGACATTGACCTCAATGAACTGTGAATGCACGTCTGCTCCCAATCCGTAATCCTTGGTATAACGGATTTCCTTACCCTCATCCGATCTGACAACATCCAGACCGCCTTCGTTTTCGATAACGACTGGCGTTCCCAGACCCGTCTGAGGCTTCTTCCTTTTTCCCATAAAAAACCTCCACAATTTAATGTTTCCATGTTCAAATGAACATAATTGTCATAGACATGAGGTTCACTTGAACACAAAAACCGGTGAACAGCGATTGTCATGTACAGCACACACGCAAATACTCTGTTGCATTTCGCAGTATCTTCACAACAATGACAACTCCTACATATCATGTCATACCCTTTTGAAGTATGACATGATATAATAGGAATCGCGGTATCGTTGAGAGACAAATCTCCTTTAGGCGCTCTAA
>JAFUHD010000059.1 GCA_017469025.1 Clostridia bacterium
CTTTGCAACCATCTCCACCAATGTCAAGACATACAAGGAAGAGATGGAAGCCAAGTGGATCACCGGTCAGGAAGAGCTGACCGAGGAAGCCTGGAAGGCCTATGTGGACCAGATGGAAGCCTATGGCATGAGCCGTGCCATTGGTTACAAGCAGGCTGCCTAACATGTTTTCATGGCCAACTGATTTTATATCCGGCTGCAGGAGCCTTCTGGCTCCTGCAGGCCCCTTTCTTTGGAGAGCCGACACATGATGCCGGTTTTCCAAAGAAAGGAAACAGAAAGGATTCGGTTTTATGTGGCAAGAAAAAATACTTTCCCTGGTTAACCTGAGCAGACCGGAATTTGAAACTGCGCACCGTCTGGTGGATGAAGGCAAAAATACTGAGGCTGCAGAGGCCGTGCTGGATCATTTCAGAAACCGGGAAACACCGGTAACGCTGTTTACGATGGAGGACTTACAGCGGGAAAATGCAGATGAATCCATTCTGCAGGATGCTGAAGAGGTCATGAACCATACACTGTATGGATATACCTTTAATGGACCGGTCGACTGGCATTTCAATCCCACTGACGATGCTGCCCATGACAATGAATGGAGCTGGTCCCTTTACCGCTTTATTTTCTGGCAGCCTCTGGCGAGAGCGTATGCAATGACCAGAGATGAACGCTATCCGCGGGAGGCAATGTCACTGCTCCGGAGTTTTCTGGCAGCATGGCCGATTGAAGATTTCCTGAATGATGAACAGGAATATATCCGTCAGCACCAGTATCCATCCTATCCATGGCGGCATATAGAAACCGCAATGCGCCTGTATACGGCTTTCCTGCCCTGTTTCTGTGCTTTCCGCGAAAGCGAGGCGTTTGACGGGGAAGGCATGGCGGATTTTCTCGCAGCCATCCGGATCCATGCAGATTATCTGGTGACGCATTACACGAACCATGAGAAGAGTTCAAACTGGCTCACCATGGAGAGCGGCGCATTGCTTCAGACCGCCATTCTGTTCCCTGAACTGCGGGGCAGTGATGTGTGGATGCGGTGCGGCTATCAGCGGGTTATGCACGAGCTCCGGTATTCCTTTGACAATGACGGCGTGCATATGGAACGGACAACCATTTACCACATGGTTGCGGCAATTTCCTATTTCCAGTGTGTACGCCTGTGCGAACTGAACGGCATTCCCGTTGCTCCCTATGCAAAGGATACCCTTACACGTGCGTGTGAGTTCATCATGCGGCAGGTTAAACCGGACTTTTCAACGCCGATGATCGGAGATGCGGACCGGGATGATCTGCTTGCCCGCCGAAGCGATACCTCTCTTTACGAAGGCATGAACCTGTCCATGGATCCAAAGGATCTGAATGAGATGCGTGCCTTCTTCCGTCAGATGGCAGAGTGGACCGGACGGGAAGATTTTCTCTGGTTCGCTACCGGCAGGCAGATGGGCAGTGCACCCGTCGAGCGGAATTATTCCATGAAAGAGGCAGGCATCCATATCATGCGTACAGGCTGGGGACCTCAGGACAGCTACATGCATATCCATGGCGTGCAGCTGGAACGGGGAGAAAAGAGCACCCACAGTCACAATGATACAGGACACCTGGAACTGAATATCTGCGGAGAAGACATTCTGACAGATGGCGGACGTTATATATACAACCAGTCCATCTGGAAAAACTGGCGTCACTATTTTACATCCGCACTTGCGCATAATACGCTGTATGTAGACGATCTGACCATGGGAGCAGTGCCCGGTGTCAGCCGTGTGCGCGGCGTAAGGCTTTTCCTGCACCGGTTTGAAGAGAATACGGATTATGCCCTGATTGACGTCAGCCATAACGGCTATGTCTTTACGGATGATCCGGTATATCATCGCAGGCGGGTGCTCCGTCTCGCGCAGGATCTTTTTGTCATTGATGATGAAATTTCAGGCATGGGACTTGATCCGCACGACTTCAGACTGCTTTTTAACTTTGCGCCAGGCGCTCTTTCCGAGAAGGCGGGAGGATACGTCTATACAACACCTGGAAACCGTACCTATGGCATTACCGTGCAGGCAAATGTACCGGTGCAGACGTATGTACTGGAAGGCTCTGAAGATCCCATTGGCGGATGGATCAGTTATGGTTATTCAAGAAGGGTACCGGCACCGCAGCTGACCTGTGCATACAATGGAAAGGCACCGTTCCGTATGGTAACGGTAATCGGACAGTCTGCATATGATGTATGCTGCCAGGTTGAACAGGAAAAAACAGAGATTACGGTGAAGGGTCATGTGTCTTTGAAGCTCTGCATTGAAGGAGACCGGATTGAAAGGAGCAGGCTGTGAAGATAGGTTTTTGTGCAAAGCCTGCGCAGGTTTCCGAGATTGCAAATGCAGGTTATGACTACATGGAACCGCCTGTCAATGCCATTGCCGGGATGGAGACGGATGCCTTTCAGGCATTTGTCAGGCAGACTTGGGAGGCAGGGATTGCCACACCTTCATTCAATCTCCTTTATCCCAAGAATCTTGCGCTTCTGGATCCTGCGACGGAGGATTCACAGATTACGGCCTATCTGTCCCTCGCTTTTGAAAGGGTACAGCGGCTTGGCGGAACAATGGTGGTCTTCGGCAGCGGCAAAAGCCGCATGCGCCCTGAAAACATGAGCTACGGAGAAGCATTCCTCCGGCTTGCTGCCATCTGCCGTCTGTCTGGAATGATGGCGGACAGGTTTGGACTGACAATTGCCATTGAACCGCTCAACCGTTCGGAAACCAATATGATCTGTTCTCTGCCTGAGGCGGCGGATCTTGCCGCCGCTGCTGCGCATCCCCGGATCAGGGTGCTGGCAGACTATTATCATATGTGCAGGGAATCTGAGCCAATGGAGGAAATTGAGCGGATCGGAGGCGTTGTGCATGCCCATATCGCCACTTCAGAAGGACGTCTCGCACCGGTTGTGAATGAAAACGGGTTTAAAGATTTTTTCAAAGCCCTGAAAACGACCGGATTTGATGGATGTCTCAGTGTGGAAGGAAAGTGTGAAAACATGGCAGAAGGCGGTCCGATTACCGTGAAGCTTTTGCTTAAACTGTGGGAGGAAGCATGATGGATAAAGTACGCTATGGAATCATTGGTTATGGAAAGATTGGCAGCCAGCATGTCGGGAAAATCCTGGAAGGAAAGGTGCCCAATCTTGAGCTGACGGCCATTGCGGATGTTGACGAAAGCAGAATTGAGGCGGCACGGGAAAAGCTGGGGGACAGCGTTCAGTATTTCAGGACAGCGGAGGAACTGATTGCCTCCGGTGCCTGCGATGCCGTACATATCTGTACACCCCATTATCTGCATCCCGGTATAGCGATCAAGGCATTGAATGCCGGCAGACATACACTGGTAGAAAAGCCGGCCGGCGTTTATACACGTCAGGTGCGTGAGATGAATGAAGTCGCTACGGCGCATCCGGAACTGGTCTTTGCCATGGATTTCAACCAGAGGACGGATCCTGTGTACCGCAAGGCAAAAGCACTGGTGGCAGAGGGAACGCTTGGGGAAATTGTACATACGCACTGGCTGATCACCAACTGGTATCGCTCACAGAGTTATTATGATCAGGGAGGATGGCGTGCCACCTGGCGCGGCGAAGGCGGCGGTGTGCTGCTGAACCAGAATCCCCACAACCTGGATATGTGGCAGTGGATTGTCGGACTGCCGGCCCGCGTGAAGTCACAGATTTACTATGGCAAACACAGGAAGATAGAAGTCGAAGACGATGTTACGGTCCTGACGGAGTATGCCAACGGTGCGACGGGAACATACATTACAACCGTAATAGATGCACCCGGGACAAACCGCCTGGAAATCGATGGCACCAAGGGACGGATGGTTGTTGAAAATGGCAGGATTCATCTGGATCTTCTGGAAATGCCGGAACCGGAATTCAATGCCATGTGGACAAAGGGACTTGGAAAACCGAAGATGGAGAGCCAGGACGTTCCGGTCGAAGGCGTTTATACCTCTCACTGCGGAATCATGGAAAACTTCTGTGATGCCATTCTGCATGGTACACCGCTCATTGCCAGCGGACAGGAGGGCATCCGCGGCCTGATTCTTTCCAATGCCATACATCTTTCAGACTGGATGGGAGGCTGCTGGGTAGACCTTCCAATAGACGAAGACAAATTCTGTGAGATGCTGGCTGCCCGCTGCGGCGGATCACTGCCGGTATAAAGCGCTGGCCCGGCACTTCGTGCTGGTTTGTCAAATGATGACAACTACGATTGATACGATGCCAAAAGCACGACCATATCATTAAATGTGCTGCTCCAGCACAAGCGTTGGTTTGTACAATAATGACATCTGTTATTGATATGATGCAGAAAGCACGACTATGTCATTAAAGCCCGGCGCTGAGTGCCGGCTTGTCAGAGAATGTCAGTTGCTGCAGCTGCATGGCCCAAAGCGGGCTGTTCATGGATGCGGTCTGGGGCTCTGGACCGGTCAGTCAAATCATAATCTTCTAAAATGATTGGGTGCCTAAAGCGCAAGCTGCACCACTAAGGAGGACTTCAGATGAAGAGCATGGGGGTAGGAATCATCGGATGCGGCATGATTTCCGGCAACCATTTTCATGCACTGTCCAAACTGGATATCGCCCACGTAGCGGCGGTCTGTGATATAGATTCTGAAAAGCTGAAAGCGGCTGTTTTGCAGTACGGTGTGCCGGGATATGCGGATTATCGGGAGCTGCTCAGGGATGCCAGGGTGGAATCCGTTCATATCTGTACACCGCATTACCTGCATGCAGAGATGACGATTGCAGCCCTGCAGGCGGGAAAACATGTGCTTTGCGAGAAGCCTATGGGCATGAGTCTTTCAGAGGCGGAAGCCATGAAGGCGGCTGCGGAGAAGAGCGGAAAGCAGCTTACTGTCTGCTTCCAGAACCGCTATAACGGTGCCAGCAGGCGTTTAAAGCAGATCATTGATGGCGGTTCTCTTGGTGCTTTCCAGGGCGGCAGTGCTTTTGTTGCCTGGAACCGCGGTGGAAATTACTATGAGAGCAGTCCGTGGCGCGGACGCTGGGAAAGGGAAGGCGGATCCGTTCTGATCAATCAGGCAATCCATACGCTGGATTTGCTCAAATATCTGGTTGGTCCGCTGAGAGTCCAGTCCTCGACTCTTTCCGCAAAGCGGCTGGCCTCTGTGATTGAGACAGAGGATACCTGTGACATGCTTCTTACAGGACCGGAAGGCAGCCGCATTCTTTTCTATGCCAGTAACTGCGGTGTTTCCAATCTGCCTGTTCAGATGCATCTGACCTTTGAAAAGGGTGAACTGCATATGAATGGCGGTGTACTGACCATTCGGGACGCTGAAGGTGTCAGGACGGAAAATTATACCGAGGAAACCGCGATTGGAAAGGATTACTGGGGCAGCGGACACGGTCCGCTGATTGCCGATTTTTATGAGCATCTGCAATCTGGCAGGGCCCCTGCCATTCTTCCGGCGGATGCCATGGAAACAATGGAGCTGCTGACGGCAGCTTATGAAAGCGACAGCGTCATCAGGAGGCGGAAACCATGCAGGGAGTAAGAAAGAAGAAGTCTCTCGGACAGCGCATCCGGCTGGATTGGAAGAAATACTGGCGGCTTTATCTGCTGTTCCTGCCGGTTTTCATTTACTTCGTGGTCTTTAAATATGCGCCAATGGCAGGTCTTGTCATTTCTTTTGAAGACTACAAGGCAGCCAAGGGCATTCTGGGCAGCAAGTTTGTGGGAATGAAACATTTTATCAACTTCTTCCAGGATCCTTTCTTCACGAGGCTGTTGCGCAATACATTTACGATTGCGATCTCCACGCTCCTGTTCTCTTTTCCAATGCCCATTCTGCTGGCACTGCTCATCAATGAACTGAGATCCAGAAAGCTCAGCAGAACCGTGCAGACCATTTCATATATTCCGCACTTCATTTCGACTGTTGTCGTATGCGGTATCATTCATGATCTGGTCAGCAGAACCGGCGGCGTCACGATGATTCTTCATAATGTGTTTGGCATGCCGGTTACAAACATGCTCTATGAACCGAACTATTTTGTACCCATCTACATTGCATCGGATATCTGGTCAAACATCGGCTGGAACTCCATTGTCTATCTGTCTGCGCTGACGGCAATAGACCAGGAACTGTATGAGGCGGCAGTTGTGGATGGCGCCAACAAGTGGCATCAGATCATTAACATCACGATTCCGTGCCTTCTGCCTACGATTGTGATCATGTTCATCCTGAAAGTCGGCAAGATGTTTGACGTCGGCTATGAAAAGATCATGCTGCTCTATACACCGCTGACCTATGAACGTGCTGATGTTATTAACACCTACGTATACCGTCGCGGATTTGCTGAAAATGTGAATTTCAGCTATTCAACGGCAGTCGGCTTCTTCAACTCTGTCGTATGCTTTGTGCTGGTCTTTATTACCAACAAGATCACGCAGCGCCTGGATGGCAACAGTCTGTGGTGAGAGGGGGAGAGATCATGAGTAACCAAAGAACACGGATCAAGACCCCGGTCGGCGAGCGTATTTTCTACGTTGCAGACAGCCTGCTGATGATTTTTCTCTGTGTTGTGATCCTGATTCCGCTTGTACATGTAGTCGCAGGTTCTTTCAGCGATGGAATGTCCTACATGTCCCACCAGGGGCTGCTGATTCTGCCGCTTAATCCAACACTGGATGCATATCGTGCTGTTATAGCCAATCAGAATATCTGGAGCGGTTACCGCAACACGATTTTCATCGTCGTTGTTGGTACGGTCCTTGACATGATTTTTACGCTTGTCTCGGCTTATGTATTGTCCAGAAAAGGATATATGCTGAAGCGGTTTTTTACCATTATGGTGGTTTTCAGCATGTACTTTTCAGGCGGCATGATTCCCTTCTTTCTGGTGGTGCGCAATGTTGGCCTGTACAAATCCATCTGGTCCCTTATCATCCCGTCACTGGTCAATGTGTTCAACCTCATTATCATGCGTACGGCAATCATGGGCGTACCGGACAGTCTGGAGGAGAGCGCACAGCTGGATGGTGCCGGACATCTGACCATTCTGTTCAGAATTATTACGCCGCTGGTACTGCCGACAGTAGCCGTTGTGACCCTGTATTATGCGGTTTCTCACTGGAACAGCTGGTTTAATGCGATGCTGTTCATTAAGGACAGAAACAAGTATCCACTGCAGCTGATCCTGCGGGAGATTCTGATCCTGTCTGATACGGATGAAGATTTTACGATGAGCGAGACCATTCAGTTCGCGACGATTGTGGTTGCAACACTGCCGGTCCTCTGCATCTATCCGTTTATCCAGAAGTATTTTGTCAAGGGCGTCATGGTCGGCGCCGTAAAAGGCTGAAAGGGGAGAGAAACACTTGCGTATTGCTTACGAAACCATGAAGCAGGAATTTCTCCGTGTACTCAACAAATATGAGATTACCGGTGAAAGAGCTGAACTTTCTGCCACACTTTTTGCGGATGCCAGCAGGGACGGCATTTATACCCATGGACTGAACCGGTTTCCAAAATTCATCAAGAGCATTGAGAACGGTTCGGTGGATGTTCATGCTGAACCTTCCATCGAAGCGGATCTTGGCATGCTGGAACGCTGGAATGGACACCGGGGATGCGGCAATCTCAATGCTTACCGGTGCATGGAACGGGCGATTGAACTGGCAAAGGAGCGCACGATTGGGGTGGTGGCGCTTTCCAATACCAATCACTGGATGCGTCCCGGCAATTACGGCCTGATGGCGGTTCGTGAAAACTGCATCGGCATTCTCTTTACCAATACTGTGCCCAATATGCCGCCCTGGGGCGGACGGGATGCCAGACTTGGCAACAATCCGGTTGTGTTTGCCATTCCGAACGGGGATGATGCTCCTGTGCTGCTCGACGTTGCTGTTTCCATGTATTCCTATGGAAAACTGGAAAGCTATGCAAGGGAGGGCAAACCGCTGCCTGTAGACGGCGGATTTGATACGAACCAGAAGATCACCAGGGATGCAGGTGAAATACTTAAGACCCATCAGGTGCTGCCGATCGGTTACTGGAAGGGCAGCGGCATCTCTCTGATGCTCGACCTGGTTGCCTCCGCACTGTCAGGCGGAAGGACATCCCGTCAGGTAGGAGAACTCCCCACGGAGACAGAACTCAGCCAGGTATTTGTCGCGATTTCTCTCGATAAACTTCCGGATGGAGAAGACTATGCTGCCAGAGTGCGTGATACCCTGTCGGATATGATGACGTCAACGCCCGTTGATCCGGAACGTCCAGTTTACTATCCTGGTGCAAATATGATGAAAACCCGGATGGAAAACCTTGAAAAAGGTATTCCGGTGGAGGAGAGCGTATGGAATGCAGTACTCGCTCTGTAACAACCTGGGTACCCGGTGTTGTATCTGCCACCTTTAAGAAGACTTCACTGACTGTGGATGACATTCTGGCACTGATGAAGGAATGCGGGCTGCGCACCGTGGAATGGTCGGAAAATGTTCATGTTTTCCCCTCAGATCTGACCGGTGCAGAACTGCTGGGCAGAAAGACGCGGGATGCTGGATTTTCTGTCGCTGCCTATGGTTCTTATTACCGTATTGCCGGCAGGGAACATGTTGACGCCGATTTCGCCGAATCTCTTGCGGCTGCAAATGCGCTTGGAGCCCCAGTTATCCGGATATGGGCTGGTGAAAAACCTTCTGCCGAAGTGTCGGAGGAGGAAGTATACCGCATGGCCAGAGAAGCGGATGAGGCTGCAGACATGGCAGCAGCGCAGAACATCAAAGTAGCATTCGAATGGCACAAGAATACTTTGACTGATACGAATGAATCCGCCGCAAAGCTGATGTCTTTTGCAAACAATGACAATCTTTACTGTCTCTGGCAGCCTACCGTGGCGCTTTCTCCACGGGAACGGGTCGAGGGCATTCAAATGATGCAAAAGCGTCTGCTGAACTTCCATGTCTATTCCTGGCCGGACGGCAAGCGTGGACCGCTCAACGAAGCAGAGTGGTATCTCTATTTTTCAGCGGCGGAGCAGATGGGTGGAACCCATGCAGCAATGCTCGAATTTGTGAAAGATGATGCTGTGGAGCAGTTCAGGCAGGATGCCGGAAGGCTGCTTCATGTATTGGAAAGTGGTGAATGGAATGGCTGATCTGACAGTAAAGTCGATGGAGATGATCAATCCTTTCGTGGTGGCATCTTCTCCGGCAACACAGGGGGCTAAAAATGTCCTTAAGAGTGCCAAAATGCGTCCGGGCGCAATCGTGATGCGCAACTTTGGGCATGGAAGCGGCGGAGGCGGATATTTTTATCCCGGAGCTCAGGCGGCTTTTCGTGGGGAGCCCTGCTACCATTCCCACGCGGTTGGCCGTCAGATTCCGGATGAGGTTGCTACGCTTGAACAGTATTGCGAAGAAGTAAAAGAGGCTAGACAGAAACTTGACAGTGATATCAAGCTGTGGGTGTCGGTAGGTCATTACAGCGACATTGTAAAAGGCGGAGACTGGGAGAAGGACTGGATCCGCCAGGCGAAGGAGCTGTCTCTGGCAGGTGCGGATGCGCTTGAACTGCACTTTAACACACCTGGCGTTGCTGTCGCCAAAGACAGGATCTTTGATTATTATGAACTGGTACGTCATTGCACGACCATGATCAAGAAGGCGGCCGGGCCGGGCGTAAAGATCATGGTGAAGCTTGCTGTTGAAGGATGCGATGTGCTGACCAGCATGCGCATTGCGCAGTCATCCGGCGCAGACGCTGTAGGACCGACTGCAAGATGGAAAGCATTTTGCATGGACCTCGACTGGCGCAGGACACAGCCGCGTCCCGGATCCGGTTATGGCGGAACGCAGGCAAATCCCATCGTAGCCTATGCGGTTGCGGAAGCCAGAAACAACGGGATCACGCTTCCAATGTATGCTGGCGGCGGTGTTTTCTCCTTCGATCAGGCTGCGCGTTTCATTATGGCGGGCAGCGAAATGGTTCAGCTGGGTGCGCTGGCCTGTTCGGGCGGCACAATGGCCTGTGCAAAACTCATCCGCGATCTCTCCGACTGGATGGATAAAGCCGGATATTCTGACATGGAAAGCCTGCAGGGGGATGCCCTTACGCTCTTTAATATGTCCGGTGATTTTGCCAAAGCACGGCAGAACCGGCTTGGCGATGCATATCAGGCAGCCCAGGTGGACAGTGCCAAATGTGTTGGATGCGGCAGATGTGAAGATGTCTGCTGGCATGAGGGAATATCCATCCAGGAACGCAAGGCAAAGAAAACAGACAAATGTATTGGATGCGGTTATTGTTTCCAGGTTTGCCCAACAGGTGCGCTTCATGTGCCTGCCGGCGACATCCTTGCCAGTGCCTTCAATAAATAAAAATGGTATCACGCAGATGACAGTTCATGTGATATGCGCAGAATTTTTCTGATGATACAAGGTCTCTCCAGAATCTAGAACAGTGTATAATATCGGCATAGTCGTGAAACGCGGCCATGCCGTTTTTTCTTCTGAGATACTGGCGTCATGAAAAAGCCCACACCAATCTGGGTGTGGGAAGAATTGATCAATTGACGATTTGTGTTCAATGGGAGCGGCAGATAAGAACAGTCTTCTGGCAGTTTGATTGTGTTCCATTTTCTTCAATGCTTGTACAATTTCCGGCTATTTGTCTTCTTTGAAGTGTTTTCGGTGAGGAACAATAATGCGATGTCAATAACTCTACCTGTTGATGTCTATACAAGGGTGCGGAAGCCGTTTTAAGAACTATGCTGTAAACATACTGGCCAAAGCCGTCGTTTGCAAGGTTCATGCACACAAAAATACTTCCCGCGAACCATCCTTTGGATAGAACAGACTGGGATTGGCTATACATTAAAGTCATATTGGTCGACAAGTCCATTTGGAAGACTTCCCGTCAGATCTTTCGGCTTCCAGTCTGCCGCGCCATTCTCCGAGGGTTCAAAATCTGGTTTTTAATCGGCGATCAGGATAAAGCTGGAAAAAGTGCGGAGGTGTTATGATAGACGAATCAGTTTCGGGCTTGGTAGGTGCTGGAAGTTATTTCTGTCAGATTGTTCAAGCATACGTGTTCCCTCCAACACTGAATCCGAGCTGCGGGATTCCTGGCTGTCACAGAAATCGCCGGGCGTGCGGCAGCAGCTTTATTCACGGTTTACCAGATCTGTGAAGGATGAGGCATCCTGTTCGGTTACAGGATGCGGACTGTAGCGCGCCTTTTCATAAATGTGTGCAGCAGACGGGGAAAGATGTGACCGGACGGTTTCACCGGGAAGCCACTCGGGATGATGACGCAGGCGCTGCTGGTATGTCCAGCGGACAAGTTCCCGCGGAGAACCGGCTTTTAAGTGCTGGTGCGATCTGCGCTTGCGCAGAAGTGTGGTGCCTGTCAGAGGTTCATCCGGCAGATCTTCGTAAGTGTCTTCATAGGTGTGGTCAAAGCTGGCCATATATTGCTGGAAGCGTCTGACTATTTTGCGGAAAATCCGGAAAAGCAGCTTTGCCATGCGGTAGAGAAGATACAGTCCCAGCGCGGCAAGGATGATGCCGGTGACAATGCTTGCAATTCGTTCAAAAAGCGGATTTCCCGGCTGTTCCGGAAGTGCTTCTTCCATCATAAATCCGGATGAATCGACAGCACCGGCAGGACCATCCGGTGGGAGCTCCTGTGCAAACAGCATGGAAAGAAAGTTTATGATTTTACCGATCATGTCTTTGAGCGACCGATAGATAAATCGGATCCATTCGGCGATCTGCGGAATACAGGCGGCCAGGGTGGACAGTGTGATCAGTACAAGGATATTGAGACGGTTGACGTTGAGAACGGTCCCCGGCACAGCGCGCCCAAAGCGGACTTCAGTTTCCAGAATATCCTGATTATTGAGCAGCAGACTTGACAGCAGAAACAGGATAAAGGAAATCTGAAAAAAGGGAGTCAGTTCTGACCACGGGAGCTGGATCTTCATAAGGGGGGACATACCGAGCTGTATGCTCCCGTACAGAATGCTGCAACCAATGAAAAATGGCAGACGGAAATTGCTTTCTGTAACAGATGGACGGATAAGGGTGAACAGTTCGGCAGAATACAGAAAGGGTATCAGAAGAAGGCTTGGCCGGTTTTGCCAGTGCATAAGATGCAGGCTGCAGAAAAACAGGATGGATGTGCCGGCAATGCCTATAATGATTCGGCGGCGCCCGTTCATGGATGCAGCCAGTCCTGTCAATAAAAGTGTCAGAATACCGCCAAGGAATACGGCGGTTATGGCTTCCGGCTGACTGGTCAGACACAGCATGAGCGGCAGGGGCATCAGCCCGAACATGATGATCATTACCGGATATACCGGAATCAGTTTTCTAAAAAATGCTTTCATAGTCAAATCATTGGATGGTTTCCACATGCCGGTGCGGCATCAGATAAACCTGTACACGGTATCCCTGCCGCTTCAGAGACTGAACGACAGTATTCATTTCATCCGTAGTATAGTATGTCAGTATAAGAATGTCGGTGCCCGGACGAAGGCTGAGAGTTTTAAGATAGGTTTCAAATCGAAGCGTAAAAGCAATTCTCAGCATGGCAAAAGTATCAAGCAGACATTCCACCTGTGCCTGACCGGACAAGGGGAGGACCAGCGGTGTTTCCTCAGACTCATGCAGTTTAAGATTGGTGCCAAATCCGGCGGAACAGCCATGTCTGAGTGCATAGACACAGACTGTTGCTGCGAGGGAGACTGCCTGTTCAATCTCGCTCTGTTCATAATCCATAAGATTGCCCCACTGATTTTCTGTCTTCTGGCCGTTTAAAAGCACCATGAGATTGGCACTTGAGGACGGATCATGCAGTGTTATATGTGTTTTTCCGGTTTTGGCAGTTGTTGGCCAGTGAATGGACCGGATTGGATCGCCTGGACGGTATTCACGAAGTCCCCGGATGAGGTAGGGATCTTCGGAAAGGGGGTGATGTAAACGCCATTCCCCAAGCATGCCCAGAAGAAGAGGAGGCAGATCCCGTTCTTCAAGTAAATGCGGCCAGACCAGAATATCTGCGCGGCACTGGCATTCTTTCATCTGCTGAAAGAAACCAACGACATCTCCGGCTGTCAGTGCTGAAGAGCTGACGGAATAGGCACCGCGGCGGCGGAAAGTGACAGGATATCTCCGGATGATCCGCTGTCGGGGAAGAAGGGTAAACAGGCTCTGAATATGCCAGTCGCCATTGAGTTCAAGATCCGTCTGACGTGTGAATTGAAGGGCATTTGCAATGGAACTTTCAATGCGCAGCCAGACAATGGGCAGGAAACTGGCATTTGTAACAATTTCTGTCATTTCGCCATGTTCTCCTTCAAAAAGCGCACGTTTTGAAAAATGCCGCTCTATGGTCATATGACGGAGCGCTACGTGTGCCAGCAGGAACAGATAGAGAAATGATACCATTACAACAGCCAGAAGCAGCACAAGTACATTCATCGGCGTTCCTCTGTCGGCACCGGTACAGCAGCAAGTACCTGTTTCAGAAATTCGGTTTCTGTACCCTGTTCATGGTAGCCCTTTGGCAGGATCCGATGGGACAGTACCGGGATGAACATTTCTCTGATATCATCGGGGAGAACGTAATCACGTCCCTGAATGGCAGCCCATGCCTTTGCAATGGACATGAGCATTAACATAGCCCGCGGTGATGGTCCGAGAATAACATGCTCTGGATTTCTGGCAGCTTCACACAGGGTGACGATGTACAGAAGCAGGTCATCGCTGATATGACAGGTTTTATACAGCTGCTGTGCTTCGAGAATTTCATCCAGCGTTGCTACAGATGAAAGTCCGGATAGAGGGTCTGCCTGTTCCCGGCTTTTCAGCATCCGGATAGATTCCTGTTTATCCGGATATCCAGGCGTCAGTCGTACGAGGAAGCGGTCCAGCTGAGCCTCTGGCAGCGGGAATGTTCCCTGTGACTCAACGGGGTTCTGGGTTGCAATGACAAGAAAAGGTGAACTCAGCACGTAGCGGGTTCCATTCTCAGTTACCTGGCGCTCTTCCATAGCCTCAAGCAGTGCAGACTGTGTTCTGGGCGTGGCACGATTGATCTCATCAGCCAGCAGAATGTTGGTAAAAACCGGGCCTTTTATAAATTCAAAACTGCTGTCTGCCTGACGGTAAATAGTCATACCGGTGACGTCAGATGGCAAAAGATCCGGCGTAAACTGAATACGTGAAAAACGTCCGGCGATGGACTTGGCAAATGCTTTTGCGAGCGTGGTTTTGCCGGTGCCAGGGACGTCCTCCAGCAGAACATGTCCGCCTGCCAGAATGGATGCCAGAAGCTGCTGAACAATTGTTTCCTTTCCGATCAGTACTTTGCTGATATTGGACTGTATGCGGCTGCAAAGTGTGGATATATCTTGATACTGCATAGAAACCTCTTTCTTTGCTGTGAACATTCGGATTGAATACTGCAATTGTAGACAATTGACAATAAAAACGCAATACAGAAACGGATAGCGTTTATGTGTGAATATTCAAACCAGCCGCGGGGTTGCAGATGGTTTGAAATGGAAGTCATGCCGGTTTCATTTTCTTCTCATAATTTGTTTTTCTGTTTTCCAAAAAGAGTGGATGCAGTATCTTGATACAGGTATTCGGAGGAAAAACATGTTATCTGTTTCTATGGTTAAATTATAATAAAAACAATAATACAAAAAAAAGGATGACATGGACAGCTGGAAATGATGGATATGCACTGAATATTTATGCGGACAGGCTGGCTTTTTTTGCAGCTCTGTCAAGTCTAAATTAATTCGCCATAACTATTACGAAATACCGATGTTTTGAAGCGTCTTTTTATATGACGCTCTTTTTTAATTCGCGCATCTGTTGCAAGTGGGTTTTCGCCAGCATCATACAGGGGTATAGAA
>JAFUHD010000060.1 GCA_017469025.1 Clostridia bacterium
GATAATGACAACTGCGATTGATACGGTGCCGAAAGCATGACTATGTCATTAAAGGAAATGGCCCAGCACCTTGTGCTGGCTTGCCAATAATGATAACTGCGATTGATACGGTGCCGAAAGTACGACTACGTCATTAAAGGAGGCAGTGATGCCGAAACTGGAAGCATATACCCATGATCTGCCTTACAGTTACGCACCTGGATTGTTTCCGGCCACAGCCTGCTTTAAGGCCTGTCCGGAACGGTGTGAACGTCTGCTTGTCTCCTCAAAGCTGCGGATGACAGAGGATGTGCAACAGCTGATGGACAGTTGTGCGGCGCATGGCATCCGTACAGAAACGGCGGACCGGGTGCTTGAACGGCTTTCCCGTAAGGAAAACTGCTATGCGGCTATGGTTTACCGAAAAGAAGAAGGCATGTTTGAAGCAGGAGTGCCACAGATTGTGCTGCATAATCCGAGTGATTCCGGCAACCTGGGGACGATTCTCAGAACAGCGTTGGGGATGGATTACCGGAATATTGCAATAATCAGACCTGCAGTGGATTCAGATGATCCGAGAACTGTGCGTGCTTCGATGGGTGCAGCATTCTCACTCAACATCCGTCATTTTGATTCGATGGAACAGTACCAGGCGGAAAACAGCGGTATCCAGCTCTTCCTGTTTATGCTGACCGGATCTGTGACATTGGATGAAGCAGTTTCAAAGCCGGTGACTGGTTTGTTTGCACTGGTCTTTGGAAATGAGGCTGCCGGACTTCCTGATACATTTGCGACACTGGGAACACCGGTGCGTATTCCGCACAATCATGAGATAGATTCGCTGAATCTGGCCATTGCGGCAGGAATTGGCATGTATTCGTTCAGGGGGAAAATGAACAGATGAAAATTGTAATGGACGCCATGGGCGGCGATCTGGCACCCCAGATCAATGTGGATGGCGCGATAATGGCTGCTAAAGCCTTCCCGGATCTGACAATTGTGCTTGCAGGACCGGAAAAGGATGTTCAGGCTGCAATTGAAAAGAGCGGAATGAAGGCAGATTATGAGACGGTCAGGGAACGGATTGAGTTCCTGGATGCGCCGGAGATTATTACACCCGAAGAGCATCCGGTAATGGCACTGCGCAAAAAGAAACAGTCATCTTTTGTACTGGGTTTTGAAATGGTCAGAAACGGCGGAGCAGACGGATTTGTTTCCGCAGGCTCTACCGGTGCCCTGATGGCCGGTGCAATGTTCAAACTGGGCCGTATCAAAGGCATTGACAGGCCGGCCCTGTGTACGGTTGTCCCTGTACCGGGGCGTCCGATGCTGTTGGCAGATTCCGGTGCAAATGTGGACTGCAAGCCGGAGTGGATTCTGCAGTTCGGCATGATGGGCAGCATCTATATGAACCGCGTGATGAAAGTGGCGGAACCTGTTGTCGGTCTGCTCAACATCGGTGTTGAGGAAGCAAAGGGCAATGATCTTGCCAAGGAATCATATCAGTTGATGAAGTCTGCGGGGTGCATTCACTTTGGCGGTAATATTGAAGCCAGGGATGCACTGGCTGGCCAGTGTGATGTGCTTGCAGCGGATGGTTTTGCAGGAAATGTGCTGCTCAAAAATGTTGAAGGCACGATTTCAATGCTTCTGCACCTCATCAAGTCCGGGCTGATGTCTTCCATATCCGGAAAGCTTGCAGGGCTGCTGGCCAAGAAAACTTTTAAGGAGATCAAGAAGACGTTTGATACCAGTGAGATAGGCGGAGCGCCGCTTCTGGGTGTTGAAGGTGCTGTGATCAAGGCGCATGGCAATTCAGACGCGAAGGCCATGTTCTGTGCTGTACGGCAGGCCAGGGAACTGGTATCAAGCGGTGTTGTGGAAACCATAAAGGCAGGTGTCGCCGAGATTAAGGCGGCAGAGAAAAGTGAAACAGAAACACAGGAGGCAGACAAATGATTTTTGAAAAATTACAGGCCATGGTATCTGATCAGCTGGGCATTGATGCGGCGTCTATTACGGAAAACAGCAGGCTGAAAGAGGATCTTGATGCGGACAGCGCATCTGTTATGATGCTGGTTATGGATATTGAGAGTGAATTCAATATCGAAATCGAGGATGATGCGATTGAACGTGTAAAGACTGTTGGCGACATGGTCCGTTATATTGAGGAGAAACAGGCCTGACGAATGGGAAAGTATAAGAAACTGGAAAAGCGGCTTGATTTCGAGTTTGATGATGACAAGCTGCTTGAGCTGGCACTGACACATCCCTCTTATGCGATGGACAACAAGTGCAAGGATAACCAGCGGCTTGAATTTCTCGGGGATGCAGTTCTGCAGTTGTGTGTCAGCGATGTGCTTTATGACCGTTTTCCCAAGATTCATGAAGGACAGCTGACACGCCGCCGTTCTGCACTGGTCTGCGAGGGAAATCTGGCCAAAGCTGCCAGAAAGCTTGGACTTGGAGACTGGCTCAGACTTGGCCATGGGGAAGAACTGCTGGGCGGACGCGAGAAAGCTTCTATTCTTGCGGATGCAATGGAAGCTGTGATTGCCGCAGTATATATCGACGGCGGGTTTAAAAAAGCTTGTGCATTTGTTGACCGGATTCTTGAAGATTATGAAGCCGGCGGAACGGATACACGGGATGCAAAGAGCCGTCTTCAGGAAGCCATGCAGCGCAATGGCGGCAGTGGACCTGTTTATGAGATTATCGATGAGTCCGGACCGCCCAATGCGAGAATATTTACGGCAAGGGCACTTCGTGAAAACGGGGAGGAAATCGGCCGCGGTCAGGGAACGCGCAAGCAGTGGGCTGAGGAGGCCGCTGCGGAGCAGGCACTTGAGAAAATCGTGGCTGTGGACTGAGCAGACCAGGTTATGTCATTTTAAAAAAGAAGACCGGGAACGGCTTCTTTTGAGAATGCCATCCGCACAACTCGTCGATGGATGGTGTTCTAAAAGAAACAGATGCCGGTATCACAGAAAGGAGTCGCACGATTGCGGCTGAAACGACTGGAAATCTACGGATTCAAATCCTTCGCGGATCGTACGATAGTCGAATTCGATGAAGGAATTACCGGAGTTGTCGGGCCGAATGGCAGCGGCAAGTCCAATCTTTCCGATTCCGTACGCTGGGTGCTCGGTGAACAGAGTGCCAAATCGCTTCGCGGCGGTAAAATGGAGGATGTCATTTTCGGCGGAACAGACCGCCGGAAAAAGATGGGATACTGTGAGGTATCTCTTGTATTTGACAATTCAGACCATACGCTGCAGGTGGATTATACGGAGGTTATGATTACCCGCCGAGTCTACCGTTCCGGCGAAGGTGAATATTATATCAACAAATCTGCCTGCCGTCTTCGGGATATCGTTGACCTCTTTCGGGATACCGGTATCGGCCGCGACGGTTATTCCATTATCGGCCAGGGACGGATTGATGAAATTCTGTCCCAGAAGAGTGAAGACAGGCGCGGTATATTCGAAGAAGCAGCCGGGATAACCAAATATCGTTCCCGGAAAGAAGACAGTGAGAAACGCCTCAGCAATACGCAGGACAATTTGACGCGTGTTGAGGATATTATTGCAGAGCTTGAAAAACAGCTGGAACCGCTTGCAAAAGCAAGTGAAATTGCCAGACGATATCTTTCACTGCGGGATGAACTGCGCATTCTTGACTGCTCGGCATTTGTGGTCAGGACGGATCGCAATGAAATCAGGATAGAGGAAGCCCAGAAAACACTGGATCTTCTGAAAAGCCAGATTGAAGCGCAGGAGAAGGAAAGCAATACACTCGTCAGTGAGCGTGAAACAGACAGCGAAACGGCGGCAAAGCTTGAACAGGCTGTTACCGCAGCGCACGGCGAGGTACTTGAACTGACCCGTGAAAAGGAAGCACGCGAGGGAGAACTGCAGGTACTCAGGACAGAACTGGCTCAGCTTGAAAAAGATGTTCTGTCGGATACACAGGAACGGGACATCAAAGAGGCACGGCTGACTGCTGTCGGCGGTGAAATGCAGGAAAACCAGAACAGCCAGGTTCTGGCTGAAAAGAAGATTGCATCGCTGCAGAACGCCATTCAGGAAAAAGAAACAGAAATTGATACGGCTGTGCATGATGCCCAGACAGCTGAGGACATACTCGAAGCGCACAAAGCCAAAATTATCGATTCCATGAATCGGCGCAGTGATGTGCGGACGCTGGAAGCGCGCCTCAGTGCGACACGTCAGGATCTTGAACGGCGTGCTGAGGAAGCTGAGCGTCAGCGCGAAGAACTGAAAGAAGACCGGAATGCTTTGACGGAGCAGTCAAAGGAAGCGGACCGTGAACTTGCACAGGCCCGTGAACAGTGCACGACACAGGAAACACTTCTTTCATCGAGCGAAACAGAGGCCAGAAAATTGGCTGAAAAAGCTGCACAGCTTCAGCAGCGTGAACAGGAACTGAGCGGTACCTACAAGGCAACGGAAAGCCGGCTGCATGTTCTGAGGGAAATGGAACGTGATTTTTCAGGATATCAGCAGGCCGTCAAGCAGGTGCTGAAACATGC
>JAFUHD010000061.1 GCA_017469025.1 Clostridia bacterium
CGAAGGGAAGTACCTTCAAGTCAGCACGTCAAAAGGACAGAAGCAATGTTTTTTCGGGGATGGATAGAGAATAAAGGAGCATCGAAAGCTGGCAAAAAACAGAGGCTCAGGTGGCATTCGTTGGATTTCTGGCTTCTTCACGCTTCTTGCGGTTCGCTCTTGCCAGTTCGCGCAGCTCCTGTACTTTCTCCGGTGTTGGGCGGTAGCGATTGTTCAGGGGAATATAGGATCATGAACCATCTTCTCATTTGTGTTCTGCTCTTCTTAGATTCCTTAACTGATGCCTCAGACATGTTTATTTCTCCTCTGCAGTTTAAAATTCTGGATTGTTTCCCCAACACTGTACGATTATAATAATTATCGTTTATTCTGGCAAACTTGAGAGAGACGGAATATGATGAAAATATGAAAGTCTAGGAATTATGAACATTCAGAAAACAAGACAGCATAAATTTGTCGAATAATTGTCGGTACTTGCGGCGATCGTTATGTGCTTTGTATGCTTTATCGCATGTCAGCTGATTGCATTCGTTGTCAATGTACCCTTTGTGCTCGCAAATCTGATCACTTGGGACGATGCAATAAGTGGACCCTTTGGAGCCGTGGCGGGCATTCTCCTCATGATGGGCGTATACAAGTGGTGGTTCAGACCGGAATTTGAGGGAATGCTGAAGGGCAACTTGCCGCTGGGTTTTCTTCTGGGCATGATCGAACTGATCTATGTGCTGATCACCGTCGCTGCCAGTTACTTTACCGGCGCCCTGAATGGGATCAAACCACTGACAATGATGATCGTCGGCACTTCTCTGATGGGCGGTATGGGAGAGGAATTCGCATTCAGGGGAGTGCTCAGCGCTACTATGCTGCGGCAGTGGAAGGATCAGAACAAGTTCAGAACCATAGCCCTGATTTCGGGAATTGTTTTTGGACTGGTTCATGCAGGCAATCTGATCTCGGGAGCCAATCCTTTTAACACCCTTCTGCAGGTGGCTGATTCCATTGGCATCGGTGTATTTTTTGCCGCAGTTTACATGCGTACCGGAACCATTCTGCCATGTATGTTTTACCATACGGTCCATGATATCATTCCCATTGCAGTTTCCAGTCAGGTCTCGGAAAAAGGACTCATCACAGGAGGTGCGACCGACTGGTCGGATGGCCTCAATCTCGTTCTGTCGATCGTATTGATGAACCTGGGGCATAAAGGTCTTCGAGAAGAATACCGGGAGGATCGGAGATACATTCTGTTCTCCAATCTCCCCGGTGTTCTTGTCGGAGATCATTTTACCCAGGTTTCATGTGCGAAATGCCCGGAATACAGAGACAACGGGCCTCGACGGGTGCCGTGAGACGCCGGCATGCAGTACTGAAAGCCTGTTCTGTCGGGGAGCGAGATGGTAGAAAATATTCCTGGGTCAGACTCAGGAAGATCAACTTCGGTTCCTACAATAAACTGTCAAAACACGACTACAGATGGTAAAAAGGCGTGTTGATTATGTCGGATTCAATTCAAACGAATTCGTAAATGCCAGTGAAAGACGACAAAGCCTGAAGGCCAGATGAAGCGCGGTATGCCATGGGAGTGGCACATACGGTGTGGCCAGGGAAAACGGGTGGAGATTCCTTTATGCCATTTCTGTGACCGAATCTTTGTAATCGATGATTTGACAGTTAATTCCGATTATTACAGACGCGGCATTGTGGTGGCTGTATCTGATCACATCCACACATTGGTTTCTCTCGGTATCCTATGAACAGTACGGAATTGTTCGAAAATGTGTGTTTTATTAACGGGTGTGTTATTGTGACAGAATGGCAAACGCTGATTCAGGAGGTGCTGAATGATGAAAAAGTATCTTTCATTTGCTTTGGTTTTTCTGCTGATTCTGGCCTGGATTCCGGCTGGGATAGGGGAAGTCGAAATCTGCGGAAAAGTGGCCGAAATTGATAAGTATGGGAATGCCCGGCTGGATATCTCCATTGAAGATTTCAACAGTGCAGGGTTTGCTCTGGGGGATATCGTTACGGTGACTGCAGGGGGCTTTTCCGGAGACATGCCCTATTTTAACGGTTTCTACGTGGATCGGGGAGAAACTATGGTGCGTGCTTATCCGGGGCATACCTGCATCGACGTGTGTATCAATTATGGTGAATTCGCCGAAACTGCGGGCGTCAGCATGGAGGATCCAGTAACTATTACCCTCAAGGAAAAGGCTGGTGCATTGACATTGCAGGAAATCAGCAGCTTGGAATATTCCAACGACCGTTCAGATGATGTTTCCGACGCGTCGTTTGCCAATTTCCGGCCGATAAAGGAAGGAAGACTGTACCGCAGTGGAGTGCCCGTGGATAACCAGTACGGTCAGGTTGCCTGCGCCGACGCTCTGATCCGGGAGGCGGGGATTCAGACGGTGATGAACCTTGCCAGCACGGAAGAGGAAATCGAAAGCAGTTTTACCGATAAGGATTTTGCCGCGCCTTATTACAAGGAACTGTATCTGTCCGGTCAGGTGATCATGCTGGGGCTTTCTATCCATTTTGATTCCGATGAATTTGGCGATGGCATTGTAAAGGGCTTTACATTTCTGGCGGATAGGGAGCCGCCATACCTGGTGCACTGCATTGAGGGCAAGGACCGGATCGGTTTTGCAGCCATGGTGTTGGAAATGCTGATGGGCTGGAACGAAAGCGAAATTGTGGCCGATTATATGGTAAGTTATGCGAACCATTACGGCATCGAAGCGGGAACGGAAAAGTACAGCATGATCGCAGAAAAGAATGTGAAGGAAATGATGCGCTTCGTGGCTGGACTTGCAAAAGGAAGCTCCCTGGAGAAAATTGATTGGAAAGCTGCCGCGGAAGCATATCTCACAGCTCATGGCATGACGGAAAGTGCTTTGAAAGCGCTGGAGCAAAAACTTCAATAAGGAGATTTTTCATGAACAGAAAAAATATCATGTCGATGCCGGTGACATGCTTTTGGACTATTATTTCAGTATGCGTTCTGGGGATTGTTATCGGTTCTTTTCGGGACTTTGATATCAATGTCGTACTGGCCAACAAAACGGAGATAGGGGCATTCTTTGCCACCTATGGTTCTTACTTCTCTTATTGTCTGTATCCTGCGGCGGGAGCCTGCTTATATGCGGGACTGAAAAAGAAGGGCGACGGATACCGCTTTTTGGCATGGATATTGCTGATTCTGGGCTGGTTTATGGCGGTATACTATTCCAACAGTTATAATGGGAAGGCTGTTCGTGCGTTGTTCGGATACATAGCCGGAGAGTCCTCCGTAATGCTTTCTGTGATCAGCTGGTTCTTCTGGGTGGTTCTGTATGCCTGGGTGCCGTTTGTGGTGATCCAGCTGGTTGACAACAGTAATCCGAACAGACTGATCGCGGTCGGCGCAGCAATTCTCATCGCGGGCATTACCGCAGATAACGTGAACCTCTGGCTTAAGCAGGTAGCCTCTCGTCCAAGGTATAAGTATCTGATCACATTGGAGGATCCGAAGAGCGAATTCCGCAACTGGTGGCAGATGATTCCGAATCTGGCAGGCAGCAATGATAATTTCAAGAGCTGGCCCAGCGGAAACATGACCATTGCAAGCATGATGTTTTCATTGCCGATGCTGACCGACGTGATGAAAAAACGCAGCAACAGAAAGAATGGAATTGCGTTTGCACTGGCTTGCGTGTTTGTTCTGATCTACGGCTATAACCGAATCCATATGACCAACCATTTTCTGTCGGATGTCTGTTTCGGAACGCTGATCACGTACCTGATTTACGCACTCATCAGTACTGCGTTTCTATGCGGGCACAAAGAATAACAGTGAGGGAAAAGATCAGGAAGCATTAAAGTGGTTCCACAGGCAAGGACATTTTTTTAAACAGTTATTATCTGAATAGCAGGGCCGGGAAACCGGGCCCTTTTTTATACCGTAATGGATTTTTAACCAGCATTCATCCGGATGTTAGAAAGGAATGGACCGGTACATGCCGCAAAGCTGATGCAGACGGGTCAGAATTTCCCGGAAAGGATGCTGTCGATGATGATACGGCCCACAACGAAATTGTTCTTCATGGAAACTGCAAAAATGTCAGCAGCTTCAACGCTGTCTTCATCAGCCAATGCCATCGCTTCTGCGTTGTCCCATAGTTTTTCCGGTGTGGTTCCCAGCATGAACACATCCATGTTCACACTACAGCGGATCACGATCAGACGGTCCAGCAGGCCCTTCCGTTCTACTGCCCTGGCAACGGCGATATCCTCCATCTCGGCTGTAACATACGGATCAGGGCACGCATAGGTTTCTACCATGGCCAGCGCATTTGCATGTCCGTGCATGCCTTTCCAGTAATTGTGGGCCGTTATAAAAACAGAGCCCCGTCTGACAGCAAATGTGAATACGAATTTTGATCTATTTCCCATGCGCTATCATTCCATGGGTGACTGGCATCTGGCATTGTATAATTATCTGCAGAAAATCTTTTGATGTAAAAAGGCTGATCGTTTATTGATCAGTCTTTTTTGTATTATATCTGCAGCAGGGTGCAACGGAATTGCGGGACAGAACCGGCAGTATACCTTGAAAGACAGGTGCCATTCCATTTAAGTATCTGAATGGAAAGCGAAAAGATGTTGATCTCTTTCCTTCAAATTGATAAAATGACTGCAGCTTTCACGATTGAAATAACTGTCGCATAGAGTATATGATAAATAATAAACAGAGAGGAAGAGAAGATGAATCGTACTGCAGGAATACTGATGCCGGTTTCCAGCCTGCCCAGCAAGTATGGAATTGGCTGTTTTGATGAGGAAGCATACAGATTTGTGGATTTTTTGGAAAGGTCCGGTCAGACATACTGGCAGATCCTGCCGCTGAATCCGCCGAATCATCAGCCAATGGCATATGATTCTCCTTATCAGGGATTTTCAGCTTTTGCAGGAAATCCATTTTATATCAGTCTGGATGCACTGGAGAAAGAAGGACTTCTGACCCGTAATGAGATAGATGCTGAAAACTTCGGCACGAATCCGGAACGTATAGATTATGATAAGCTGTTTGCAAGACGTCTGCCGCTGCTGAGGAAAGCATATGAGCGGAGCCGCATTGCAGAACAGTGGGCATATCAGGAGTTTATCCGGACAAACAGCTGGTGGCTGGATGATTATGCTCTGTTCATGGCGCTCAAGACGTTCTTTAAAGGCGCTGAATGGCCTGACTGGCCGGAGGATATCAGCCATCACTGGGGATATGCGGTTGATTATTACAATCAGCATCTTTATTTTGATATTGAATTCCATAAGTTTACCCAGTTTGTATTCTATCAGCAGTGGAATGCACTGAAGGCCTATGCAAACGGAAAGCATATCCGGATCATCGGGGATATTCCGATCTACGTCTTCTTTGACAGCGCGGATGTATGGGCGCACTCGGAACTTTTCCAGCTGAATGAAAACAATCGGCAGAGTGCAGTGGCCGGTTGTCCGCCGGATGCTTTTTCCGCAGACGGCCAGGTCTGGGGAACACCATTGTACCGCTGGGATAAGCATCAGGAAGACCACTTTGGATGGTGGATGGCCAGACTGTGGGTTAATTTCCAGCAGTGTGATCTGCTTCGGATCGACCATTTCCGCGGACTGGATGAATACTTCTCCATTCCCGCGGGAAAGGGTGCCAAGGAAGGACACTGGGAAAAAGGCCCGGGCATGGCACTGTTCCATCAAATGTGGCAGAACATGGGATATAAGCCCGTGATTGTTGAGGACCTCGGTTTTATGACGGATTCTGTACGTCAGATGGTCCGCGAGACCGGATTTCCCAATATGAAGGTGCTGCAGTTTGGCTTTGATGAGAATGATATCGGCGCATCCAATGATTACCTGGTACATAATATTCCGGAGCATTGCGTGGTCTATCCGGGGACGCATGACAATGATCCCATTAACGGCTGGTTTGCATCGCTGGATGTGGCCGGGAAGAAGATGATCTGTGACTATTTCGGTGTGAAAGACGCCGAAACGGATCAGATGAATGATGTTCTTGTGCGTGCTGCATTGATGTGCCGTGCAGAAACCGCAGTCATTCAGCTGCAGGATTATCTCGGACTGGGGTCTGAGGCAAGAATCAATGAACCGTCCCATCAGGATGGAAACTGGCATTGGCGGCTGAAGCCGGGAATGCTGACGGAAGCATTGGTGTGCAAGGTTTTCGATATGACCCACCGGTATGGCCGGCTGAACTGGGAGTCAGAGAGCGTTCAGCAGCATAACTGGACAAAATGAATGCATGGCATTGCCTGCAGAGAAGACAGACTGTATATCACGCCGGTCTGTCAGAATAATGGGTAAATATACTGCTGGTGCAATGCCAGAGTTCAAAACTGTGTCATTAAGGAAAGGCCGGCTGCAGACGGGACGGAATCCAAAGATTGAGCCGGGTCTTTAATAAGGAGAAATTCATTATGGGTATTTCGAAGACACTGCTTCAGAAGTATGCAGAACTGATTGTCCGAACCGGAGCGAATGTTCAGAAAGACCAGGTTGTACAGCTGACAATTTCTGTAGAGCAGAATGCGTTTGCTGCGATGATTATGGAAGAATGTTACAAGGCCGGTGCGAAGAAGGTTAACGTGGACTGGACATTTGATATGCAGTCCCGGCTGAATTATCTTTATGCGGATCAGGAAACACTGTCTGCCGTACTGCCCTGGGAAGAAGAAAAACTGAAGCAGATGGTTAAAGACCTGCCCTGCCGTATCTTTATTGCTTCGGAAGATCCGGATGCCATGAATGGCATTGATCCGCAGAAACTTTCTTCCGTGATGCAGCGCCGCGGCACTGTTATAAAGCCATACCGCAATGCAATAGACGGAAAGCATCAGTGGGTTATCGCGGCTTATCCATCTGAAAAATGGGCCAGGAAGTGTTTCCCGGATGCAGAAGATGCGGTAGACCGGCTCTGGGATGCAATTCTTAAAACCGTGCGTGTGCAGGAGGACAATGATCCGGTAGAAGACTGGAAAGTGCATACGGACTTTATCCAGGGGAAGGCAGCCTGGCTGAACAGACAGGGATTTACATCGCTTCGGTATCACAGCGCCAATGGGACGGATTTCACGGTGGAACTGATTCCAGGCGCCAGATGGGAAGGCGCAGGCGCTGTCAATAACAATAATGGCGCGTTTTATATTCCCAATATGCCGACGGAGGAAATCTTTACCTCGCCTGCTGCGGGCAGATGTGAGGGAACGCTGGTGGCAGTAAAACCGCTTTCCTGGAACAGCCAGCTTATAGAAAACTTCTCGATTACCTTTGAAAACGGGCGTGCCGTATCCTGCAGGGCAGAGAAGGGACAGGAACTCCTTGAACAGATGATTCATATGGATGATGGTGCAGCCATGCTCGGCGAGGTGGCGCTTGTGCCAAAGGAAAGCCCGGTGAACCAGTGCGGTTTCCTTTTCTATGAGACGTTGTTTGATGAAAATGCCTGCTGTCATTGTGCCCTTGGAATGGGATTCAAGGAAGTTCTGCCCGGCGGGGATGATCTGACGATGGATGAGGCACGTGAGAAAGGCATCAATGATTCCATCATTCATGTAGACTTCATGATCGGTGCGGATGATCTGTCGATTGAAGGCATCCGTCCGGATGGGACAGTGGAAGCTGTTTTCAGAAACGGAACCTGGGCGTAACCTTGACAATAAATAAAAGACAGAAAGGTGGATTATTTTGAGGAAAATCAAAGTTGTTTTGATGTGTCTGCTTATGGCGCTTTGCCTGAATGGCTTTGCCATGGCGGAGACAGAGACGAAGCTCAATTATACGGTTGAACAGGTGGACAGCTACACGGCTTACGTAAAGACCCGCCGCGCGGGGAGCAGACTGAATCTCAGAGCGCATCCCAAGAAAGATGCAAGAGTGCTGAAAAAGCTGCCGACAGGTACGCAGCTCAAAGTAATCGGTGTCTCAAAGAATTATCTTGAGGTGGAAGCAGACGGACTGACCGGATTTGTACAGAGCCGGTATGTAACGCTTGCCTATCCGCTGGCAACGATGCCGGTCCATACATACTATCCGGCAATGAACGATCTGGCTGAGCCGAGAATGGTCACGATCTCGCCGGACCGCAGGGGCGGATTCGTCAATATGCGGACAGGTCCGTCCAGAAGCGAACCGGTGGCCAAATATGTGTATGAAAACGATGTGCTGATGCTGCTCGCCATTGACCGGGTGTGGGTAAAGGTGATGGATCCGGAAACACAGCAGGTCGGATATATCATGCGTCACTTTGTCTGCGGCATCTGATAACATTTGACAATAGACAAAAAAGCAGGAGGTTTCCTCCTGCTTTTTTAAAATCAGCCGAGCACCTGCTCAAGATGCCGGTCAATTGCCTTTTCAAGCGCCTTGACAATGATCTTGAGCGTACGGATACGGGCATACTTTTTGTCATTGGATTCGATGATGTACCATGGAGCGTATTCCGTACTGGTCTTTTCAATCATCTCATTGACCGCCATTTCGTACTGCGGCCACTTTTCACGGTTGCGCCAGTCTTCCTCTGTGATCTTCCACTGTTTCTCCGGAGTGTTCTGACGGTCGGTGAAGCGGGCCAGCTGGGTATCCTGGTCAATATGAATCCAGAATTTGATGACTACAGCGCCCCATTCGGTCAGATCACGTTCAAACTCATTGATCTCATTGTATGCACGTTTCCAGTCCTTTTCGGTGCAGAATCCTTCAAGGCGTTCCACCATAACCCGGCCATACCAGGTACGGTCAAAGATACAGATATGACCGCTGCGCGGCAGGCGCGTCCAGAAGCGCCAGAGATACTGCCGGTTCAGTTCGTGCGGTTCCGGCGATGCGATCGGCTTCACATCGAAACCGCGGGGATCCAGCGGATAGGCAACACGGCGGATATTTCCGCCCTTGCCGGCTGCGTCCCAGCCTTCATAGCAGATAACAACCGGGATTTTGTTGAGATAGATGATATTATGCAGTTCGCTCAGGCGTTCCTGCAGCCGCTTCAGTTCCTTCTTGTAATCATCATCCGAAATGGTAGGACTCAGGTCCACGTCAGCCAGTTTCGGCATTTTGACGAGCGGGAATGTTTCCTCAAAAGGTGAACCGATGTACCTGCCGCTGGCCAGAGCAGTCTGAGTCTGAATCACCAGAAGACGGAGCGCATCACGGACCGTGGTCTTGCGGCGGCTGGCATCCAGCACGTGCCATGGAATGATGTCATTGGTCTTGTCCATGAAGGATTCATAGGCATCACGGAAGTGCTTGTATTCACGGTGCTGCAAGATATCCTCCTCTGTCACGCGCCACTGTGTTTCAGGCTGCGCAAGCAGAGATCCAAGACGCTCTTCCTGTTCATCCTTGTCGATATGCAGGAAGAGTTTGAGAACCAGATAACCGCCATCTCTCAGCTGGCGCTCGAATTCATTGACCTGACGGATACGGCGTTTGTATTCCTTTTCGGTGATGTCACGGTGCATAAGCTTGCGGACCAGACTCTCCATCCAGCCGGAGTCAAAGAAGGCCAGTGTTCCGTTTTCAGGAATGGCGGTTGCAAACGGATAGAGAAAAGGATAGCGGGCTTCAGATTCCGGAATGACGGCCGGTGATTCAACATGATAGAAGCGGGGATCCAGTTCACTGATCAGTTCCTTGATCAGGCTTCCCTTGCCGGCTGCAGCCCATCCCTCGATGAGAACAAGAATGGGCAGTTTCTTTTCGCGCAGCTGTTCCTGCATGCCCATGAGTGTGGAACTGAGTTCCTTGATTTCAGCATTCAGCACCGACTTGTCCTCAGGTTTGGTTTTTTCAAAATCTTTGAGCATAAGGTCCTCCTTGTCAGTTTTGTACAATATCATTAATTGTATTCTATGATATTTTCAGAAATGATGCAATAGTATTTTTGAATTCACCCAAACAGATTTTATGATGGAATCGGGAATGATCATGGGAAAATTATTAGGCAAAATAGTGAAAAAATGAAGTGATAATTAACAATGGATGTAGACGATGATAATAATTTGTGCTATTATGTAGGCGATTTAAGAATGAAAGTGTTCCAGTCTATAACGGCAGAGAGCCGTTTAGAAATACACGGAGATTCCGTGAAAATTACAGGAGGTATGGTTTATGAAGAATGTTCTTGCTATTGTTCTGTGCGCACTGCTTCTCATCGTGAGCGTAGGCGCTATGGCCGATGGCCAGAAGGTCGGCGTTTCGATGCCGACCAAGGATCTGCAGCGTTGGAACCAGGATGGCGAAAACATGCAGAAGCTGCTGGAAGCAGCCGGATACACGGTTGACCTCCAGTATGCATCCAATGACGTCCAGACTCAGCTTTCCCAGATTGAGAATATGATCTCCGAAGGCGCGGACGTGCTCGTTATCGCGGCTATCGAAGGCTCTTCTCTGGGTGAGGCACTCACCATGGCGAAGGATGAAAGCATTCCGGTTATCGCGTATGACCGTCTGCTGATGGAATCTGATGCAGTTTCCTACTATGCAACGTTCGACAACTACATGGTCGGCACCGTTCAGGGCACCTATATTAAGGAACAGCTGGATCTTGAGAATGCGGCTGGCCCGTTCAATCTCGAGATCACCGCTGGCGACCCTGGCGACAACAACGCCGGTTATTTCTATCAGGGCGCTATCGACGTTCTGAAGCCGTATATCGATGCTGGCAAGCTGGTTGTAAAGTCCGGCCAGGTAGCATTTGATGATGTTGCGACCCCGACCTGGGCAACTGAGACGGCTCAGACCCGTGCAGAAAACATCCTGTCTTCCTTCTATGCGGATGGTACCAATGTTGATGTATGGCTCTGCTCCAATGACTCCACTGCTCTGGGCGTAGAGAATGCACTGGCTGCCAACTACACAGGCACTTATCCGATCATCACTGGTCAGGACTGCGATATTGCCAACACCAAGAACATGATCGCCGGCAAGCAGAGCATGTCCGTCTTTAAGGACACCCGTACGCTGGCAGCTCAGGTTGTCAAGATGGTTGGCCAGATTCTGAGCGGCGAGACTGTTGATGTCAACGATACCGAGACCTACAACAACAACGTTATCGTTGTTCCGTCTTTCCTCTGCGAGCCCGTATTTGCTGATGCCAACAACTACAAGGCGCTCCTGATCGACTCCGGCTACTACACCGAGGATCAGCTCAAGTAATTGAATTGTAATATTTATGGTTGATGCAGGCGAGCTGTGCTCGCCTGCATCATTTGATAATTGGACAATTCCATATCAGGAATATCTGATGAAAGGGATTGGAGGACGACCATGGCAAACATACTTCTGGAGATGAAGAACATTACCAAGTTATTCCCGGGTGTTAAGGCTTTGGATAATGTAAATCTTCAGGTGGAACAGGGAGAAATTCACGCACTGGTAGGTGAAAACGGTGCGGGCAAATCCACGCTCATGAATGTACTGAGCGGTATTTATCCGTATGGCACCTATGAGGGCGATATTATTTACAACGGCCAGGTTTGCAAGTTCTCAAACATTAAGGACTCCGAGCGCAAAGGCATTGTCATAATTCATCAGGAATTGGCACTTGTCCCGGAGATGACCATTGGCGAGAACATGTATCTTGGCAACGAACGCGGCCACAAGTATGCAATTGACTGGAATACAACATATGCTGAGGCTGACAAGTATCTGAAAATGGTTGGCCTGACGGAGAGCTCCAAAGTTCAGGTCAAGACAATTGGTACCGGTAAACAACAGCTTGTTGAGATTGCCAAGGCTCTGGCGAAGGATGCAAAGCTGCTGATCCTGGACGAACCGACTTCGTCCCTGAATGAGGAAGATTCCCGCGCACTGCTGGATCTCATGCTGGGCTTCAAGAAACAGGGAATGACGATGATCATCATCTCCCACAAGCTCAATGAGGTTGCCTATGTGGCGGATAAAATTACCGTTATCCGCGACGGTACGACGATAGAGACGATAGACAATCACGGAAAAGAGCCGGTCAGTGAAGAGCGGATTATTAAAGGCATGGTCGGCCGTGAGATGACAAACCGCTTCCCGAAACGGGAAAATGTCAAAATCGGCGATGTTCAGATGGAAGTTGAGAACTGGACGGTCTATCATCCGCTGTATCCGGAGCGCAAAGTGGTGGACAATGTATCCATAAACGTCAGAAAAGGTGAAGTTGTCGGCATCTATGGACTGATGGGTGCCGGACGTACAGAACTGGCAATGAGCATCTTCGGCCAGTCCTATGGTGTCAACTTCTCCGGCAGACTCAGGATTGACGGCAAGGAAGTCAGGATGCGCAAGAGCGAGGCAGATGCCATACGGCATAAGATCGCCTATGTGACGGAGGACAGAAAAGGCAATGGACTGGTTTTGTCGCAGTCCATCAAGGTCAATACCTCACTGGCCAATCTGGATCATATTTCAAACCACATGGTCATTGATCAGGATAAGGAATATGCGGTAGCTGAGGAATACAGGGAGAAGCTCAAGATTAAGACGCCGACTGTTGAACAGCTTGTCGGCAACCTGTCAGGCGGCAACCAGCAGAAGGTTCTGCTGGCAAAATGGATGTTTGCAGAGCCGGATATCATGATTCTGGATGAACCGACCCGAGGCATTGATGTTGGCGCAAAGTATGAGATCTACTGCATCATCAATGATCTTGCAGCTGCAGGCAAATCCGTGATTATGATATCTTCGGAGCTGCCGGAGGTACTCGGCATGAGCGACCGGATTTACATCATGAACGCGAGTAAAATCGTGGGCGAGATGAAGGCTTCGGAAGCCACGCAGGAGAATATCATGGCCGCTATTCTTAAATCAGGAAGGGGTGCTTAGGATGAAGGGAATGTCTGTTACTGATTTTCTCAAAAAGTACACCATGATTCTGGCACTCGTCGTCGTAGCTGTCTTTTTCTCAATTACAACACAGGGCAAGATTCTTTATCCGCAGAACGTCAACAATCTGATCTCCCAGAATGGTTATGTGTTTGTACTGGCAGCCGGTATGCTTCTGTGCATTCTGACCGGCGGCAACATTGATCTGGCTGTTGGTTCCGTGGTCTGCTTCACGGGTGCTATCGGTGCCGTCCTGATGCAGAGCGGTATGAATATGTGGCTGGCAGCGCTCATTATGCTCCTGACAGGTCTGGCGATTGGTGCTTTCCAGGGATTCTGGATTGCAAAGGTCTATGTACCTGCATTTATTGCCACACTGGCCGGCATGTATACCTTCCGCGGCCTTTCAAATGTGGTTCTGCAGGGATATACGGTATCTATTTCAAACCAGATGTTTCTGAACGTGTTCGGCGGCGGTGCTGACTGCTATGTGCCGGATTTTCTGGGCAATGGCGGCTCTTTCAATCTGACCTGTATGGTAGCAGGAGTGATTATAGCTGTCATATACGTGCTGATGACGCTGCACAAAGTGAGCGTCCAGAAACGGATGGGCATTATCCAGTCGGCAACATCCGAACTGGCCAGGATGGCGGTACTGTGTGTGCTGATTCTCTGGCTGTTCTGGAAACTGGCATCCTATAAAGGGATTCCGACTGTTCTGATCTGGATTGCGCTGGTACTGGGGATTTACAATTACATTACCACCAGCACGGCTGTAGGCCGTCATCTGTACGCTGTGGGCGGCAATGAAAAGGCAACGGCATTGTCCGGTGTCAACACTCGGAATGTCTTCCTGTTTGCATATGCCAATATGGGTCTGCTTGCTGGTCTGGCGGGTATTCTGACGGTTGCCCGCGCAACTTCTGCACAGCCGACATACGGCCAGGGCTATGAGATGGATGCAATTGCTGCCTGTTTTATCGGCGGTGCATCGGCCTATGGCGGAACCGGGAAGATTTCCGGCGTCATTATCGGCGCAGTGCTGATGGGCCTGATCAACCAGGGCATGAGCATTATGGGTATTGGGGCCAATTACCAGCGTGTCGTAAAGGGCATAGTGCTTTTGCTTGCGGTTATGTTTGATGTGCTGTCAAAGCGTGAAAAACGGTAAAGGGGGAGACAACCATGAAAAATATTTCAGGTGTTCTGAAGAAGAATGCAATGCTTGTCGTCCTGGTACTGGTGTATCTGTTTTTCACAATTACAACAGGAGGCAGCATCCTTAAACCGCTGAACTTCAATGCGCTGATTACACAGAATGCCTATGTGTATATCCTTGCAGTCGGCATGCTGATGTGCATGCTGACAGGCGGCAATATTGACCTGTCCTGCGGATCCTTTGTGTGTCTTGTTGGTGCAGTCGGCGGTGTCATGATGGTTATCAAGGGCATGAATACCGGACTTTCGATTTTCCTGATGCTCGTTCTGGGGATTGCCTATGGGTGCGGACTTGGTTATCTGATCGCCTATGTGCATATTCCACCGTGGATTGCCACACTGGCAGGTTATCTGGCATTCCGCGGCCTCGGCACATCCATTCTCAGCAGCAATTCCAAAACAGGATCCATTGCGCCATTCCCGGAAAGCTTCCTCAAGCTTTTCTCGGGCAAGATCTGGCAGACCAAGATGAGTGTCTTCAACTGGCCCTGTATGATCGTTGGTATTGCTGCTGCCCTGATTACGGTCGGTGTGATTTTCTATACCCGCAGTGCCCGACTCAAAAAAGGGTACGAGGCAGATTCTCTTGCCGGCGCGGCAGTAAAGAGTGCAGTCAGTGCAGGCTTTATTCTGCTTGTCATGTATAAACTGGCCAATGCGGGCGGTATTCCGACTGTTCTTGTATGGGTGGTCGGTGTTATCCTGATCTACAGCTTCATCACCAGCAAAACCACGGTTGGACGGCATTTCTATGTCGTTGGCGGCAATATGGAGGCGGCGCGCATGTCTGGTGTCAATACACGCCGGATCATGTTCATTGCATATCTTAACATGGCCATTCTGACAGTTGTATCTGCCTGGACGGTTATGGCGCGTTTTCAGGCTGCGAATTCGACTGCCGGTACGAACTTTGAAATGGATGCCATTTCAGCCTGTGTCGTAGGCGGCGTATCTGCGAGCGGCGGTGCCGGAAGTGTTATCGGCATGGTTATTGGTGCCACGCTGATTGGTGTCATCAACCTGGGCATGAGCCTGATGGGCATTGATGCGAACTATCAGAAGGTTGTCAAAGGTGTTGTCCTGTTAGGTGCAGTTGTCTTTGATATCCTTTCCAAGAAGAGAAAAGCGTAAATTAGACAAATGAAAGCTGCGTCAAATGAAAGGGAGCCGGAAACGGCTCCCTTTCTTTGCTGTGCGCCGGGCATGGCGCGAATCTGGTCTCCTGGAAAGCAGCAAACGACTAAAAACTTAAGGTGCACTCTTATCACTGTCTATGGAGTGAAGCAGAACAAATACAGTGGAATCGTGGATCACCAGCTAAAATTGGACGACTTGTTCAGAGGATAAAAAAGGTCAGCGTTCTCTCGAAAAGCCAAGATAAAGCTGACCTCATTATGTGCCGTCCACGCTGCAACTGTGCTGTCGATCACTTCCAGATGATACAGCGTATGCGCCAATTCTGTGCGATCAGGCAGAATCACAAAAGCGCATTACTTTCCCAGATATTTTGCCAGGATAGCGTTATACTCGCCGCCGGCTTTGATGTTGGCCAGGCCTGCATTGAACTTGTCCACCAGCTTCTGTTTTCGGCACTGAAGACGACAAAGCCGTAATCGGCACCCTCGTTGGCGGTGCTATCTACCAGTTCAAGAAACACGCCACCTTTCTGAATGTAGTCCTCCAAGGCTGGGGGTGTCGTCGAAGCAGGCAGCACACTGATCGCCGCCCATTTTGGAACCATGAAGGTCCCCGGAAGACCGTTTTTCACACTTGTGAAACTTCATGCTGGACAGTTATATTGCCTCTGGGGACTGGAGATCATAGATCTTTTTATACAAACCGTTCTTTTTAATAAGATCTTCGTGAGTGCCCTCATCTATGACTTTGCCCTGATCCAGTACAACGATATGATCTGCATGCATGAGCGTTGTAATCCGATGGGATATCAGGATGCGTGTTGCATTTGTCTCCAGACGATCCATCTCATGACGGATTCGGGCGTCCGTTTCTGTGTCGACTGCAGACAGACTGTCATCCAGGATCATGACGGGTGTATTACGCAAGATGGTCTGAGCTATCGCGGTACGCTGTTTCTGACCGCCGGACAGGGTGACACCGCGCTCACCGACAAATGTATCATAACCTTTGACAAAGTGACTTACTGCGTCATCCAGTACGGCTACTTGAGCTGCTCTCCGAACATCGTTATCAGATGAAGACATTCTTGCAATGGCGATGTTATCGCTCAAAGTACGGGAGAAGAGATAGGGCTCCTGCAGGACAATTCCAATCTGATTTCGTACACTTTCCCGTGTAATCGTATTGAGCCGGTGCCCGCCAATACGGATCTCGCCACTGCCTTGGGGCAGATCATACAGTCGGCATAGAAGATACATAAGTGTACTTTTTCCACTGCCGGTGCTGCCCAGGATACCGGTTACTTTGCCTGCTTTGCAGGTAAAGCTGACATTATTCAGTACGGGCTGTTCATCATCTTCACTGTATTTGAATGTAACATGATCAAATACGATATCCCCGTCGAGTGTTATCGCAGTGGAATCTTCGATTTCACGTTCGGGCTCCGAATTAAGGATATATTGGATACGCTCAATGGATACACCGGCGCGGCTCATCCCTGATATAACCCGGCCAAGCTGCCTGACAGGACCGGCAATCATAGCACTATAGGACAGGAATGCAATATAGTTGCCAACCGAAATGTGTCCATTTAAACATAGATGTGCACCGACAATCAGGATAATCAGGTTTTGCAGACCGGATAGCGCATCTCCGGTCGCCCAGAACAGGGAGAGAAGATGCATCAGGTAGTCCCAAAGTCCGGTGTATTCATTGTTTTTTTGTTCAAAGCGTTGGCGCTCGTAATTTTCCCTGCCGAATGCCCGGACAACACGGACACCAGTCAGATTTTCCTGAGCAATGGCAGATAGCTGTCCTTCCATGTCATCGACTTTGCGAAAACTTTTGCCGATCCGGACATGAAAGAAAAGTGAAAAATGACAATAACAGGGATAAAGAGCATTACTATCAGCGTCAGATGAAGCGATATATGCAGCATGAAGATCAATGCGAGCACGATTTGGACGGTCATGCGGACAAGATTGATTAGCTGCTCCGACAAAAAAGCACGAATAACGTCAACATCACTGGTGCAACGCTGGATAATATCACCGGTATGATTCTGATTATGCCAGGAAAGCGGTAATGATATAATGTGATGGTACAGAAGATCTCGTGTGGATTTTAGCATTACTTCCTGACCGAGGGCTGCCATCATACGAAAAGTGTACCGTGTCAGTGCGGCCAGGAGGGCAATGCAAAGGATCACGACAGCAATATAACCGATATATTCGCGCAACAAAGCAGGACCGCCGACCCTGTCAAGGAGCAGCTGTAGTGGAGCAGGAAGATCTGGCGCACTCGTTCCCAGAATTGAATCGACGGAAAACGAGATTATACGGGGATTGATCAGGTCAAGAAAGGAGGTGATGCAGGCAAAAAGAATGCTGAGCACAAAAAAGTGCTTTGATCCTTTTACAAGGCGTAAAAGGAGACTTGCATGAGTGGGATAGCGGAGTTTATTTTTCAAGAGAGCCATCCTCCTTTGCCTGACTGGATGAAGCCAGATCTATGGCTGTATCTGCATACTGTCGTGTAAACAGCTCCCAGTAATAGCCGTGTTTCTGCATGAGTGTCTGATGGGTTCCCTGTTCTACAATTTTGCCGTCCCGGACAGCCAGTATCAAATCAGCGTCAACAATCGTGGACAGACGGTGTGCAATCATGATGGATGTCCGGCCGGATGTTACTGTCTTTATGGCTCTCTGTATAGCTTTTTCTGTGACAGTGTCTACAGAACTGGTAGCCTCATCCAGTACCAGAATACGTGGATCGGCCAGAATGGCACGGGCAAAAGAGAGAAGCTGACGTTCGCCTGTAGATAGCTGACTGCCGCCTTCTCCAACATCGCTGTCCAGGCCCTTCTCCATCCGTGCGACAGCCAGATCGGCAGAAACCAGACTCAGAGCCTGCCAGATGTCCTCGTCAGTGGCATCTGGTTTGCCGTAACGGAGGTTATCCCGTACGGTGCCGGAAAACAGGTGAGGCGTCTGAAGAACATATCCAATATGGCTGTGCAGCCAGAGCTGAGAACGTTCCCGTGCGTCCCGACCGTCAATGAGGACCTGGCCAGCAGTTGGTTCGTAAAACCTGCAGACCAGATTGACCAGAGTAGATTTGCCAGCACCGGTTTCGCCGACAATGGCGACGGATTCGCCCTGATGGATATCAAGGGAGAAGTGTTCGAGTACCGGTTCGTCTCCGTCCGGATACTGGAAAGTGACATCCTGAAAGGAAATATCGCCGAGTAAGGGTTCCCAGTTTTCGGGCTTTGGACAAAAGGTGTCTCCGTATTTTTTGATTACATCTGGTGTATCCACTACGCTGGATTCTGTATCCATAAGCTGGGAAAAACGCTCAATGTTTACCTGGATGGTAGTTAAGGCGGTCAGTACATTGATACAGTTTTGCAGCGGATCCAGGATGGATACAGCATAGGTTACGAACACAGATAATGTACCAAGTTGCATAACTTGTTCCATCGTGAGGGAACCGCCACGCCAAAGAACAAGTGCAAGTGCTGCGGAAGAGAGGAAAGCTACACCGGTACCGATCAAGGTTGATGTATGGGCAGCACGAATGGATTCCTGCTGCATGGTCAGAGTATGGGCATTGAAGTCTTTGTTCATTCGATCATCAATGGCTAATGTTTTAATAGCCCGTACACCGGTGATACCCTCATTGATGTCACTAGTAATGGTAGCATTTAGCTCCCGGATGCGTCTGTTTTGTACGATGAGACGACGCCTGAAAAAAGATATTATTACGACTGCAACAGGTATCAGACAGAGTACCGTAAGTGCCAGATGGAGATTGGTTAGCAGCATAACAACAATGACGCAGGCAACATAACTGCCGCTCCAAATGAAATCCATGAGACGCCAGGAAAACAGTTCGCCGATTTTTCCAGAGTCACTCATGACACGCGCATGGATATATCCAACTGAGTTACGGTTGAAGTAGTCAAAGGTCAGCGTTTGCAGGTGCCCGAAGGCAGCATTGCGGAGATCACGGTTGACCCACAGTTCCATACGTGAACACATATAGGCGGAATAATAGTTATTCCAGACCTGAAAGGCGAGTACAATGACATACAATATGGTTGCGATGTGCAGTGTATCTCCCGTATGCAGGGCAATATTATGGTTGATGATATGCTGGTTAAAGAGAGGATAGATCGAATCGACAAGGCTTGAGAGTATGCCGAGTCCAACCATAACAATAATCTGCATCCGATACTGACGGATATAAGGGAGCATTTTGGGGATGCCAAAGAAAGACAGTTTATTTTGTTTGTTCATGTAAGCTTCTCTCAGTCCATAGAATGTTCGGTACATAATAACAGAGGCTATCCGAAATGTCGATAGATGATTCAGCTTTCCGTTTTAGAAGGAAAAATGTTCGATGTTTAGCAGCAAATGGCAGCGAGAAAATGTGGAAGAGAAATAAATGAATTATCTGATAACTTTGTGGAAAACTGGTGGACAAACCTGTGGATAACATAGCTTGAAATGTGGATAACTTGTGGACAAATGAGATTTACAAGCAAAGAAACAGTGAATATGACTGCATGTGTATAAGTGGAAAAGTATGGTTCTGCAACTGTTGAAAAGATGTGAAAAAGTGATTATGCGCCAAAGTATTGAAAGGATGCTGTTAAATTTGTAAGGGTTAACCTTTGAAGTTCCAAATCAGTCTGATCTATAATAATTCCACAACGAGTGGCGTTTCAACTGCGTAAATCCGGTTGATGCCACTCTTTTTTTATGCCCTTTGGGCAATGGTCGTGCAAGGCTGTCTGCTCAAACTGGCTATACTGTGCATTAGGAGGAGGATAAATTATATGGAAGCGAGGGCGAATCAGTTTCTTGGAGAAGAACCGGTTGGACGCTTAATGCGCCGGTATGCAGTGCCGTGTATTATATCGCTGCTGGTCGGTGCTCTGTATAATATAGTGGATCAGATCTTTATTGCAAATGCGACTTATCTTGGATCATATGGAAATGCGGCGAATACCGTTGTTTTTCCGCTGACAGTGGTGGCACTGGCAATTGCGGTTATGATTGGTGACGGCTGCTGTGCATATGTAAGCCTCAGCCTTGGCAGGGGAAATCAGCAGACAGCCAGAAAAAGCGTCGGCAATTCAGTAATCATGGTTTTAGTGAGCGGGATTGTGCTTTGTGCACTGTATCTGCTTTTCAGCGGTCAGATTATCGCTATGTTTGGCGGAACAGTGAATGCGGAAACCTTCCGTCATTCAAAGGAATATTTCTTTTATATTACGCTTGGCATACCGCTTTACATGTTTGGCCAGGCGATGAATCCGGTTATCCGTGCAGATGGCAGTCCGCGCTTTGCAATGGCATCTACACTGGCGGGTGCAGTGGTCAATATCATTCTTGATCCGATCTTTATCTTTGTGTTCAGATGGGGAATGATGGGTGCAGCTGTTGCAACAGTACTTGGACAGGCACTGACAGCAGTACTGGCTGTGTGGTACATCATTCATATGAAACAGGTGAAGCCTGCCGCAGCGGATTACCGTCTGGATGGAGCTGTATGCCGGAAAACACTGGTACTGGGCATGACCAGTTTTCTCTCCCAGATTTCCCTGGTCGCATCTATGGCAGCAGTCAATAATATGATCCGCAAATATGGTGCATTGGATCCTGTCTTCGGTCAGGAACAGTATGCGCAGATCCCTATGGCAGTTGTCGGCATTGTGATGAAGTTCTTCCAGATCGTCATTTCCATTGTTGTGGGCATGTCAGCGGGATGCATTCCGATTGTCGGGTTCAATATGGGTGCAGGGAAAAAGCAGCGAGTCAGTTCACTCTTTAAAAAGCTGCTGACTGCTGAGGCAATCGTTGGAGCGGTTGCTCTGATTATTGTAGAGCTGTTCCCACAGGGGCTGATTGGCATCTTTGGTGCTGCCAATGAGAGTATCTATTATACGCAGTTCGCGGTCCGTGCATTCCGGATCTATCTGTGCATGATGATCTGTGCTTGTATCAACAAAGCCTGCTTTATTTTCCTTCAGGCAATGGGAAAAGCGGCAGAATCAACAATACTGTCCATGATTCGTGAAATCGTATTTGGCGTTGGATTTGCACTGCTTCTGCCGCTTTTCTTTGGACTTGACGGTGTACTGTATTCCATGCCGCTGTCCGATATTCTGACTTTTGTAATTGCAGCAGTCCTGATTGTCCGTACTTTTCGGGAACTGGACAGGTCTTCAGAGAAAGTGGCGGGATAGGCATCTGGTTCGAAACGGGACATTTATGACTGTTTAGGATAGCTTGACTTTGGAATAGTCCAGTGCTACTCTTTCTATGTGTTAGAATCATACCAAGAATTGGAAAGAGGCAAAGATATGAGCGTAAAGGAAACTGTACTTGAACAGAAAGAGCATCAGGCAATCGTATTTCGGATGAATCGGAAGGAAGCAGCAGCTGTCGCACGCTATATTAAAGATCACTCCGGTTCACCGGAAATGGCATTTGCGATTGATGTGGATGCCATGGAGATGATTGTCCAGGCTAAAACAGCGCAGGAAGAGGATTTCCTGATTTTTGAAGGTGAATCAGATGTCTTTGACATAGTTGATTCTGAAATTGAAGAAGAGACAATTGTTGAAACAGAAGAGGAAGATCAGCCGGCAGAATAAAACGGCTGGAAATCCTGTACCGTTTGCGGAGCCTCCGATTAGAGTTGCTGTTTGCCATAATCTGGTTGAAAGCAATGCGATAAAAAACAGACCTGCCATTTGGCAGGTCTGTTTTGCTATGTGTGGTGGATCAGAGATGTTTTTTGAGTTCGCCGGCGGAGGCAAACGGACCGGGAATCGGCCGGAGACCACGCGGTGAACCGAAGTAATCGCGGTCAAAGGTGATGGCGGTTCCATCTGGATTCTCGAAACGCTGATCGGGTTCAAATGCATAGCCCAGCACATCACTGTTGATCATGTTATCGGTGAAATCGCCAAGGAATTCATAGACATTGGTTTCAAGATGCGGTCCGTCTTCACTATCAACAAGTTCGACCCTGATTTCATGTTCAGTGTCGACCAGGGCGTTCTGTTCATGCTTCCAGGGCCGTGCACCGGCAAAGAACGCATTTCCGCGGGACCAGATGGGCAGGTGAGAGAAATGATATTTTGCCTTTTCTGCCATATTGACGAAGGGCTTGTCCATCTCAAACCAGCCAATCCATTCTTCGTATGTCGGATAGTTGTCCTCGTCAAAGACCCATGTACCGACTTCATAGTTTTCCTCAGAGAAGCTCTTGACCTTCTTTGGATCCCAGTGCTGAATGAAAATGTTGTTGTAGAAACGGTCGTCACCATGCAGAATGGTCATGAATCCGGCAACTTCTGTCCGGTGCTGGATGTGATACGGTGTATAGCGGGGCTGTTCATTCATTCCCGGATGTCCGGTGTTCTCGCCAATGGAGGTGATGGAGCCGAGGATCAGATTGTGAACAACAGCGACGCCTTCAGTGGGAAGACGCAGTGCCTGCTGGGAGAGGAGAATGTTGTTGTCGATCAGTGTAGGACCGTGACTGACTTCAATGAAGATATCTTCATTGACGCTCCAGACGTCATTGACGGCGGAAGTGAACGGAATCTGGTTGTCATGCAGGAGATTCTGCGTGATACGGGTGCCCTGTGCCTGCCAGTCGCACCAGATGCCCATGGTGGAATGATGAATGTGATTGCGGCGGAACGTCACATCAATTGCAGCATGAAGTTTGATGCCGGCAATCTCAGCACCTGCCAGCTGCTGCATACGGTTGATGTCATGAATGTGGTTGTCCTCAATGATGCTGAATACGCAGCCCATGCGGCCGACAATGCCGGTCTGCTCACAGTCATGAATATGGCAGCGACGGACGATGTGTGAACCGATGTTCTCCTTGAGCCAGCCGTGGTACTGACCGCGGCAGACAGCATCCCGCTCCATCTGGGTTGGCGTCTTGACGTGCTTGTAGGTGAAGTAATGGTTATTAACTTCATCATAGTATTTGCCAAGGGAGATACCGCAGCAGCGGCTGTTGCTCAGTTCACAGTCCTCAATGATCCAGCCCTTAGACCAGTGCGGGCCGACCATGCCGTCCTGATAGGCAGCCGGCGGTGCCCAGGTCGTTGCAGCTTTATTGATATTGAATCCGGACAGGGTGATGTAGTTCACGCCGTTTTTTGAAGGCATGAAGCAGTTGCGGCGGACATTGATTTCGATATTTTCCTGATTT
This sequence comes from Clostridia bacterium, assembly GCA_017469025.1. GTDB lineage: Bacteria > Bacillota > Clostridia > Christensenellales > Aristaeellaceae > Ventricola. The sequence goes on from JAFUHD010000061.1 coordinate 23,470, forward strand.
GGATTCTTATCCTGGAAATTGGCATAGAGAACGGTTTCATTCGTTTCCGTATCCTGCTCGGTATACCATTTGTAAATGGAAAAATCAGGGTCCCAGGACGGCAGATAGCGCTCTCCGCGAATGCACTCATCCAGCGTCGTTGCTTCATAAAGCATTTTGCCATTCAGATAAACAGCGCCGGTATGATAGACAAAGGGGCCGCTGTACCAGTCGCCCATAATGAGCGTTGTATACGGATTGTATGCACCGAACACATTGTTGTTGATACGGTATGTCCAGACACTGCCGCTGTATGGGGTCCAGCCTTTGGCTTCTTCGGCACCGGTAATTACGGCGCCGAGCGGGATTTCGCTGCGATAGGTAATCCGGGCATCCTCAAGGCCGGCATTGACGGGATCGACGTACTCCCGGTAGATACCCGGTGCAACAATAACCTCATCTCCGGGTCTCGCAATCCGTGCGGCATCACTGATGCGGCGGAACGGGGATTCCTTGGTACCGTTGCCGTCACGCTCGGCACCAATATTGACATAATAAAGCATACGAAACAACCTTTCTTTTGGATAATATTATACGGAGCAGATCAACTGATTTGCCGGCATTATAGCATGCTGCAAATTCTTGCGCAACGGATTCCGGAGAAATGAAAAAGGGTTTCGTAACACTTTTTCAAAACTTAAAAATAAAAAATGGAAGATTGTTCTATAGGAGAAAAGCACAAAAAATGAAAATTTGATTTGTTAATACAAGAACAAGCAGATGATTTTGAAAGAGATGCATAAAAATAAAAAAGGGTATTTTCGCATATGGACACATGTGCTATAATTTGGTCAATAAATCGAGAGGTTCTCGATGAATATTGCACAAGCGTGAGAGAAGAACTTTTTCACGCGCGGACAAAAATAAGGAGGGTAAACTATGACCAAGAAGCTCGTATGCACTCTGCTTGTTCTGATGCTCCTGTGCGTCGGCGCATTTGCCGAGGGCGCAAAGAACATTCCTGAGCTCACCAAAGAGCCCCTGACGATCACGCTGTGGGATATCGCCACCGAAGATCCGACCAAGAGCATCCAGGAGGGTGCGGTTGCCCGTTTCATGGCTGACTATCCGAACATCAATGTTGTTCAGGTCCATCAGCAGAATGATAACTACAAGCAGCAGCTGATTGTTGCCATGAGTTCTCATCAGGCTCCGGATATGTACATTCACTGGGGCGGCGGCCCAATGGCTGAGTATTACAAGTCCGGTTTCGTCAATGACATCACGGAACTGTTCAACACCTATGATCATCCGGATTTCATCGATGCGGCTGTTGCTCAGGCTTCCTATGACGGCAAAGTTCTGGCCATTCCGTTTGGCGGACTTTCCGGCTGCGACATTTTCTACAACAAGTCCATCTTCGCCGAGGTTGGCGTAGAAGTGCCTCAGACCATCGATGAGCTCGAGGCAGTCTGCGACAAGCTGCTGGCAGCTGGCTATGTTCCGTTCTCCCTGGCCAATGGTTCCAAGTGGACTGGCTCCATGTACTATATGTATCTGGTCGCCCGTCATTCCGGCAATGCCGAGTTTGATGCTGCTTATGCACAGACCGGTTCCTTTACTTCTGAGGCCTTCATCTGGGCCGGCCAGAAGATTCAGGACTGGGTTGCCAAAGGCTACTTCAATCCTGGCTTCAACTCCCTCGTCACCGATAACGGCGAGGATCGCGCTCTCATGTACAACAATACCTGCGCGATGATGCTCCATGGTTCCTGGCAGGTCCGTTCCATCGGAACCGACAGCAAGGAATGGTACAATGCAAACCTCGGCACCTTCCGTTTCCCGGAGGACGCAGAGGCCAAGGCTAAGGGCGTTCCGCAGAACGTCGAAATCGGCACCGCAATCGGCAACGGCTTCTCTTTCAACTGCTGGAAGGAAGACGGCTCCGTCGATCAGGACAAGCTGAATGCATGCTATGTGCTGGCTACCCAGTACTACAACGACGACACCTACAATGCAGAGCAGATGGCCAACAACACCACCCCGTCCATCAAGGGATTCGAAGTTGGCATCGAAGATCCCAACATGCAGGTTGTTATCAATACCTTCTTTGATGCATCCAACGTACAGCTCTGGTATGATCAGTATCTGCCGGCTTCTGTTACCGAAGTGCACAAGGATTGCATGACCGAACTGTTTGGCGGCACCAAGACCCCGCTCGAAGTTGGCGAGGCACATGATGCAGCCATGAAGGCGGCTCTGGCACAATAATTTCAACATGATAACAGCCCGCAGGATTTCCTGCGGGCTGTTTACTCAATTAGAAAGGAGTCGCTCAGACATGAATAAAAAAACATCTCTGGAAAAAGCGACATCAAGGAGCACGGCGATTGCGGCAACGATCTTTTTGTTTCCCGCGATTGCCATGATCATCATGTACATGATCTATCCGGTCATTGATACATTTGTGACAAGTGCATACCGCTGGAACGGCATTTCCACCGATAAGATTTTTATAGGCATGCAGAACTGGCAGGATCTGCTGAAAGATGCCTCTTTCTGGGCTGCTTTCCGGCATAACCTGGTCGTTATGGTCTTCTCGATTCTCCTGCAGATTCCCCTTGGCCTGCTGCTGGCGACTTTCCTCGATGCCGGCGGACGTAAATTCAATATTTTCAAGGTTATCTGGTTCTTCCCCTATCTGATGAGTTCTGTTGCCATTGCTTTCCTGTTCAATTACATTTTGGCGACCAATGGCGGCATTTTCTCTGAAATCGCCGGCTTCCTGGCCGGGAAGAAGGTTTATGTCGATCTTCTTGGCAAAAATCCATCAGCGCTTTTTGCCATTATTGGCGTTATGGCATGGCAGTTTACGCCGTTTTATATGGTGTACTTTATTGCAGGATATGCCAATATTTCGCCGTCACTTTATGAGGCTGCGATTATTGACGGTGCAACAAGACGCCAGTATCTGTTTAAAATTGCAATTCCACTTTTGGGACCGATTTTCAAGACGGCCTGTACCATGTCCATGATCGGCTCTCTTAAGTACTTCGATATGATCTGGAATATGACGCAGGGTGGTCCCGCAGGCGGTACCGAACTCATGGCTACCTACATGTACAAGCTGTCCTTCCAGCGTTTCAACATGGGATATGGTTCCTGTGTGGCAGCCGGCATGTTCCTCCTGATCACGGTCATTGCACTCCTGTTCCAGAAAATCTTTGTGGTAAAGGAGGATTACTGAGATGGCAAACAATACGAGTATGGATAAAGCCAAGGTCAAAAGCCGTATTGTCTGGACGATCGTTTTCATCCTTGCGCTTTTCTGGGTAGCCGTTACGCTCATCCCGTTCCTCTTCATGATCATAAACTCGTTCCGTAAGCAGTTTGACATGCTTTCCCAGGGCGTTTTCCATTTCCCGAAGCCCTGGTACTTTGACAACTATCCACACATTGTACAGAATGGTTTCTTTGGATACTTTGGCCGTTCTGTTCTGATCGTCGGTCTGTCGCTTGTCGTCATGCTGATCTTTGCGTCCTTTGCAGCTTATCCGCTTTCACGGATGAAGTTCAAGGCACGCAACCTTATCTATGCCGGCATCGTTGCCATGATGTCCATCCCGATGCATGTCACCCTGATTCCGATTTTCAAGATGACGACCAATATGGGCCTATATGACAATCTGTTTGCCCTTCTGGGACCCTATGTGGCGTTTGCCCTGCCCATGTCCGTCTTCATTCTGACCGGATTCATGATGACCATTCCAAAGGAAGTGGAAGAATCTGCGGAGATTGACGGCTGTAACAAGTACAACAACTTCTTCCAGATTATTCTGCCGCTCTCAAAGTCCGGTCTTTCCACGCTGGCCATTTATAATGGCGTTTCGATGTGGAATGAATTTGCATTTGCAAATACGCTTCTGCAGAGTTCTTCCCAGAAGACACTGCCGCTGGCACTGGGCCAGTTCAAAGGCGAGCATTCACTTGACATGCCGATGATTCTGGCGGTTCTGGTTCTTTCTGCACTGCCGATGATCATCCTGTTCATTATTTTCCAGGACAAACTGGTCAAGGGCATGATGGCCGGCGCTGTCAAAGGTTAACTGCATGTTGTCTGCTCTTTTGGGCAGACAACTGTTTTATCAGGAGAAATGAGGGACTTCATATGATTTATTATGTAGACGCACATGCGAAGCGCAGCGGAAATGGCGAAAAGGCATATCCTTTTAAGTGGATACAGGAAGCAGCTAATGTTGCGCAGCCGGGTGATACCGTACTGGTTGCCCCTGGCATTTACCGGGAATATGTGGATCCGAAGCATGCCGGCACTGAAAATGCACGGATTGAATACCGTTCAACCGAAAAAGGTGCAGCAGTCATCACGGGTGCAGAAATCATCAGGGACTGGCAGAAGGTTGAAGGGAATACCTATTCGGTCCGCATTAAAAACGGTATCTTTGGCACGTATAACCCGTATACAACCCGCGTTGAGGGCGACTGGTATATCGCCCATTACATCGCGCACACCGGTGAGGTTTATCTGAACGGCAAGTCGCTGTATGAGGTGACAATCATTGACAAGGTCCTGAATCCTGAACCCTATGTAAAATCCTGGGATCCGGAATTCTCCGTATATACCTGGTATACGGAACAGGATGAGGCAGCCAATGAAACCATTATTTATGCCAACTTCCAGGGCGCGGATCCGAATAAGGAAACGGTGGAAATCAATGTGCGTCGTAACTGCTTCTATCCGTCCAGGGAAGGCGTCGGGTTTATTACACTTTCGGGCTTTACTGTCTGCAAGGCGGCTACGCAGTGGGCACCTCCGACCGCATATCAGGAGGGCATGATTGGTCCGCACTGGTCCAAAGGCTGGATTATCGAGGACTGCGAGGTTTCCGATTCAAAGTGCTCCGGTATTTCGCTTGGCAAATATCTGCAGCCTGAGAATGACAACCGCTGGCTGTTCCACAAGCTGAAGCATGGCACACAGACAGAGCGTGATTGTATTATCCAGGCACAGCGTGAGGGATGGACAAAGGAGAACATCGGTTCACACATTATCCGCCGCTGCAACATTCATGACTGCGGTCAGACGGGCATTGTCGGACATCTTGGCGGGGTCTTCTCCATCATCGAAGATAACCATATTCACCATATCAACAACAAGCAGAACCTGGCCGGTGCCGAAATCGGCGGCATCAAGATGCATGCGGCGATAGACGTCATTTACCGCCGCAATCATATTCATCACTGCACACGCGGTTTGTGGCTTGACTGGCAGGCCCAGGGAACCCGTGTGACACAGAATCTGTTCCATGACAATACGCTGCCGGATGACAGAAATGCCAATCCTGGCTGTGCAGACGGCCTGGGTGAGGATATCTTTATCGAGGTCAGCCATGGCCCGACACTGGTTGACAACAATATTCTGCTTTCAGATCATGCGCTGAAGCTGCCGACGCAGGGTGTGGCACTGGTTCATAACCTGATTGCGGGTTCATTTACGGCTGTCGGTCTTGGTGTTGACAACGGATCCGGAAAGATCCCCTGCCCGCGCTACACGCCGTATCACATGCCGCACCGGACTGAGATTGCAGGCTTTATGACCATTCTCCATGGCGATATGCGGTTCTATAACAACATCTTCATTCAGCGGGATATCCGGCCGGGGATGATGTCTATCTTTGAAAGCATGAAGGAGTCCCCATGGAGCGATGGAAATCCTTATGTCGGCACCTTCAAATATGAAGGATATCCGGACTGGGATGCCTATCTGGCCATGTTCGAGGGCTACTGCGGCATGGGCGCTATGGGCGACCGTGACAAGTATTATTACAAACTGCCGGTATGGGCAGCGGGCAATGTCTACTTCGGCGGAGCAAAGCCCATGAGCTCGGAAAAGGATGCGAAAGTAGATGCCGATCTTGCGGTAAAGATTGAGCTGTCCGAGCAAGATGGTCACACTTATCTGAAAACGAATCTTGGAGAATGTGTGACTGCAGGGGTACAGGGCATTATTTCGACGGAAACACTGGGAGAGGCATTTGAACCCGAGGAAAAATTCGAGAATCCGGATGGCTCACCCATCGTTTTTGATGAGGATTACTTTGGACAGCACCGTGATGTCTGTCCGCTGGCTGGACCGTTTGCAGTTCTCTCCGGAGAAATTGAGGTTTACTGATCAGGCAAAAAAAGCCGGGCAATGCCCGGCTTTTTTTATTGGTAATTTGAAAAAATATTATACAAATTGTGACATGATTTGCGAAGAATGCCTTTAAACACGGCAGAAGATTTCAAGACGGGCATTGTTGTGAAAAGGGTCTCGTGATATACTTTGGATAATCATCCCAGGGAGGGTACGTCATATGACGGAAATTGAAAAAATAGCCTATACGAAAGGATTTATCGACAAGCTGGCAGACGGCATTGATCCACTTACCGGTGAGGCAGTGCCGGACGGTGAACTTGTCCGCAATCCGCGTATTTCAAAATGCTTTTCCTATGTTTCAGATATTCTGCGCAGGATCATTGAAAACGGAGGGCTGCAGACAAAAGACCATTCTCTGCCGTTTTATCCGGGTTCTCTTGACAGGTTTTCGTATTCTGCAGAACCGATATCCGTGACTGAACTGGCAAAAAAGATCAGCGCACACAAGCAGGATCTTCGAATGGAAAATCTCAATGTTCAGAAAATCCAGACGTATCTTGTGCAGAATGGTTATCTTGAGATTGTCCCAGGCGAAGAAAAGACATCGAAGAAGCGGGTCACCGAACTTGGCAGGACAATCGGTCTGATGGAGGAAATTCGGAGCTATACCAATGCATCATATACGGTGATTCTCTATTCCATCACAGCGCAGCAGTTTGTGATTCGGCATATGATGGAGATACTGGCGGTTCAGATCAAAAGAAAGGGATGACACGGCAGACCGTTATGATCTGCCCTGATGCGGACCGTCAGTCAGTACAAAACACCGGACCGGCTGATTCAGCCGGTCCGGTGTTGAAAGCGCATCAGGGTTCATCTTCCTGCTGGGAAGGAATGAGATCCAGATCATATGGTGTAGTCTGATAGACGAAATAATTGAGCCAGTTGCAGAAAAGCAGATTGGCATGTGCACGCCATGTGACGCAGGGACGCTTGGCGGGATCATCATCCGGATAGTAGTTTTCCGGTACGGAGATCGGTTTATTCTGGGCGACATCCCGAAGATATTCCTGTTCAAGCGTATCTGCATCGTATTCTGAATGCCCCATGACAAAGAACTGTTTGTGATGCTTGGCATAGGCAGCATAGACGCCGGCCTTTTCAGAGGAGGCAAGCACACGCAGTTCCGGTACTGCTTCAATATCTTCACGGGATACGGTGGTGTGCCGTGAATGCGGTGCATAGAACACATCATCAAAGCCGCGGAACAGAATGCTCTGTTTGTAGTCAACCGTATGCGGATAGACACCGAACAGCTTTTCCGGAAGCGGCTTTTTTTGAATGCCGAATTTGTGGTACAGTGCTGCCTGGGCGCCCCAGCAGATATGGAATGTACTGTGAACGTGGCTTTCCGTCCAGTCCATGATGTCTGTCAGCTCATTCCAGTAATCTACTGCTTCAAAGGACAGATGCTCAACGGGTGCACCTGTGATGATACAGCCGTCAAAATTGCGGTGTCTTATCTCAGAAAACCGCTTGTAGAATGCACTGAGATGTTCCATGGGTGTGTTGCTGGGCACATGACTTTCCGGTGCGACAAGTTCAAGCCGGATTTGAAGCGGTGTATTTCCAAGAAGACGTGAAAACTGTGTTTCCGTCTGTATTTTTTTTGGCATCAGGTTGACCAGAAGGATTTCAAGCGGCCGGATGTCCTGTGTACAGGCACGCTGGTGCTGCATAACGAATATATTTTCTTCATGCAGCGTTTCGATGGCTGGAAGGTGATCCGGAATACAGATAGGCATGCGTCACCTCACTGGGGCAGCTGATCGAGCGCCTGTGCGACATCGGCGATCAGGTCATCCGTATCCTCAAGACCGCAGCTGATGCGGATGAGACCGGCAGGAACGCCGGCCGCCCTCAGCTGTTCGTCATTCATCTGACGGTGTGTGCTGGTAGCCGGGTTGAGACAGCAGGTTCTGGCGTCTGCCACATGCGTTTCAATGGCGGCCAGTTTCAGGGAACGCATGAATATGGAGGCTGCTTCACGTCCGCCTCGAAGTTCGAAGCTGACAACGCCGCAGGACCCGTTTGGCAGATATTTCAGGGCACGGGCGTGATATGGATCTGTGGGTAGTCCACAGTAGCTGACGCTGGCAACCTTCGGGTGAGCTGACAGGAATTCTGCCATAGCCTGTCCGTTTTTGCAGTGCTGCGCCATCCGGACATGGAGACTTTCAAGACCGAGATTCAAATAGAAGGCGTTCTGCGGTGACTGCATGGAACCGAAATCACGCATGAGCTGGGCAGTACATTTGGTAATGAAAGCACCGGCATTCCCGAAACGCTCGGCATAGGTGATGCCGTGGTAGCTTTCATCCGGCTGACAGAGGCCTGGGAACCGGTCTGCATGTGCCATCCAGTCGAACCGGCCGCTGTCTACAATCGCACCGCCGAGCGAGGCCCCATGACCGTCCATGTATTTTGTTGTGGAATGCGTTACAATGTCTGCCCCATACTCAAACGGTCGGCAGTTGACCGGTGTGGCAAACGTGTTGTCGACAATCAGCGGAACACCATGACGATGCGCAGCTGCGGCAAACTGTTCAATATCGAGAACAGTCAGTGCCGGATTGGCAATGGTTTCGCCGAATACCGCTTTGGTATTTGAACGAAATGCAGCATCCAGGTCAGCGTCAGAGACATCCGGAGAGACAAAGGTTACGTCGATGCCCATCCGCTTCATGGTAACTGAAATCAGATTATAGGTGCCGCCGTAGATGCTGGATTCCGCGACAATGTGGTCACCGGCACTGCACAGATTGAACAGGGCAAAAAAGTTCGCCGCCTGGCCTGAACTGGTCAGCATGGCTGCTGTTCCGCCCTCAAGTGCACAGATTTTTGCGGCAACAAGATCGCATGTCGGATTCTGCAGCCGGGAATAGAAATAGCCGTTTGCTTCGAGATCAAACAGTTTTCCCATGTCTTCACTGGTCTCATATTTGAATGTGGTGGACTGGATAATGGGAATCTGCCTGGGCTCTCCGTTTCCCGGGGTATAACCGCCCTGAACACAAGTCGTAGAAAGATGCATAATGGAGCCTCCTTAATATGTTGGACCGGCACATCGTGCGGGTTATGTGATGCTGGAAGATCCGGATTGGTGACTGAACGGGATTTATCAGGCGCAAAACGGTCTCAAAGTTTTCCCGTGCAGTATAGCATCAATTGAGGACACTGAAAAGTGTGAAATTCTGCATTCTGCCATAGGAAATTCCTTTCTAATTGGATTCTTACGAGTAAATAAAGCTTCCGGCATTGATCTTGCAGCATGATTTTGCCGGAAATGCAGCCGGGAAAGACTTCCGGACAGCACCGGAGAAAGACTGACATCCAAAACCGGATGAAAGGCCTGAATAAAAAATAACCGGACAAAAATGAAAGAAACCGGACAAATCTGAAAGTTTTTCCGGAAGGAAAATGATATTCTTTGTCTGCCAGGCGGGAAGATACCTGCCGGACATGAAAGGACTGATGATAAATGAATATCGTAACATTTCTTCCGAAGATGAACGTGATGATGGCCGAGGATGCCAATACGCCTGCGCTGAGGAACATCCGCAATCATGAAAAGACCATCCGCACTGCATCCAAGCGTAAGCGCACGAGTGGTCTGTGGAACCGCAATTTTGAGCGCATGTACGCCCAGCGTTAATGCTTCTCTTCGCTGAAATTTGTATAAAATGCCGGCTATGCCGGACGACACCCTGCAATGCTGCAGGGTTTTTTGTGTTTTAGAAGCACACATGAAGAAGCCAGATCAGAATCTGATCTGACATACGAAAATCAGCACTCAGACAGGCACACCGTCCGGTTCTGCCTGCCGTGAGGACAGCAGCGAAAAGTATGGTTGGGCAAGCTGTGTTACCGGCTGATATCGCATTGGCGCTGTTTCCATGGCAGCAGCAAAGCCGGACCAGGGTTGACCATGGACCCTGTGCGTTGGAGCGGCATTGTCTGCCTCTGCCGTTTTACAAAATGGGACAGTACACAGAGCCTTTTCCAATGGTGTAAGGGATGGCCCAGCATTTCATGCTGGTTTGTCAAATCATGACAACTGCGATTGATACGTTGCCGAAAGCACGACTATGTCATTAAGGAAGAAAACGGCGCAATGCCTGCATGCTTAACAGATGGTGCCGGCTCAGAAAAACAGCGCATACGGTGACCCGGCAGAGAATTTGTACTGAACTTTAAAGTGTTTCGTTTTCTGAATGAAAGGCATGAAGTAAAACGCAGCAGTCAAAGGTCGTCAGAAAGGCTGTTGAAATGGAGTGCATTTGCTGATAGAATGACTTTCAGATATGAAGGCGTATGCAGATCAGGAAAGCGTACGGACGGACATGCCGGGGCAGATCTGCGGCGGCGCCGGGATAACTAACTATTTTCTGGAGGAAAACCAATGCGCATTATGGACAGTCATGTTCATCTGGTAAAAAGCATTGCAGGTACAGGTGAGGAAGGTGAACTGAGAGCAGTCGGGGATGGAAGCGGACGTGCTGTATATGCGACAGGTTCCGTTATCCAGCTGATTCCACCCTGCTTTCATGCGGACTAGGTACTGATGGATGACCTGATTCGTGATATGGACGCGAACGGCGTTGAGAAAGCAGTCCTGCTTCAGGGAAATTATTACGGTTTTCAGAATCTCTATACCTGGGAAGCAGCAGCGCGTTATCCGGAGCGTTTGGCAGCCGCTGCCATGTACGACCCATATGCGCGGGGAATGCAGCGGGTCCGGGACCATCTGTTCCGTGCTCTTGGAATTTCCATTGTCAAATTTGAACTGAGCGTCGGTTCCGGTATAATGGGCCTGCATAAGGAAATGTGTCTTACTGATGATGTGATGACGGATGCCATTGACTATGCTGCCGGAAACGGACAGGTGATTATTCTTGATATCGGCAAGTACAAGAGTCCGAGCTGGCAGATCGAAAATGCCCGGCAGCAGGTACTCCGGCATCCGGAAACGGAATTTGTATTTTGTCATCTGCTTGCACCGAATGGCAAAGCAGAGGATGAGGATGAATGGAAACGTGCCCTGGAGGCACTTGCACTGCCGAATGTCAGCATGGATATTTCAAGTCTCACACACAATATACGGCCGGATGAACCGCCATATGAAAAGACAAGGCACTATCTGAAAGTGGCCGGGTCGATACTCGGTGAGGCACACCTGATGTTTGGTACGGATTATCCGTCTGTTCTCAAGGAACTGTCTTATGATGCCTGTATCGGAATAATAAGAGATTCAGATGCGTTCACAGAGGCAGAAAAGGAACAGATATTGTTCAAAAATGCCGAGCGGGTGTTCTTTTCCAACAGAGGCGGAAAGTAAGCAGAAGCCTGTGATAAAAAACATAGTGGAGGAAAGTGCGCAATGAGCATCATTGTCCGGGACACGGAACGGACCATAACACTGAATACGATTCATACGACCTATCAGATCAGGTTTACAGAACTGGGGCATGTTCTTCATCTGTATTATGGAGAGAGGATTGAGCCGGATGATCTGGGGTATCTGCTGAGACCCATAAACATCAGTTTTGCGCCGAATCCATATGAGATCCGGGAGGAGAGAACGTTTTCTATAGATATTGTTCCCCAGGAATACAGCGGCGCGAACACCGGAGATTTTCGGATTCCCGCACTGGAACTGCTGTCAGATGACGGAATTCAGGGCACGGATCTGAGATACGTGTCATACAAAATCCTGCCGGGCAAGGTTCAGCTTGAAACGCTGCCCAGTGCGGACGGTGATACAGATGCTTGTGAGACGCTGATACTGACGCTCAGGGATGCAGCCAGTGCCGTCCGGGTGGATCTCATCTACGGGGTATATGAACAGCTGGATGTGATTACCCGCTCAGCACATATCTTCAATGAGGGTACGACTGGCCTGACGCTTGAGAAGGTCTCCTCAATGACGCTGGACATTCCATTTGGCACATGGGATCTGATCCATTTCCATGGCCGGCATGCCATGGAGCGGCAGATGGAACGGTCTGCGCTCCCACATGGCCGGACAGCTGTTGGTTCGCTGCGCGGTTCTTCCAGCCATCATCATAATCCGTTTGTCATGCTTGCAGAGCGGAATGCCTGCGAAACACAGGGCGCGGTATATGGTATTCTGCCGGTGTATTCTGGCAACCATCAGACGGAAA
>JAFUHD010000062.1 GCA_017469025.1 Clostridia bacterium
CATGTACTTCGGCAAGATGGTTGAACTGGCTTCCTCAGATGAACTGTTTGCCCATCCGCTCCATCCCTATACACGTTCGCTTCTGAGTGCCATTCCGCTTCCGGACCCATATTTTGAACGGCAGCGCAAACGTCTCAAGTATGATCCGCTGGCAGAACATGATTACAGTGTGGATGCACCGGTTATGCGCGAGATAGTGCCGGGACATTTTGTTCAATGCAATCAGGCGGAGTATGAACGCTATCGCAAGAGCATGCAGGAGGCCGGTCAGGCATGAGGCAGGGGAAACACCGCCTGATTCACATCCTTGTGACGGCCTGTATCGGTATTATGATTGCTGCCTGGGCAGCCAGGCTCCGCGGATTCAGTGCAGCCACCTCTTTTCAACTGAAACTCCGTTATGCGAGCGACGGCTGTTTTGTATCTGCTGTGCTTTTGTGCGGTGTAGGTGTTCTGACACTGATCAGCACCACGGGATTTTTTGACATCTTTGCCTACGGTGTCCAGACCCTGTGGCATCATATTTCTTCCATCTGGAGAGGATATGAGCACGTCCGTTATTATGATTACAAAGCCATGCGGGCAGAAAAGCGGGGAAAGGGTCTGTGGTACATACTGGCAGTCGGTTTATGCTTTCTGGCAGTATCTGTTCTGCTGCTGGTTTTATATTATCATCTGTGAAAAAAGACCAGAGTCAGTGCGACTCTGGTCTTTGATTATTCACTTCATGCCAAAACGTTATCCGGATAATTTATGTGTACAGTGGGATGGACCGGCATCCTGTACCGAGCGAGCAGTTCAGACGGCAGTTCCCGTTAAAATAATGAACTGCACAATAAACAGATCCTAACCGGCATCCAGGGTGATATAGACGATCTCTGTCGGATTAAACAGTCGGGGAATCGGCCGGGCAGTATTGGAAAGCCCCCGGGATATGATCATGGTGCCGCACTGACTCCTGTGAATGCCTCCCGTATACTTTGGAAACAGACCCTGAAAAGGAGCAAACAAACCTTTCCACTGTCTTGCAACAGGGCTGTAATAACGGATCTGACCGCCGTGAGCATGCCCGGACAGGGTCAGTTCAATGGGATAGGATTGAAGGCTGACAGGACTGAGAGACCAGTATTCCGGATGATGGGACAGCAGTATATGGCAACCTTTTTCCATGACAAACTGATTAAGCCAGGCATATTCCGGTATCTGATCAGGCTCCTGTTCAAAAGAACTGGATCTGAACTGGCGAAGAAAGGAAACACTGCGATAGGGAAGAGGTTCACTGTATCGCACCCCTTCAATCCGGTTACGCCTGTATCGGCAGACTGTACCTGATGTGAGTCCGCCCAATACGAGTTCACCATCATGAACCCAGTCATTATCCAGTACACAGGCCTTTGTCTGACGGATCAGTTCAATGTCTTCCGGGCAGAGCATCCATTCATGATTTCCAAGAGAAACATAGACAGGGAAAATGGATGAAAGGGCTTCAATCATTTGCAGTGATGGTGACAGTGCCATCTTGAGTACATCATCTGAATGCGGAATGCTTCCATGGATAAAGTCACCAGGAATGAGAACAAGATCAGGCTGCTGCTGCTTTACAGAGTTCAAAACCTCGTCATAAGGCTGGTCATGAATATCGGCTATCACGGCCAGTTTTCGCTTGTGTGTAATCCCGGCGACAGACAGATGATAAAATGTTTCCCGCAAAACAAAAGAGTCCTTTCATTGAAATTTTACAAATCATGCCATACCCGCTTTGAATTGTCAAGATTCGAAAATCATGGAGGATTTGTCCGGACAACGCTGCTTATGCGTGCCGTAACCAGGGGAAAATGGGATCTGCACGGCCAGGAAACGCTCTGGCTTCAAAGCTGCTTCCGTTATCTGACTAGCAAACAACAGCAATGGTTCAAAACCATACTAAAAATAGTTGTTGACAAAACCGGCCTGGATGCTTATAATACACCCTGTTCGACAGATTTCGGGGTGTAGCGCAGTTTGGTAGCGTACTTGAATGGGGTTCAAGGGGTCGCGAGTTCGAATCTCGCCACTCCGACTCGACAAAGGCAGATAGGAATTCCTATCTGCCTTGCTTTTTGCCCTTTTGGACCTCGCGCATAAAACGCAAGAAATGTCTGCAAACGCATGGAAAGAGTGGTCAAAAGGTGGTCAAAAAATCGGGAGGTGGTCAAGAAGGTGGTCAAAAAAATCCCGAATTGATAAAAAAACTCCGAAAACGCCCTGAAACACACAAAAAAGTTTCGAGCAGAAATTTGGTAATTATTTACAAAGTTAGAAATGGTTGTATTTCGTAACGCCGACCGTAAAAAAAGGAATAGATTTCGAGGGTTTTAGAATCGTGGAAATCTTCGAAAAAAAGATTTCAAAGATTCTTTTGGCTATAGTCAAGAAGTGCTGGGATAAGGGACCTATCTAGCGAATAGGTCCTTCTCCCGGACATCTTCATCCGTCATATGCATATCATCTGGTCTAAGCGTGAGCACTAATTGGCAAACTTTGTCTATTGTCTCTCG
>JAFUHD010000008.1 GCA_017469025.1 Clostridia bacterium
AATCTGTGCCTGAATGGTCACATCCAGGGCTGTAGTCGGCTCGTCGCAGATCAGGACATCCGGATCTGCCGCCAGTGCAATGGCAATAACAATGCGCTGCCGCATACCGCCTGAAAACTCAAATGGATACTGACGGTAACGTTTTTCCGGTTCGGAGATACCGACTTCCTCCATGAGTTTAAGCGCCTTGTCCCTGGCTGCCCACTTGGTGATCGTCGAAGCCATACCGACAGCATTCTCATGAACAGCGTCCATCACCGCCCGTGTCTTGGCAGCCGCATCCTCTTCTCTGTCGCGTTCAGTCCAGTGGCCGATCATGGACTGAAGCAGTCCCTGCAGATTGCTCCTGACCAGATCCAGATCTATCACACTCGGTGCCGGTACTGTCCAGGCCTTGCCTTTTGCCTTGCGTTTTTCTGCCTGCGCCAGCTCACGCTCATACCTGCGCTGTTTCCTGTCATTATTTTTGACGCCGTCATCATATGCCTTGAGAAACTTGTACAGCGACCCTGAAAATGTACATGCCTGGGAATCCTTCACCGGATCAATTGGATCAATAGCCTGCTCAACAGCCTTGCACATGGCTTCCGCCTGCGGCCGCATCTGCTCGATACCGCCAGACATAAGCGCGTCAAGGCCCTTTTTCAGCATTTCCACGGCACTGCTGCGCGCATTCCGGTACCTGCCTGCCGCACCTGCTATACCGCGAACCGCTTTTTCTTCAAAATCATGCAGAAACCCTTCCGGCATATCCGGCAGTCTGGATTTAACCATCTCCGCAAGATCAGGCATTTCTCCTGTGAGCACATGTTCAAGCGTCTTCTGGACATCTGATAGCACCTGTCCGGCGCGTTCAAGCCCTGATGCATCCGGCTTCTTTCCAAGCTGCTGTGAAAGCGAATCCAGCATCTCCTGGACTTTGCGTGCCTCCGTTTCCGGCAGAACCTGCTCATGTGCAGCATGTTCCACATATTCCCGGATCTTCCTGATCACGCCCGTATCACTGAATGCATTTTTCTCTATCAGATACAGGGCACGATCAACATTGGCTTTGGCATCCTCTGCAGCCAGATGCGCATCTGCATATGCCTTTTCGGCAGCACCCATGGCTGTTTCAAGTTTCCGGTACAGTTCCACCGATTTTTGAATGTTGTCTTTTGCAGCAGGATCTGCTTCCGTCATATAGTTTTCGAGCAGATGCATCCTCTCCTGAAAAGCCTTTCGGCTGTTGCGCTGACGCATGCTGCTCTTGAGCAGCATGGCCTCTGTCAGCTGTTTTCCCACCCGCATGATGGGATTCAGGCTGGACAGCGGATCCTGGAAGATCATTGCCAGGCGGTCGCCACGCAGACGACAGAAATCCGTCTCATCAATCTGCAGCAGATCCATACCGTCATACAGGATTTCACCGCCCTCAGTAATCGCATTTGCTGCCTGAATACCAAGAACCGCTTTCGAAGTAACTGATTTGCCGGAACCCGATTCACCGACGATGGCCAGTGTTTCGCCCTTGTGCAGATCAAAGGAAATTCCCCGCACCGCCTGTACCTTGCCGGCTGCGGTTCTAAAACTGATACGCAGGTTCTGCACCTGCAGTTTTTTCTCCATCTGTTCCATCTTATTCCGCTCCTCTCAGACTGGGATTGAATGCATCCCGCAGGCCATTTCCAAAGAGATTGAATGAAACCTCCAGGAGGGAAATGAACAGAGCCGGGAAGAAGATGATGTAGGGATCCGTGGAAAGGTAATCCTTGCCGTTGGCCAGCATCGTGCCGACACTGGTCATTGTGGAGGATTCAAGATTGATAATGCCCAGATACGTCAGCGAAGATTCAGAGAAGATGACGCCCGGAATAACCAGTACGGATCCTGTAATAATCGTGCCAAGCGAATTGGGAAAAATATGCTTGAACATAAGGCGCCAGTCTTTTGCACCCAGTGTCTTTGCTGCCAATACATATTCCTGGTTCTTGAAACGGTAGAACTGCATGCGGACCCGGGCCGCCATGCCGATCCAGCCCGTCAGAACAAATGCAAACAGGAGCGCAGGGACAACACCGACCTTATTGGCCAGATGAAGCTGGAACAGTGTCGTAACAACCATAAACGGCACATCATACAGAATATCCGCAATCCGGTCCATGACAGGGTCA
>JAFUHD010000001.1 GCA_017469025.1 Clostridia bacterium
AACATCATCCAGCTGCCAATCCATCCGTAAGCGGCATCTGTATATTTCACCGGCCATGTCAGCCACTTGGCACGGTTTACCCACGGAACAAAAAAGCGTCCGAAACAATAGACAGCAAAGGTCAGCAGCCCGGCGTTCAGTGCAAACGGCACGAGGCCATAGGGCTTTATATACAGCGCACAGCGTGACAGCAGGCGCGAATATACGAGCAGTAGGACCAGTGCGCCAAGCCAGCCGACCATACGCACCAGATAATATGAAGACAAATATCCCTGACCCATGGTATTAAAGCTGAATGGATACAGCAGTACACCGGGCAGGGAATAGAAAACAAGGGTTGCTGAAAGACAGGAACCCGCCAGAGAGAGAATGAAGCCGCCGGCGCCTGCAGCGCCGTTTTCCCTGCGGCCGAACAGCGCCGTCAGCAGCAGAACCGCAACGGTCAGTGTGAGAATAACCGCATAGATGTAGTGATTCCAGTGACTGGAAATAATCAGATTGGTATTGAATTTCACGGCAGCCAGGACAACTGAGGCCAGAGTGCCTGCGCCCAGCAGGATTCCGTGCACCATACGCCCTTTCCGGCCAAGCGTACGGGACAGCATGACATGCATGAGGGTGCTCAGAGTAACCGCCAGGAACAGATCCTGTGTCACCATCCAGAGATACTTGAACACTGTAAAACCCCCAGAGTTTAATTGTTCATAAACGTGCATAATGCTGGCGTATTCTTCCCCGCGGAGAACACGCCAGCAAAATGGTGTGTAAAGCCTAAATTACAGGACGCGGATTAACCGTTTCCTTTCCGATCCGGGGATTCCCGGACAGGATTTGATTACCACTCCTTGACGAACTTCCAGCCAGTCCAGGTAGCGGTCAGCGGCTCGGTCCAGAAGCCATCCTTGGCCTCAACGCCGGTCTCAGAGTCTACGTGGAGCAGATAGCCGTTCTCAGCAGGGCTCTTGATGGTCAGGGTGATGGTGTACTCGCCCTCGGCCAGCGGGATGTTGTTGCCATAGTGCGGGCCATCGGAGGCTGCCATAGGCATCATGGAACCGGAATATACTTCCTTGCCTGCCAGATCCTTAATGACGAAATCAATGCTCAGATACGGAACCCAGCCGTCTACCGGGAAGCTGTACGGATTCTCGTTGGCGGTGAGGTCTACTTCGATGTGAAGGTCAGAACCCTCCTTCGGGGTGGCATTCTCAACTGGCGCCATATCAACAGGCTGGAAATAAACCATGGCCATGGTCATGAAGCCGACTTCCTGTTCGCCTTCAACACCCAGTTCATACTCATCAAAACCAGCTTCTTCTTCGGCAAGACCGAAAACAGACAGGCTCATCAGCAGGACAGCACCCAGCAGCAGGGCAAGAAACTTTTTCATGGTAAAATCCTCCTCAAAATTTGATTTGGTTGTATATCCATCACGCTCTGCGCGGGGCAGATGCGCGGGGGTATCTGTTCATCCGGCAGCGGGCAGCCCCGCCGCCGGCAGTGTGCCGGTTATTTTCCGGCATTTTTGTTCTTTGCGGCATACTGTGCCTTCAGGGCATCTATCTTGCCGCGGTAATGGGCCATCATGAACGTGACCAGCAGGATGATCGAAAGGATCAGCTGCGGGACCAGCGTTTCGAGCCACGGATAAATACCGAAGATCTGAATCACATCGTTTTCCGGAATGCCCGGCACTCTGAGTGTCAGGTCAAATACATTGCCTTCCGCCAGTTCCTTGATGCCGCTGCCCAGGAAAGATACACACATGACAGCCATCAGGATGGAAGTCGCAGTGAAGAAAACCTTGATCGGCAGTCTGATCGACAGCTTCGTAATTGCCAGATACACAAATACCAGCAGTACGCAGCCGACGCCAAATCCTGCCCACACCATGCCCGGATTTCCTTCCGCCAGCATCGGCTGGTAGAACAGCACCACTTCGGCACCCTCACGGAACACAGAGAGGAATGCGGTAAATGCCAGTGCAAAAGCACTTCCCTGTTCAACAGAAGTCTGTACCTTGCTGTCAATGTAACGGCTCCAGGACGCAGCCTCTGCCTTTGAAATCATCCAGTTGCTTACGTAGAACAGGACACAGACAGCGATGAGTGCCGTGATGCCCTCAATGACTTCCTGTGCAAGTCCTGCACCTACAAATGCGTTCTTGGCCCAGGCCAGTATTGCAGCTGCAATGAAGCTGGCAATTACGCCGCAGACCGCACCGATATACACATTCTTGAGGCTTTTTCCATTGCCGCTCTTTGACAGATAGGCGATAATGGCTGCAATGACCAGAATGGCTTCAAGGCCCTCACGAACGATGATGCCGAAGGCGCCCAGGAATGTCAGCATTCCGGGATCCGCCTGTTTGACCTCTTCCTGCGTTTCAACTGCAGCACCCGTCTCAGCTGCCAGTGCCGCTTTGGCCTCGGCTTCCTGTGTATCCAGATTCTTGGCCAGCTTCAGCACCAGGTTTTTCGCACCATCCGTCGTTGTGCGGTATTTGTTCTTCTGGTATTTCGCCTCAGCCTTTGAAACCAGACTCCGCAGGTCCGTGAAATATCCGTCCATCTTCTGACGGTCCTGAAGGCTCAGATCCGTGTAGATTTTGTGGTTCAGCCCTGACTCTTCATATACGGAATAATATGCCGTATTCAGATTGTCGGACGCCGCTTCAAAGTCCTTGTCAAGATACCCCATATACGCGGTATCCAGCAGTTCCTTGACCAGCGTTGCCGCCTCGTACCAGCTCGCATATTTCTGGGCCGCATTCGGATCTGCCGAATACTCGGGATACGGATCCGTGGAAACCATCTCGCCGCGTTTGTAGTACTTGCTTTCGCTCTGAACGCCGCCCTGCAGTGCAGCCAGCTTGTTGCCATCCTCACGGATCATGTTTTTCAGTTTCTGCAGTGCGCTCCTTACGGATACGATCGTCTCATGATCCGTATTATCCTTTTTCACCGCTGCCTTGCAGGCGGAGAACTGCATCTCCACCGCATTTTTGCGGTTTCCGGACACATAACTCATGGTCTGCCGCTCAAATCCGGTCGTTTCATACACCCGGAAATACGCATTGCTTACATTGTCATATGCTGACTTCGCATCACCGTCCAGATAGCTCTCAAATCCGGCGTCCAGGAATTTGTCAATCTCATCCGCCGCATCCGCCCACCGGGTAGATAACGCCTCTTCGGCCAGACCGTAAAGAGGCAAAACAAGCAGCAGAATGATCAGGCTGCACATCAGTTTTGCAGCAACCCTCTTCATGCTGAGTCATCCTTTCTTCTCTTCCCTGTTTTCCATAATGGATTTCACATAATGGATTTCACATAATGGAAAGCAGCTAAATGTTAGCAATTGCTAACCGGCGGATATAATAGCACATTCCTCTCGTCTGCTGCTATCCTGATATTGACCAGTTTGGTGAACCTAATTGTCTAATATTGACCTCTTTTAGTTTTATCTAACACTTGATCGTTAGTTTATGCTAATATATAATAAATTGTTAGTTGAACCTAATCCATAGTCACGCAGAATGGAGGCTTCAATGAACGAAAGAAAATCCAGCAGCCAGACACTGGCAGATGCTGCCACGGCATACATGGAGGCGCACAGCTCCGAGAAATTCTCTCTTGATGAAATGGCAAAAGCGCTTTTTGTCAACGGAAGTTATCTGCTGCGCACCTTCAAGCGCCACACCGGTATGACACCCCTGAGTTATCATCATCAGGTCCGATGCAGAAAGGCCAAGGAACTGCTTGCAGGGACAAATCTGTCCATATCACAGGTTGGCGAAACCGTTGGTTTCGTTTCTTCGTCCCACTTTACACATATCTTCCGGCAGACAGAAGGATGTACGCCCACCGAGTACCGGAATCTCCACCCCTCCTATTCGCCTGAAAGGAACGAACATGAGCAGAACCCTTGACCGATATCTGTATGCCATACACGCCCTCAAAGAAACCTATCTTTGCGTGAGAGCAATTGATGTGGCACATTATCTCGGGCTTTCCAAACCCTCTGTCAGCATTGCTATCCGCCAGATGCGGGACAAGGGACTGATTGAAGTCGAACCCGACGGGAACCTCCTCTTTACAGATACAGGGACCGAGCGCTCCAACCAGCTCCAGACCCGTGTCTGCTTCTTCCAGCAGCTGCTCATCTGTGCCGGCATCGACCCCGCACTGGCCCTGCAGGATGCCATTTCATTCAGCTGGGAAATGAGTGACGCCTCCTTTGAAGCTTTCCGGCATCTGCATGCCGGATTAATCCCACAGCAGGCAGCCGGCTCCGTCACGCATTCTTAATCGTTTCCCATGCAGGCAGTACCCTTCTCTGAGTTTGTCTGAATGTTGACGGGCACGAAATCTCTACACTATACAAAAAGAGCGTGGTATAAATCAGGGCTGGTACATCCATTCCGGCATGAAACACCAAATCATAATGTTCAGCAGGCTGTAAAGCCCAACATTTATAAGCAATAAATAATATAACATTGTTATATCTAACCGGAGTACCCTTTGGGGTACTCCCTTTTATTTATTAACTGCTGTACAATACAAACTAAAGATCATCCAACATGAGTGAGGAGAATCATGACACACATAAAAGTGCCGGCAGTTCAGGCAAAACTTCGGAAAGCCGAGCAGGACTTCCGGCATGTCATCATATTGGCTTCAGCCGGATGGGGCAAAACCGCAGCTGTAACGCACTATTACCGGAACAGGTCCGTGTTGTGGCTTTCCGGCTCAGACGGCAGTCTTAACCAGATGCCACCGCAGGAAAAGATCCGTCAGGGCATTGTCGTAATAGACAATCTGTCCTGGCTGACGGATCCGGATTCCGAAAACTACATTCTCACTCTGCTTAAGTCAGTGGAACGTCAGGTAGTCCTGATCGGACGCGGCCACTTTCCCGGATGGCTGACCCATGCTGCACTCGACCTGAACCTGATGCGTATCCAGGAAGGCGACTTTTTGTTCACTCCTCCTTTAATGACATAGTCGTGCTTTCGGCACCGTATCAATTGCAGTTGTCATGATTTGACAAACCAGCACCAAGTGCTGGGCGATCTCCTTTAATG
>JAFUHD010000002.1 GCA_017469025.1 Clostridia bacterium
ATGCAGAGAGGCTTATCCGTTGACACGTTTTCGGTATTGATGAGAGCGGATATGTTGTACCAGGAATCATCACACATGAATACCGCGTTCATCAATCATGAACGTGTTGTCATCGCCAAGAATGCCTTGAGTACAGACTAATACTCATCGGGTCACCCACCCAGAGTACAAAAGCGCCGGTATATTCCGTTTTCTGATCACTGGAAAACGCTCCGGTAAATCATCCGCAACATCAACAATGCCAGCAAGCTCAACTCCGAGGCCCTGCTCAGTCAGTTCTGACAGGTATCTTCGTCCATATACACCCACGGACACCAGAAGAACGCGTAAGGTCTGGTTATTCATAACTTTATCTTACACACAAACTGTTGTTTGTATTTTCCCTTCTTTATCAGACTGTTCCAACTGCGTTTCAGACATTGGAATTCTCAAATATGGGCTGGATATTACATCAAACCGGAGGGATTTATTTGACAGACAGACGCGACGCTGTCAACCGGAATGCCGGCAATTTCACTCATTTTTCCGATTGCCTCTTCGCAGACTGGCAGATCAACGATACTGAGGAGCACTTCCCATCGGTACTTATCCTGTATCCTGTAAATCGGACACGGCATTACGCGAAGATAGATGATATACTTCTGCAGATATGCGCGCCGGTCAAAGAATGTCTGTATCAGATCAAAACCAGATTGTGCAGCTTCATGAACCTTATTCTCGTCCAATGATTCATAGACATTCCGGACAATTACGGTAAATGGCGGATACTTCGTCTGACGCCGCCTTGCCATTTCTGATTCATAAAATGCCCGGTAATCCTGGCGGCTGGCCGTCTGAATTGAATAGTGTTCCGGAGCATATGTCTGCAAGAAAACCTCACCCTTTGTCTCAGCGCGCCCTGCCCGTCCTGCTACCTGGGTCAGCAGTTGAAAAGTACGTTCAGCAGCACGATAATCCGGCAGATTCAGCATGGCGTCCGCTGCAACAATACCAACCATGGTTACATCCGGAAAATCGAGCCCTTTGGCAATCATCTGGGTACCAATCATCACCTGTGCTTCATGCCGGCGGAAACGTTCAAGCAAGATAGCATGTGCATCTTTCTGCTGAGTGGTATCATTATCCATACGCAATGTTGCAACACCCGGAAAATATTTATGAACTTCATCTTCAACACGCTGCGTTCCGACGCCAAAGTACTTGATATGTGTGCTCCCGCATTCAGGACAGATTTCAGGCACCGGCATCTCCTGGCCACAATAGTGACAGCGCAGCACATTCCCAACACTGTGAAAAGTCATGGTTACATCACAGTGCTCACAATGAACAACATATCCGCAATTTCTGCAGGATACAAAAGTAGCATACCCGCGACGGTTTACAAATAGTATGGCCTGTTTACCACGCTCAATACAGCGTGTCAGTCCGGTTAAAAGCTGCCCTGAAAAGACAGATTTGTTCCCCATTGAAAGCTCTTTGCGCATGTCAATGATATGTACGTCCGGAAGAGAACGCCCCTTTACACGCTCTGGCATCTCAAGAAGTGTATAATCTCCACGGCCTGCAAGTGCAAAAGAACGCATACTGGGCGTTGCACTTGCAAGCAGAAGAACCGCTCTACTGCGAAGACAGCGCTGCTGCCCAATCACACGTGCATCATATTGAGGTGTTCTGTCTGAACTGTAGCTCTGTTCATGTTCTTCATCGACTATAATCAAACCTATATTCGAAAGCGGTGCAAAAATGGCAGATCTTGCACCTATAACTACATGAACTTCTCCCCGACGGATACGCCGCCACTCATCATACCGTTCACCAATGGAAAGACGCGAATGGAGGACTGCAGCATCTTCTCCAAAACGAGAGCGGAACCAGGAAACCATCTGTGGGGTCAGAGCAATTTCCGGTACAAGTACAATCGCTGTTTTGCCCTGTCTCGCCGTATGCCTGACAGCACGGATAAAAACTTCCGTTTTGCCGGAACCGGTTACACCGTAAAGCAAAAATTGACCTTTTCCATTATCAATTGCAGGAATGATCTTCTCAAGCACAGATTGCTGTTGTTCCGTCAGAACAGGATCTTTTGCAGACAATGATTCAATTTCCGTATACGGTTTACGCTGGAGTTCTTTTTCATAGACAGACACATACTGACTTTTTTCAAGATTACGAAGTGCATCCCTGCAATTTCCCAGACGTTCGCACAGTTCTGAGACTAACATTTCCCCATTCTCTGTGCCATGCAATTCCTCCAGTATGGCATAACGTCTGGGTGCTCTTTTCTGCTTCTCCAGTGCCTCGGTATATGTTTTTTCCTCATTCAGCAACAGTTGAACAGCCTGCTGTTTTTTCTCATGAATGCGCTGTCCTCTCATCTGTGCAGGATACATAAGCCGAAGCGCCTGTGTAAGCGTACAGAAACTGTGTGCTTTGATGTACTGTGCAATTCCAATCAGTTCCGGCAAAACTGCAGGATAATCTTCCAGCGCTTCCTTTACATCTTTAATCCTTGCTTCCGGCAGATCACATGAATCTGTAATTTCAACAACAATTCCTTCGATACTTTTCCGATTTCCGAATGGAACATGGACACGCATGCCCACTTCAAGTGTCAAACCTTCCGGTATCCGATAAATAAAAACACGATCTACATCTTCATGTGCGATATCGACAATGACCTGACAGTACATTTTTCCCTCCGTCACCCTTCTTCACGAGGAGATTATAGCGCAATCAGGATGCTTTGAAAAGGGAACACTATTGGTCAGGAATCAAAAAAAGCACTCCGAATAAACGGAGTGCAAAAAACTGCGGTTTACTGGGCAGCCTTGGCTGCAGCAATGATTCCATTAAGATAACCAAGAGTATCCTGAAGTGTAGCACCGGATACAGCATCGACCATCTCTTCGCTGGTCTTGCCTTCTACAGCAGCCTCGAGTTCAGCAATGGTCTTGCCCTTTGCAAAAGCTTCAATGGCAGCATAGTTATCAGCAAGTTCCATGGTTGCGCCGGCATGATCCTTGAGAAGGCCGGAATAGTATGCATTGTTAACCCTCTTGGAACCGAGCACCTGACCGGACGCATAAAGATCAGCAAAAACTGTTTCAGTATTCGGAACACCCTGAGCATCATCCTTGCCCATTACCTGGAATTCATCAATGTACGCATCAGCAATCACATCTCCGTCCATTGCTACGGTAATAACTGCGAAGCACTTGGTTCCATGCGCGGCACAGTCGACCTGACCGATCTTGATTTCGGCCATAGCTGCAAAAGAAACACAAATCAGAGCGAGCGCAAGCGCGAGTAAAGCAATTTTCTTCATAAAACTGCCTCCTGAATTATTATTTGGCAACTGCCATGAAACAGTTTAAATGAGAATGTAGCATATGTCTACACAATTATTGTCTTGATTTCGGTGAAAATACTTATTTTTTGTCATCAGTCCGGTTGAGGATATAGTGTGGAAATGCATCTTCAACAGCCGTCCTATCAAGACTTGCCTGACTCAGATGATGCATCATTTGTTCCCTGGCAAGCTCTACATCCCGTTTCTCTATTGCATCAAGTATTGCATTGTGTTCCTTTACTATTTCACTGTTTCTGCCAATATGCAGTGCAATACGTCTGACACGGTCAAAATGGATCTGCATAAGCAGCATCATCTGATGCGTCATGGACATTTGAGCAATCTCAAACAGCTTTGCATGAAATGCATTATCCAATGCCATAAACCTTGCATTTTCCTCTGGTCCGCTCTGCAACAGAAGTTCCTGTCCCTGAAGAATCTGACGAAGCTCCAACAGATCAGACGATTGCATTAAATTGCATACTTTCGGCAGGATAGATGTTTCGAGAACCTGCCGGGTAAACCTGGCTTCCTCGATCATGGTGTAGTCTATCAATGCCACGCGGCATCCACGTTGGGGCATAACTTCAATCATCTGAATATTCACAAGTTCTCTCAGTGCTTCACGTACTGGCGTTCTTGATATACCCAGAGTCTGAGATAGCTCATTTTCGGAGATGCTCTGTCCAGGTTCAAGCTCCATGGAGATGATTTTCTCCCGTATAATCCGGGACGCATATTCTCTCTGAGTTTCGCCATTGCTGCGTGTTCTGGCCATTTGGCTCTCCTTTATTGGTACAATTGTACTTTCGGCATCGGATCATGGGCAGTTGTCATTATTTGACAAACCAGCACAAAGTGCTGGGCCCTCTTCTTTAACGCCATAAATGTGCTTTCGGCATCGGATCATAAGCAGTTGTCATTATTTGACAAACCAGCACAAGGTGCTAGGCCCTATCCTTTCACAGGCAAAGAGGCACCCTATTCATCCTATATTCAAATAAACAAAAGAGGGCGGAACTGCCTGACTGGCAGCTTCGTCCCCTTGAATTCAATCAGGAAAACTCACGCAAGATAGCGTTTGAGCGTTTCACGAACAGCACCGGGTCCTTTGATCTCTTCAGCAAAGATCGTTTCTATCTTACTGCCAAGCCCGGCTTCATACAAGTTGCTGCCAAAGATAACAGGGTTTGAAAGAATGCTCTTCAGATTACTGCCAACCGTTTCCGGTTCACCAAAGCGGATTCCGGCCATCTGTTCCTGAAGCGAGGCAAGCATTGGATCTGAAGAAAGCGTTATGGCATTGCCCTGGTCATCCACGCCCATCAGGTAACGGAGCCAGCCAGCCAGCGCGAGCGGAACGGCGACCAGACTGTCGATATCACGTCCAGTTTCAATATATGACTTGATCGTCTCGCCAAAGCGGATTCCAACTTTCTGGGAGGTATCCGTCGCGATACGCTGCGGCGTATCAGGCATAAATGGATTCGGAAGGCGCTGGGTAACCACCTCGTCAATAAAAGCTTTCGGGCTGACAATCCCAGGATCCGTCACAACTGGCAGTCCTTCCACATATCCGAGACGATTGACCAGCCTGGTCAGTTCCGGATCTTTCATTTCATCGCTGATAAGATTGTATCCAAGTACGCAGCCATAAACAGCAAGCGCAGTATGCAGCGGATTGAGACAGGTGGTAACTTTCATTCGTTCCGTCATGTTCACAGTATCGCGGTCTGTGAAATAGACACCTGCTTTTTCGAGCGGAGGCCGCCCATTCGGGAATCGGTCCTCAATGACCAGATACTGTGGACGCTCTGCATTGACAAACGGTGCCAGATACGTGCCACGGGGAGTAACTACCGGCTCCATGCCTTCAATGCCCGCTTCGATCAGCATATTCTGAACAGCTTCTGCCGGACGCGGCGTAATCTTGTCGATCATGCTCCACGGGAAAGAAACATAGTTTTCATCAGAAACCCACTCCACAAAAGCAGGTGTAACAAAGCCCTTTTCCTTCCATGCGTTGGCAACCTCAAGAATGCTGCTTTTCAGCTTCTCGCCGTTATGTGAGCAGTTGTCCATACTGACGACAGCAATTTTGTGCTGACCAGCCTGATATCTTTCATTGAGGAGTGCACAGACAATGCTCATGGCATGCTTTGCCTGGCTGGGACCGTTCTCAATGTCAGAAAGGACGACCGGAGCAAGTTTGCCGTCAAGGCCATGAATGGCATAACCCTTTTCGGTAATTGTGAACGAAATCATCTGAAGGGACGGATTGCGTACAATCTCCACAAGACGGACAAACTCTTCCTTCTGAGCAGGTTGTGCAACCAGTGCTTCAGCAACAGATGCAATAATCTCTTTATCGATCGTTGCGTCCGCATTCAGTGTCACATCCATGGTCAGATTATCAAATCCGCCATAAATCAGACGAATGTTGTCTACATCAAATGTATCTGCTGCAATAATGCCGCGGTCTGAAAGTCCCTGATTCAGCAGGCGCTGCTGCAGTGCAGCAATAAATGCACGGAAAATATTTCCACCGCCGAAGTGAAGCCAGATCGGATTCGCTTTTGTAGCCTTGATCATCGCTTCAACATCATATTCAGGCAGCACAACACCAGTTTTTGCCCATCCCTCACGGTCTTTGAGTGTATTCAATGCAACTTTCATGACTATATCATCCTTTCCTGGAATTTACGCCTTATGGTTCTTCACAATCGCTTCCCAGAGTCCATTGATATATGTTGCACCGAGAGCGCGATCATACAATCCATAGCCTGGACGTCCGACCTCATCCCAGATCATGCGGCCATGATCCGGACGAATATAAGCATCCGGACAGGTATCGTAGACAGCAAGCATAATCTCATAGAGATCCAGATCACCCTCTGATGAAAGATGAGCGCTCTCTCTGAACCGGCGGTCACTACCAAGATGCTTGACATTGCGTACATGAAGACATGGAATACGGTCCATCTCACCAAAGTGACGGATAATGGCAGGTATATCATTCTTTACATTGCTGCCAAGAGAACCCGTGCACAGGCAGATGCCATTGGCCGGGCTGTCGACCAGCTTCACGATACGGTCAAAACCTTCCTGGTCATGTGCAAGACGCGGCAGTCCAAAGATCGGCCAGCCTGGATCGTCCGGATGGCAGGCCATACGGATTCCAACTTCCTCACAGGTCGGAATAATGCCTTCCAGGAAATACTTGTAATTCTCAAGCAGTTTTTCCTGATCGACAGACTTGTAAAGTTCCATGACATGCTCAAGATCAGCAAGCCGTTCCGGTTCCCAGCCAGGCAGGCTGAAACCATTGGAATCAGCAGCAGTCTTGCGGACAATATCCATCGGAGACATTTCACCCAGTTCAGCTTCATCAAAATAGAGACTGTTGGAGCCATCCTCTGGAATGACACGTGCCAGATCGGTACGCAGCCAGTCAAGAACCGGCATAAAGTTATACACAATAACTTTAACTCCGTATTTGGCCAGATTGCGAATCGTAATCCGATAGTTCTCAATATACTGATCACGTGTCGGCAGACCGAGTTTGATATCCTCATGGACATTTACACTCTCGATGACTTCACACTCAAGACCTGCGGCATGAACTTCATCGATATAAGCTTTGATTTCCTCTTCAGTCCAAACTTCTCCAGCCGGCTTATAGTCAAGAAAGCCCATCAGTCCACTCATTCCCGGAATCTGCTTAATCTGCTTAAGCGTTACCGAGTCTGAGTTTTTTCCGTACCAGCGGAATGTCATTTTCATAAGTCAGTTCCTCCCGTCAAAATTAAAAAATGATGTTTATTGAACTTGTATACTAGTATACAAGTTTTAGCGCCGTTTGTAAACCCCTAAATATGAAAAAAACAAAATATTCGGATGTCTGACTGTAAATCGGCACAATGTCTGCAAATCATGACGCTTCACATTCCGGATATTCCTTTTACGAGTATAAGAAAAGGCTGCAAAACAGCAGCCTTCTCAGTCAATTCTCATGCCATCTCACAAATGCCGAATCAAATCCAGTGATACCAAGCCCAGGAAGATCACTGACCATAATGTTCTTTTCATTGAAAACCGCACCACCCTGTACAGGGTCATATGAACAGAGTACAGGACCGTCTAGATCAATCCTCGTCACGATCTGTCTGGCGCAGGCAACATGAACAGCCGCATTAACTGCGACCTTTGTCTCCAGCATGCACCCCATCATACACTCGGTCCCTGTCACTTCTGCCATTGCCAGAATACGCAGTGCCTGCGTGATGCCGCCGCATTTCATCAGTTTAATATTCAGCATATCAGCTGCTCCAAGTCTGAGAATTTCCAGGGCATCTTTCGGTGAAAACAGGCTTTCATCCGCCAGAACCGGTACATCACTGTTGTCACGGACATATTTAAGTCCCTCTATATTCTCAGCCAGAACAGGCTGTTCGACCAATTCAATGCCAAGTCCCAGTTCCTGCATACGGTTCAAAATCCGTACTGCCTCCCGGGGGCGCCACGCCTGATTTGCATCTATTCTGATTCTTGCATTCGGTGCCGCCTTTCGAACTGCCAAAAGACGTTCCACATCAAGTTCAGGGTCGATACCTACTTTCACTTTAAGCGTATCATAACCCCGGGCAACTGCATTCAGCGTATCCCTGATCATAACATCAGGCGTATTGACGGAAATGGTGATATCTGTCACCAAACCGGTTCTGGCACTGCCAAGAAGTCTGTGAACCGGAAGACAGCACTGCTGCCCGTACAGATCCCAAAGCGCCATATCAACAGCTGCCTTGGCACTGCTGTTATGAATCACCGCATGTTCAACGCATGATGTAAGACTTTCAAATGCTTCAATTTCACGTCCTGTAATTGCTGGAGCAATATGTTCTCTAACAGCACCTATAATGCCTAGTTTTGTATCACCAGTAATAACACCGGTTGGCGGCGCTTCTCCATATCCAATTGCACCGGTGTTTGTTTCAATGGCTACCAGAACAGATTCGATTTCCGTCCTTGTTCTCAGCGCTGTTTTGAACGGCACCCGCAGCGGCGCCCTGATTGTTCCAATTCTGACACCAGTTACTTTCATTGTTCAATCCTCTGCTTTCAAAACGAAGCCCAGAAATGATTAAGCTTTCAAAGGTACTTGATCATCAACAGTTCATCAATGTCATCCTTGACAGCGTTGCGTATTGTTCCAAGCAATTCATATCCCCGCCGTTCATAGGCTTTCTGTGCCCGGATATTAAAGTCAGAAACCATCAG
>JAFUHD010000063.1 GCA_017469025.1 Clostridia bacterium
TACCATCACTGTCACGGATCACATCTGCACCCCAGCGTCTGGCAAGTTCAAGCGTCAGCTGTTCATATCCGGATTCGCCGGGCAGGGTAAAATCAGCGCGGGCAGGTATCTGCATGGGTTCCTCCTGTAATATAATGAATTTTATGGTGCTTTAATGTTATTGTAGAGCAAACAGACTTTAATGGTCAAGCAGAATGCGGGAAAGACAGAACAGTATTTTAAGTACGGAGCTGGTTTTCGGAATGAAAATGAACAGCCGGGCATTTCTTGGTGGAATGCCCGGCTGTCTGTCAATATGCCGATGTGGATCAGGTACGACTTTCGAAGTTAAGACTGTCATAAATCTCCCGGTAAAATGCTGCACCGTCTGAATCGAGAATGGACTGAATCCGTTCAAGCAGGGCGTCATTTTCCAGATACATTGTAACAAGCGGGGAATACTGCCGGCCTTCGCCTTTCAGAATCACATCAAGCGTTTCCCGTGCAGATGGCAGTCTGCTTGTTTCAAATGCGGCAGCAACAGTGACTGTTTCCGTCATCTGTCGATAAGGCGAATTGGTCCGCACATAGGTTTCCGGAAATCCGCAGGTGCCATTGTAGGCGCGGTGGTGTCCGAGCGCAATATCGGCAAAATGCTGTGTACTTTCCCGGGCAAGGAGATCATCATGGCCGGATACTGTGTGCAGCTGCAGCATCCGGGATTCTTCTTCAAACAGGTTCCGTGTCTGCATCATGCGGCCAATGTTCATTTTGATATACCCAAAGTCGAAGTACAGGCCGCAGTCCTCTGCATAGGTAAGCAGGGTCTGCCGTTTGACAGCCGGATCTGACAGGACAGCGAGGAAGGGAATGTCATCAAAGAAGGCAGGCTCGCGGTCCACAATCGCTTCACAGATACAGGCAATGAGCTGTCCGGTTTTGCGGAAGCGGACATATTGTTCGCCGGCAATGCGCTGCATGAGGCGTGTGGTTATCTCGCGGTAGGAAAGCAGACCGGGAAGTTCAAAGAATTCAGAGATCACCATACTGATATTGAAGAAGAAATAGTCATCAAAGTGATCAGGCGGGCAGGTTGTCAGTACTTCCTGCATTTTCCGGTAGGCATGGTCCAGAAAACGCAGATGCTTTATCTCAGACTGAAGACGGGGATTTGCACGCATGAGGTGTCCGTAATAAATGGGCAGCTGAACATTTCCGTACAGGCCGGACATATCATAACTGTCGACAGGTGTTCTGTTAATGAGCAGCTGCAGCCGCTCAAGCGTGAGCTGCAGGCTGACCATACCGCAGTTGTATTCCATTTCGTAATAAGGCCAGAGCCAGCGTACACTCGGATCGCTGTTTTTTGCCTCCGGCCTGAAGACTTCATAGCAGGAATCCAGTACGGCTGCGAGTTCATCAGTGGTCAGATCGCCCTGTGACAGTTCGGCACGGTTGGCACACATCTGCTGATGTGTTTTGCGCAGAAAGGCATCCCAGGGGAGAGATGGGGCAAGTTGGCGGTAATGGGCGTCCCGGATGATCCTGAGTGCATGTGCACTGGCACTGATTTTCCGCTTGTGGTTCTTTGTTGTCAGTGCCACATTGGCCAGCGCCCGGATAATATATCCGCGGGTGGTTTCATCATCAATTTCATCATAATAGCGGATATAGGAACCTGCTTCAGTGAACAGCATTTCGTTCTGAAAGTGGAAGGAGCCGGCATATTTTTCATCTGTGCCTTCAACGATGCGCTGCAGGTAATAAAGCCCCATGCCGAGCAGATAGAGTTCACGAATGGTTCCATTGCGGTCCCGCCGGATGCGGCAGAGACTGAGCAGTGCATCATGTATTTTGACATAGACGCCGATATCGAGATTGACTTTCCAGTCCATGAGGCAGCCGGCAAATTCCGTAAGGGAGGCAATGGCTTCAGGTGTTGCCTGAAAGAGATCATCCAGTGCAGGAAACAGATGTGTTTCGAGCAGTTCCGTGTTTTCGGATTTCAAAGCGGCAATCCGTGTCCTGGCATAAAGCCGGCCGGAGAGGAAGTCATCAAATGACAGGTACTGACGGCTGTAAGCGTGGTACAGGTCGGCAATTTCACGGGTATTCCGGATGTATTGTTCCTGATAAGCCAGCATTCTTTTTACTCCTGTCAATTGTTCAGGTTACAGCAGCTTTCTCAGAAGCTGCATGAGTGCAACAGTGTCAATGGGTTTGCTGATATGACCATTCATGCCAGCATCTCTGGCCCTTGCAATATCTTCGGCAAAGGTATTTGCGGTCATGGCATAGATGGGAACAGAAGCGGCATCTGATTTGCCGCTTGAACGGATTCTGCCGGTTGCCTCGTAGCCGTCCATAACCGGCATCTGGATATCCATGAGGATCAGGTTATAGCTGCCATCCGCGGCAGCGGTATACGTTTCAACAGCTTCCCGGCCGTTCTCTGCGGTATCAATACCGGCGCCGGTGACACTCAGGATTTCCTTCGCAATTTCACGGTTGATCATGTTGTCCTCAACCAGGAGAATCCGCCGTCCGCTGAGATCCGGGCACGCTGTGTTCTGCACCGGTCCGTGCTGTTCGGTCATGAAATGGTTGAGGCCGTTGAGGAGGGACTTCCTGAAAAAAGGCAGCGGAATGAATCCGGAGATGCCGCAGCGCCTGGCCTGATACTCAATTTCTTCCCACCGGGCATCGCTGACCAGTACAATGGGAAGGTGTGGACAGGCTTTGCTGAAGTAGGCGGCGGCATCTGAATAGGTGCTGTTGTCAGCAAGCTTCCGGCCGATAATCAGGAGACTGAACGGCGACTGGGTGAATTCCGCCTCCGTCATAAGGGAAACAGCCTCGCCGGCTGATTTCGCCATGACGCAGCGGATATCGGTTTTTTCAAAAATCTGTGCATACCGCAGCCGGATGGTGGAATCTGCTTCCAGAATCAGAAGTTTCTGTCCGTCCAGGGCAGAGGTTTGTATGCTTTCTGCCTCCCATGGCAGCGGAATGCTGATACGGACGGTGGTGCCCTGTCCTGGCTGGCTCGTTATGTCAATCTCGCCATTCATGGCATCGATTATTTTTTTGACAATGCTCATACCGAGTCCGGTTCCTTCAATCCGGGCGACCTGGGCATTATTGACACGCTCAAATGGAATGAAAATGCGGTTGAGGAAATCCTGGGTCATTCCGATACCGTTGTCCTGACAGGTAAAAAGCAGCCGGCACATATCACCTTCGGTCTGTTCGTCAATAGTGAGTATGATTTCACCGTGCTCATTCGTGTATTTTACCGCATTGCTGATGATGTTCACATAGATCTGCCGCAGCCGGAGCACATCCCCCCTGAGAGTTTCGTGTGGAATATCACCAAGCACAAGCTGGTGTGCATGCCCTTTCCGTACCATCTGAGGTACAGCAATGGTCATAATGTCGTGCAGGAGATCGCTGAGGGAAAACGGCTCGCTCACAATCTGCATGCGGCCTGAATTGATCCGGGACATGTCCAGCACATCATTGATGAGGCTCAGCAGATGGCCGCTTGCGGTCTCGATTTTTTCGAGCGCATCCCAGACGCGTGCTTTTTCATCAATGTGTTTCTTTGCCAGTTCAGTCAGTCCGACAATGGCATTCATTGGGGTCCGGATATCATGAGACATGCTGCTGAGGAATGCCTCTTTGGAAGCATTTTCAGCCAGTGCCTCTGCAAGCTGTCTGTGCAGCTGCTCATTTTCTGCATCCAGAGACGGAGTGCCGCAGATGGACAGCACACAACCGTCTGACAGCTCGGTTTCCCGGGTCAGTCCGTCCGGTGAATAAGCCGGCGTATGGCAGACCATCTGTCTGTTCCGGTCGAGAATGGCAAATTCCTGTTGCATGATGTATCCTTTCGAATATCCCACATATGAACACCAGCGGTATTCCGGCATCCGGACTGAAAGGCTGCAGTTTTTAGCTGGCAGGCTGTCAGACCATATTATCTGGGAAAGTTTTTCTGTAATGCAGGCCATGCTGATAATCCAGATGCAGCAGGCAGATACAGTGTAAATGTACTCTATCATGATGGAAAGGGTGCGTCAATAGACTGGAATACGACATTTTTACCAATAACGCTCCGGCAGAGGTATATTAAAAGATTGATGTCACCCTGCTGCCGTCCGGAGTTTCCGGGAAGACCTGTGATGAATACGGTACGGAAACGGGACCTCCTGCGGATCAGTCCGTTTCATATTTAAAGGATGGAAAAAGGTTTCCGGCATCAGGTGAAACTGCTTTAAATACAGGGTTTCCGGTTGTATGAACAAATCAAATAAGGTATAATCCATCTGCAAAGGATGTTGCAGGACAGTATAAATGTCGCGTTACATCCCTGGGGAAAACGCGGGCGCATGTTTTGCAGCCTGTTGAGAATCAAAATACTGTGGTGCATGTGCGGGGCACTGCCGGCACATGTTATTTTTATCGGCCGGATACAGAATGCTGCTGTTCCCGGATACATGCCATGTTTTGTTTGTGATGGCAGCAGTACCGTATGGGGTGCATCAGTTCTTTTGCGGTAAACCGGCGCGGAGGATTTCCCCGGCACTTCAAAAAAAGAGTAAAGGATGAGCATTATTCAGACGTTATTTTTTCGTCCAATTCAGCTTTCGGATAAAAACTGGATAGAATCATGCCGGGACATCCGTCAGAATCCGTTTACAGCACTGTCTTTTCCATCCCTGTATACATGGCGGGAGCCATATGGGCTGGAGATTGCGGGGAACGGTCTTTCGTATGTGGTCCGCAGCAGACAGGATCAGGCGTATTTCTGTCCCTGTGGGGATCCGGCAGCCTGCGCGGCCATTGTGCAGAGTCTGCCGCATCCCGTTCGTCTGCTCTATCTGACGCAGGATCAGGCGGATAAGTTCCGGAATGCCGGAGCGGTCAGGGAACGCCCGGATCTGAATGAATATCTGGCCCGGACTCTGACACTGGCCCTCAGGGAAGGACATGCAAGCAACAGCTATAAAATGAAATGCCGGCATTTTCAGAGAGAACATGCTTACGAAGTTCACAGACTGACGCCGGAAGATATCCCGTACATTATTCAGCTTGCGGACAAAATAGAGCATTTGTCTCCGGAGTCGGATGTGGGGGACATGCCGGTACTGCGTTCGATGCTGGAAACATTTGAAGCCCTGGATTTTCAGGGACTGCTGCTTCGCACGCAGACAGGTGCCGAGGCATTTATCATTGGATATGAAAATACACCGGGGATGTTTACCATGACGATGGCCAAACACGATCCGCTGCTGCCGCCTGAAACAACGGCAGTCATGGTGCATGAGTTGGCCATTCACCTTGCGGAACAATATCCGGTGATCAATCTTGAGGAAGATCTTGGAATGGCAGGACTGCGTCAGGCAAAAGAACTGTACAGCCCGATAGGTCAGCTCAGGGTCTTTGAGGCTTTACTGAATGAATAAGAAACATGTGATTCCGTCACGGATGTTTTACCGGATGCTGGGCCCTTCTTTTCTGTCCGCGCTGGCGCTGGCAGTTGCAGATATTGCAGATGCACTGGTTGTCGGAAACCGGGTTGGAGAGACCGGCCTGGCAGCAATCGGCATTGTAACACCGCTGTACATGGTGTATAACCTGATCGGATACACTTTCTCTATCGGTGGAAGCGTAATGCATGGCCGTCTCAGCACCTCCGGGGATACACAGATGGTCAGTGCCAATTTCCGCCGGCTCCTTGTAATCCTGATGGGGATTGCAGCCGCGATTGCCGTATTCGGAAATCTGACGCTGCGGCCAATGCTGGCACTGTTGGGCGTTGGTGCAGACAGGGCCGCCCTGCTCAGCATGTGCGAGGCGTATGCACGCCCAATGCTGTATGCTGCCCCTATTTTTCTTTTGAATTTTCTCCTGTATGACTTTATCCGTTGTGATGATGATGCCGGATTTGCCTCCGTCGGTTTTTCACTCGGATGCGTTTCAGATCTTTGTCTGAATATCCTGTTTGTGATTATACTTGACTGGGGTGTTCGCGGGGCAATAGCTTCCACGGTAATTGCCCAGTCCGTCAGTGTGGCGGTCCAACTGTGTCATTTCTTCAACCACAAAGGTCTGCTTACATGGCAGAGCGTTCTGAAAGCGAAAGCAGAAAATGTTGGAAGTGTCTGCCGGCAGTCGCTGGGCATCGGGTTTTCAGCATCTGTACAGTATATTTTTCAGTTTCTGTTCCTGATGCTGGGAAACCGTCTTCTGCTGCTGGCAGGAGACAGGGGACTGATCAACGGTGATCTGTATGTGGCTGTATTTGATGTGGTCATGAATGTATCCTATGTGGCGCTTGCACTGTATCAGGCGTCAGCGGATACCCTGCAGCCCCTGGCATCAATCTTCTCCAGTGAGCATGATGAAGAAAGTCTCCGTTATGTTCTGCATCTGACGATGCTGTGGGGACTTTCTGCAGGAATTGTGCTCAGTCTGCTCCTGGGTATATTTGCTGCACCGGTGGCAGCTCTGTTCGGTCTGACGGATGCAGCTGTTGAAGCAGTGCATGCCATCCGGATCTTCTGTCTGAGCACACCGTTTGCCGGCATACTGATCATTCAGATCCGTTATGATCAGTGCTGCGGCAGGAAACGGCTGTCCGGACTTGCAACGCTGCTGCGGACGCAAGTACTGCTTCTGCCGGCGACAGTGCTGCTTGGCCTGTTTATGCCATCTGCGTTCTGGTGGCTGTTTCCGGTCACTGAGGGAACGGCCTGCCTGCTGATGCAGATCATAAGACCGCATCTTATCCGGCAGAAGAGAACGGATCTGCCTGTATTCAGTGCGGGAATGGACGCGGAAAACCGCGATCTTGGCCGTGTTATGGAAGCATTGACTGCTTACTGTGAGGAAAATGAGATCGAAATGCGGCAGGCAGTGCTGATTCAGCTGGCGGTTGAGGAGCTCAGTCTGGTCACTATAGAACAGGCGTTTAAAGGGCAGCCGGATGAATATATTCAGCTGACGCTGGTTTCCGAAAATCAAAATTTTATACTGCATATCAGAAACAGTGCCCCTTATTTTAACCCACTTGATATGCGAATGGAAAAAATGCGTCAGGAAGCAGAGGATTCTGTTATGGATTCAGTGGGCGTTATGATGGTGAAGGAAAAGGTCAAGGGAATCCAGTACTGGAATTATGAAGGATGTAATGTACTGACGGTCGTATTCTGAACGCAGACAGGAAAGAGGAATGAAAATGGCAGAGAAGACGGGGCGGAAAAAGAACTGGATATCGCTCAGTGTGAAACTGAACAGCGTTATCATGGTGCTCGTAATGATTCTGGCCAGCGGACTGGCCGCGATTGCGTATTATGTAAACGGGGAACGTGTGGACCGCTTTTTTAAGGAAAACACGGCTGAGGAAGCACTTGCGATCGCGTATTTCATGGACGGGGACGTTGTGGAGAAACTTCTGACGGCTGTCGAATCCGAAGATTTTCAGGCCATGCATGAGAAAGCAGAGGAGACGGACGACGAAGCCGCGGTTACTGACTGGCTTAAGACCGCGGGCCTGTATGATAATTTCGCTGCGTTGAATGAAACGCTCGGCAGCTATCGGGATAACCTGAACGCCAAGAGCATATATATTCAGTCCGTAAAGGGAAACCGCGGCATTAATCTGGTGGATCCGTCTGAAAACATGCTTTATATAGGAAGCATTGAGATTTCGGCAGATGAATTCGATGCCTATCAGACAAATGAACATATTGATCCGACCGTTTCCACGACAGAGTTTGGCTGGCTGTGTTCTGCCTATGAACCCATTTATACCTCTGACGGACGTGCGGTTGCCCTGCTTGGAATTGACATTGATATGAATGATGTCATGCGGGAGCGCCAGCAGTTCCTGCGCATCATGCTGTTCTTTGCGGCCATGCTCATGATTGTGGCGGTACTGCTGAGTATCAGGGTCATGCGCCGCATGGCAACCAAGCCGCTCAGCATGCTGTCAAAGGCAGTGGATGGATTTGCGGATGCAAAGGGCGGGTATACCAAAGAGGACATCATTTCACTGCCCATTCATTCGCAGGATGAAATTGGCGATCTTTACAAGGAAATCCGCAGCATGCAGGGACGCATGGTGGAGTACCTTGACAATCTGACGCTCGTGACAGCAGAAAAGGAACGGATCAGCACGGAACTGAATGTTGCCACGCAGATTCAGGCAGAAATGCTGCCCCGTGTCTTCCCGCCGTTCCCGGACCGGCATGAGTTCGATATCTATGCGTCCATGGATCCTGCCAAAGAGGTTGGCGGTGATTTCTATGACTTCTTCCTGGTAGATCATGATCATCTGGCACTGGTCATCGCAGATGTTTCAGGAAAAGGCGTCCCGGCAGCGCTGGTAATGGTGATTACGAAGGCGCTGATCAAGAACCGGCTCACAATGGGAGATACGCCGGGTGAGGCGCTGCAGAGTGTCAATGAACAGATGTGCGAAGGAAATGAAACAGGACACTTTGTGACGGTCTGGCTGGCGCTTCTTGACCTCAGAACCGGACAGGGCGTTGCGGCCAACGCTGGTCATGAGCATCCTGTGATCCGCAGGAAAGATGGACAGTATGAACTGGTTGTTTACCGTCATTCACCGG
Source organism: Clostridia bacterium (assembly GCA_017469025.1). Taxonomy (GTDB): domain Bacteria; phylum Bacillota; class Clostridia; order Christensenellales; family Aristaeellaceae; genus Ventricola. The sequence goes on from JAFUHD010000063.1 coordinate 8,619, forward strand.
CGATCGCAGTCATAGAAGGCATCCGGTTTAAGGAACATACATTTGAAATGCAGCCGGGCGATACCCTGTTTGTGTACACAGACGGTGTACCGGAGGCAACAAACAGTCAGAATGTGCTGTTTGGAACTGACAGGATGGTGGAAGTGCTCAACCGGAATCCGGATGCTGGTCCGGAAAAACAGCTGGGTGAAATGAAAACGGCGATTGATGAATTTGTCGGTGAGGCACCGCAGTTTGATGATATTACAATGCTTTGTCTCAAATATAACGGAGAGGAAAGGGCGTGACACCATGCGTGAGATAACAATAGAGGCTAAAGTCGATAACCTGCCGCAGGTACTGGAATTCCTGGACAGTGAGCTTGAAGAGATGGGATGCGGCCTGAAAACCCAGATGCAGCTGGATGTGGCTGTTGAGGAATTGTATGTAAATGTTGCAAGCTATGCGTATGGAGAGCCAGGTGGGGCAGCAACGATCCGCATCGAAAGACTGGATAACCCGAAAGCTGTTACCATAACGCTCATAGACAGCGGTATCCCCTACGATCCTCTTGCCAAAGAAGACCCGGATGTCACACTGTCAGCGGAGGAGCGCGGAATCGGCGGCCTTGGCATCTATATGGCCAAGAATGCAATGGATGAGATGTACTACGAGCGCAAAGACGGTATGAACATATTGAAAATGATCAAAAAGCTGTAATCGGCAGGGTGTATTCAGAAATTTCCGTCCGGCAGCTGGCCTGCCGGATGCAGTGCCAGTATGGAGGAATGACGGATGAAAAAGGTGGTCATATTGGAATCCCTCGGGATCCCGGAGGCGGAACTTGCAGAACTTGAACGGCGCTTTGAGGGCGAGATTCAGTTTGAATCCTTCGGGAGGACAACGGATGCGGAGCAGCTTGTGGAAGAATGCCGGGGTGCAGATGCAGCCATTCTTGCGAATATGCCTTTTCCGGATCCGGTCATTGCACGTTGTGACAGTCTGCGTTTTATTGACGTGGCGTTTACGGGTGTAGACCATGTCGGTCTGAATGCTGCCCGCGAAAAGGGCATCCGGGTGAGCAATGCATCCGGATACTCCAATGAAGCGGTTGCTGAGCTGGTGATCGGCATGGCATTGTCCATGCTGAGACATATTCCTGAGGTTCAGACGAAGGTGCGCAATGGCGGAACCAAAGATGGCCTTGTTGGAACAGAGCTGTGCGGCAAGACAGTCGGCATCATCGGCTTTGGCCGGATTGGCAGGCGGACAGGGGAACTGTTTCATGCTTTCGGCTGCCGGGTTCTGGGCACCTGCCGGACTGTTCATACGGATTTTCCGGCGTATGCGGAACAGGTTTCAATGGACGACCTTTTACGCAATTCGGATATTGTCGTTCTTCAGTGTCCACTGCATGAGGGGACGCGCGGGATGATAGACTATGAAAAGCTGTCCATGATGAAGAAAAGCGCAATTCTGATCAATACTGCCCGGGGCCCGGTGACCAATGAGGACGACCTCGCCCGTGCCCTTCATGAGGGCCTTATCGCGGGAGCCGCGGCCGATGTCTTTACCAGGGAGCCGCCCCTGCCGCCGGATACGCAGATGCTTCATGCACCGAATACGCTGCTGACGCCGCATATTGCATTTGCAACGGCCGAGTCCATGTCGCAGCGTGCCCATATTGTCTTTGACAATCTTCGGGCCTGGCTTGACGGGGCCCCGGTCAACGTGATTCTCTAGATTTTTGAGCCGGAGGTGCAGGATGGATCTGTCGTTTTTCAGAAACCGGATGGAACAGTACAGGGTGATCAACCTCAAAATTTCGCAGCATGGTGAGACGATTGGAGAACTGGACACGGACGACCGCGCCCGGCGCAATGTTTACTCTGCCAGCAAGAGTTTTACATCCGCAGCAGTCGGCATTGCACAGCGCGAGGGACTCTTGTCCATTGATGAACGTCTGGTGGACGCCTTTGCCGATGATCTGCCGGATCATCCCGACGACAATCTGAGGAAAGCGACTGTCCGTGATCTGCTGACAATGGCACTGGGACAGCGCACAGCGTTCCTGATGGGCGGCGAGCGTCCCTACATCCGCGAGGATGACTGGGTAAAGCTGTCGCTCTCCATCCCCTTCGTTTATGAACCCAATACGCATTTTGTGTACAACAATGTCGGACCGCATCTGGCCGGTGTGCTGGTGCAGCGCCGTGCAGGCTGTGACCTGGTTTCCTATCTGACGCCACGCCTGTTTGCACCGCTCGGTATCCGGCGCCCGACCTGGGAAACCGATCCGATGGGCTATACCTTTGGTTCCGGCGGCCTCTTTCTCAATGTGGATGAACTGCACAAACTGGGCCAGCTGTACCTGCAGGACGGGTGCTGGGAAGGCCGGCAGCTGTTGCCTGTGGAATGGGTGCATGAGAGCCTGCGCAAACAGGTGGACAATGATACACCGTACGGCTACGGGTATCTGTTCTGGGGCGGACCTAAGGGCTCTTTCCGTGCAGACGGCAAGTATGCACAGTTTTCCATTATCCTGCGGGATAAGGAAGCTGTGATCACAACCGTGTCCGAATGCCGTGATGCAGCCAGACTGCTGGATGTCATCTTTGAGGAAATCTATCCGAAACTCTGACAGGTCAGGCGTCTGCCTGAGCGTTAAGGGACAGCAGCGGATAATCAGGGCGGCTGTCCATGAACAGAAAACGGTCCGGTGAGAAACTGGGGAGGAAGGAATATGCGGAAATATCTCCTGGGACTGCTGGTGCTTTTGAGCTGTATGCTCATCGCTGTTTCCTGTCAGGCAGCAGCGCTGTACTCCATGGCGCTGGTGACAAAGAATGCGGTAAACATCCGGAAAACGCCGGGCGGCAATATCGTGGACAGGCTCCAGAAGGGAGAATGTGTCAGTATCATTGAAGCCACCATGTCCGGCGGCAAAGAATGGGACCGCATCATTGTATCTAGAAGGCTCGATAATGTTGTCATCTGCGGATACGTGGATGCCTCGTTTCTGGAGGACATTACAGACAAATATACCGGCATTGCGGAGGCAGCACCGGGGGACCGTCATATTGTGCTCCGGTATCCGGACGGCCGTACTGTGGCAGTCGGAGAAACATTCATGGACAACCTGTCAATCGGTCACTGGCCGCCGGTGGCGCATGTGTATGCCACCCGCTTCATGAGTGCTGCGCTTGGCATGGATGGCAGACTGTATACCTCCACTGGCTATTCTCGGCCGGATTACTTGAAAAACTGGGCAGGAATAGATGCCGTTTTCCCGTGCATGGAAGATTTCACCAATGTGGTGGTCAGGCGTACGGACGGGCGGATAGAGTGTGATTTTGACGTCTATAAATATCTGTTTCCGGAACGCTATACCGGCGCGGAACAGGTGGTTTTTACGCCATTTTTCTCAGCAGCCCTCAAAGATGGTCAGGTAATGGTGACGGCCAGCCAGCAGTCCGGAATGCAGAACATTCTTGCACCGGCTGAGGGTCTCAGCGGGATCCGGAAGATCGCCTGCGGCAAAGCCTGTCTGGCCTGCCTTGACTTGGAAGGAAACATGTACATGTATTCAAATGAACCGGATATCCAGGATGCGGACAGGTGGCAGAATGTGGTGGATATTGCTGCAGCCGGGGGATTCGTTGTCGGTGTAATGCGCGACGGTACAGTTCGGATGGCCGGTACGCTTGAAGTCCGCAACCGCAATTATGCGGATGACTCCGGCATTATCGTCCGCGAGAATTATGAGAACATCCTGTCATCATGGCATGACATCGTGGAAATCCGGGCTTCCTGGAGGATGATCGTTGGCAGACAGGCAGACGGACACATCTGCCTGCTGTACCCGAACCGTTACCAGTGACAGGACAAGGAAAAGACAATACAATACAGGAGCTGCGTTAAGCGGCTCTTTTTTTGTTTTTTATAGTATAATATTAGTATAATTTAATTCAGAAGGCATAAAAGCAAGGAAATGTGCACAATTGATACGGTGCCTAAAGCACGACTATGTCCTTAAAGGAAAATGTCTGCCAATCTGAACCGATGCAGGCAGCACTATGGAAACGTGTACGGCAGATGCCGTTGGTGGAATCTTCCTTGTTTTGGGGAAACCATAGAGTAACATGCGATATTGTGCAGTTTTGACATTGACATATGATAAAATGTCACATAATATCAAGTATACAAAAGCGAAAGAGGCTTGACTGTCATACGGAATAGCCTCATGCTCTTTACAGCATTATCTAGCTATGCCATATCTGCGTCTTGTGTTTGTGAGGCCATTGAAACTGAATATCACATTTGTGATGGATTGCCATCGGACACTGATGGAGTTGTTCTACCCTGTCAGGTTCGGCTGTTTTTCCCCATAATCGCCATCAATCAATAAGGAGAAACTGAACGATGAATTCTATTGACTACGCCCAGAAGACCAGCTGGTACAAGATTCCTGAGATCACCAAGGACGTTGACACGTTCTACGTTTATGCGACGGAATACATCATGTCAAGCTTTGAAGAGGGTGCTCCCGATTATGCAACGCTCGACAACGCAGAAATGCTGCAGGGTGTGGCGACAGAGTACATGGAACATGCAACCACCTTTGAGGACGCCACCAACGTGTTTGTACCGTATTATCGCCAGGCAGGTATGAAACATGGAGGAAATGTCTCCATGAAGACCGGAGACTTCAGCGTGGCGCTTATCGGTATGCCTTATGATGACATTACCGCTGCGCTGGATTACTATTTTGAAAACTGCAACGGCGGCCGTCCCTTCATTATTGCGGGGCACAGCCAGGGCTCGGCCATGGTTTTGCTGCTGCTGAGAACGTATTTCAAGGATCATCCTGAGTACTATGAGCGCATGGTTGCAGCGTATGCCATTGGCTTCTCTGTAACAAAGGACTACCTTGCGGCCAATCCGCATCTGAAGTTCGCCGCCGGTGAGAGTGACACGGGCGTCATCATTGCATGGAACACTGAGGGTCCAAAGAATGTGGAGACGAATGCCCACAACGTTGTCGTGCTTCCCGGCACGATGAGTATTAATCCACTCAACTGGAAGCTGGACGAAACCTATGCTCCGGCGAGTCTGAACCTGGGTTCTCTTGTGTTAAATGAGAAAAACGGTGAGTATGAGATCAAGAGTATTGGCATAGATGCGCAGATCAACCTTGCCCGTGGCGTCGTGGTCGTGACGAACGGCCCTGTTATCGAGGCTCCCGAAGAGCTGATCCAGTATTTCGGTCGGGATTGCTATCATGGGCAGGACTACACCTTCTTCTACAACAACATCAAGGCCAATGTGGCCAAGCGCATTGCGGCTTACATGAACAGCGCAAAATAAACACTGTTTTTGCAGGTGCGCTCCGTTTCTGCATTCCAATCCATCAACCTGACATATATCAAACCACAGCGGCTCTTCTTTGGAGGAGACGCTGTGGTTTGTCTGTTAACAAAAAATGATGAACCCGGAAGGCGATATCCGTGTTCATCGTTTTTATCAATTATCTCTCAATGGGGGAATCTGCGTTTTTGGGAAGCTTCTCTTAAGCCCTAATGGCAGGTGCTTCAGTGTTGTTCAAAGTTTCGTACTCTGTTTTACCACTCAGAGATAACTTTCCGGCTGTACCTGAAGCATAAGCTGCCCACAAGCAATAGTACATGCCTGCAACCGGTCGTCTATCGGTCTGCTGTTTTCCAATCAATTACGCCTTGGAACCAGCTTTATCAGAGAAAACTACTGTCGTCCTTCTGAGGTTGATCGCCTTCTCTTTCCCCAATCTGCCGGGGAACAGCCACAGACATGCGATCGTGACAACCAGTCCTAAAGTGATGCCCAGAACCAGCGACTCAATGCCGAAAGGACTGAGGCAGGCGGTAAACCCCAGCGGAATCAATCCCACACCGAAAAGGAACAGCAGTATAGCCAGACCAACCTTTTCCGTATACTGATGGAAGATTGCAGTGATACGGATGACCAGAAGTGCCAACGGCGCAAGCGCCAGTATGCGGATTGCCGTAACAGCAGTAACTGCAGCTGCGGGGTCGTCAATACCAAAGGTATCGACGATCATGGGTGAACCCAGCAAAAACAGCAGACCTTCCACGAGTACAGCACGGAATGTAATGCGCATGCTATATCGAATCTCTTCATTACTGCTCTCTCCAATAGCCCAGTTGATCGATACAGTCTCATATTCACTGATTCCCTCAGACATGTAGACGACGATCTCATAGAGATTGATCACAAGGGAAACGACCGTAACTCCGCGAATTGAATACAAGTTCAGTGCCAGTGCGTTCGCCCCAGCCTGGAGAACAGCGATGGCCAGTATTACACTGCTTTCCGGAAGGGCAAGCAGGCAGTTTGTTTTTAAGTATTCAGGGCTGAAATACGGACGGTAGTGAAACCCATGATTCGAAAGAAAAACATAGATACAGTAAAACAGCGTAGTGATAAGCTGGGAAATTGCCGTTGCGATGGTCACGCCTCCGATCCCCAGACTTCGGCCAAGAACCAGTGCAAGTGCCGTGTTGAACACAAACTGGAGCAACATGCCCAGAAAGCTGATCAATTTCCGACTGGTATACAGGACATATGTAAACATAAAAACATAGAGAGGATTCAGACATTCATAAAAGCGGTCCCAGTAAAAAATCTCAAGCGCATATGGATATGCTTCGCTGTTTCCCGCAACCAGTGCCACAAGCTGCTCTGCCAATACAGTATAAATGAGAAAAAAAAACTGCCCCTGCAACTGAACTGTCTGGAGTTTTGATCTCCATCTTCAAGATGAACCGTGTATTGGTACTTAACCGCATCTTTATTTTCACGCTAAATCGTTACGGACAACACAAAAATATTACTGATATGTTGATGATACAAACGATGATTTGA
>JAFUHD010000064.1 GCA_017469025.1 Clostridia bacterium
AAAGGAGATGGCCCAGCATTTCATGCTGGTTTGTCAAATCATGACAACTGCTTATGATACGATGCCGAAAGCACGACTATGTCATTAAAGGAGGACGGACAGTGAAAAAGGTGGACTATACGTATCCATCAGCAACAGGTGTATGCGAGATTGCGGCATCATGTTATATGCCGGAAGATAGAAAATGGGATACAGTACTTGTGATTCATCATGGTATGGCAGAGCACCAGGCCCGTTATCTGGGATTTATTGAATATCTGACAAAGAACGGAACTGCGGTTTATATGCATGATATGGCCAACCATGGCAGATCCAACAGGGACTTTGCACTGACAGGCTGGTTTGGCGAACAGAATGGGTATAAGGCACTGGTTAAAGATTTCAGGGAAAATGTGCTTCGTGCCAAACGGGAGAATCCAGGGAAAAAGTTGATTGTCATGGGACATTCCATGGGTTCTTTCATCTGCCGGCTTTACACAGCGTGGTATCCGGACGATGGAATCAGCGGTGCTGTTTATATGGGGACAGGCGGACCGAATCCGGCAGCGGGTGCTGGAAAAACTGCAGCGAAGGCAATAGCCGCGGTTAAAGGAAAGAAACACAAGAGCAGGACGCTGGATAAGCTTGCCTTTGGAACGTATAACAAGACATTTGAGGGACGTACCGCGTTTGACTGGCTGACCAGAGATAATGCCATCGTTGACAGGTATATTGAGGATCAATACTGTGGTTTCCTCTTTACTGTACAGGGCATGCATGATCTGGTAGAGGCCAATGTGGAGTGCAATACGGACAAATGGTTTAATGCAGTTCCTAAGGCGCTGCCGATACTGCTGGTCAGCGGCGCACAGGATCCGGTCGGATCATATTCTGCAGGGATTAAGGCAGTGGCTGCGAAACTGTCAGAGACGGGGCATATGAATGTGACGACAAAACTCTATCCGGACTGCAGACATGAGATTCTGAATGAACTGAACAAAGATGAGGTCATGGCAGATATTGTACAGTGGATGAACCGGTAGAAGTGAGAAAAGGAATGAGCAGCACATGTGCATCAGTGAACAGGAGTGAGAAATATGCCGGTTATAGGGGCATATATGGTTCCGCACCCGCCAATGATTGTGCCTGCTGTCGGGCACGGAGGAGAGCGGAAAATAGAGGCAACGAAGCATGCATATGAAACGGTCGCGGAGGAAATTGCAGTTTTACAGCCTGATACGATTGTGATTACAAGTCCGCATGCCGTTATGTATGCCGACTATTTCCACATTTCTCCGGGATTCAGTGCTGCGGGAAACTTTGGCCGTTTCAATGCATCACAAATCTCTTTTCGTGAAAGGTATGATACGGCCCTTGTTGCAGAAATCTGCCGTCTGGCAGAGAATGCCGGTTTTCCGGCGGGAACGATGGGAGAACGTGAACCGGAACTGGACCACGGGACGATGGTGCCGCTGTATTTCATTCGACAGAAATGGAAAGGCGGTAAGATTGTCAGAATTGGGCTGTCGGGTTTGCCGCTCGCAGATCATTACCGTCTGGGGCAGCTGATCGCGGAAGCTGCAGAACGGACAAGCAGGCGCATTGTTTTTGTTGCCAGCGGTGACCTGTCTCATAAGCTGCTGGCATATGGTCCGTATGGTTTTGCGCCGGAGGGACCGGTATATGACCGCCGTGTCATGGAAAGCTGTGGAAATGGCCGATTTGGCGAGCTGCTTGAATTTGAGGAAGGATTCTGCCAAAAGGCGGCGGAATGCGGGCATCGTTCCTTTGTCATTATGGCAGGCGCTTTGGATGGGTATGAAGTTACGGCAAAACAGCTTTCGCACGAAGATGTAACCGGTGTAGGCTATGGCATCTGCACATTTCATCCGGGGGAAAAGCACCCGGAACGCAGGTTTCTTGACGCGTTTCTGAAGAAAACAGAAGCAGACATGATTGCCCGGCGGAGCGGCGAAGATGAGTTTGTCCGGCTTGCCAGAGAAACCATAGAAGCGCATGTTCTTGGACGGCCGCATCGGGAAACTATCCCGGAAACACTTCGGCATGAGGCGGCAGGCGTATTTGTTTCGCTGCATAAGCAGGGAACGCTGCGGGGATGCATAGGGACCATTCTGCCTGTGACAAAGTGCATCGGAGAGGAAATTGTGCGCAATGCCGTTAGTGCGGCTACAAGCGATCCAAGATTTGATCCGGTCCGGCCGGATGAACTCAAATGGCTTGAAATCCATGTAGATGTGCTCTCAAAGCCAGAACCAGTTCTGAGCAAGGGTCAGCTGGATACCAAACGGTATGGCGTCATCGTTACCAGCGGACAAAAGCGCGGACTGCTGCTGCCTGACCTGGAAGGGATAGATTCTGTGGATCAGCAGGTCGATATCGCGCGAAGAAAAGCAGGAATCAGCCAGAATGAACCAATACAGCTTCAGCGTTTTGAAGTGAAACGCCATTACTGATAATGCATCGTAAATGATCACAGGTGAAACAATAATGGTAATTGTGCTCATTTACTGTGAATCTGCTGATACGGAAAAAATCGGTCGGGGGTATGTCTTGAAACCGGGATCCATGAGTATTAAAATGCCAGGCTCTTTTCGAGCCTGGTTGTCTTTTTTGGATGGAATAATAGCAGAATGCTTAAAATTCTTCAAATAATTTGTACGCCTTGTATCCATGTTCACAGTTGACTTCATCGCGCTAAAGTAGTATCATGCTGATGTTTTCACTGAACAAACCATTTTGCTGCCGAAATGCGGCAGTATCTCAGGAGGAGTACATATGAAGAAGATTATTGCTGTTCTGATTGCTGTTTGTCTGATGGGCATTGCCTGTGCTGCTTCCGCAGATAAGCTGGCCGAGATTAAGGAAAAGGGAAAACTTCTTGTTGGCGCCAATATTACATTCCCGCCATATGAGTTTTACTGGGCAAATCCGGAAACCGGAGCAGAAGAGATTGCAGGCTTTGACATGATGCTGGCAAAAGGCATTGGCGAGGCACTGGGAGTAGAGGTTGAAATTGCAGACCAGGCTTTTTCAGGACTGATCACCGCTCTGAGCGTGGGTGAACTGGACTGTGTTATTTCAGGTCTTGCAATCAAGCCGGAGCGTCTTGAGGTTGTTGATTTCTCAGATCCCTATTTCTCCGGTGAACAGATTCTGCTTGTCCGCAAGGAAGATTATGACAAGTATAAGACTGTCGAGGATATGACAGGAAAGCGCATCGGTGCCCAGACCGGTTCACTGCAGGCGGGCATTCTGGCTGACCAGTTTGTCAATTCTGAAGAATACATCATTGAAAGCCCGGCCATTCTGGCACTCGATCTCGTTCAGGGCAATATTGACGGCTGGCTGATTACAGACCTGGTAGCCAAACAGTATATGGCTGCGTATCCGGATACCATGCAGATCTCTGAAGTTCCGGTTGATTATGACAGTTCTGCCGGCATCGGTGTTGCGGTACAGAAGGGCGATAATGCTTCCCTGCTGGAGGCAATCAATGCGTATATTGCCCAGGTCAAGTCCGATGGGACTTTTGATGGATGGGTTAACGCAGCGGTTGACCAGTCGGCATCCCTGCTTGAAAAAGCTGAATAAAGCGCAACGGAGTCCTGCTTACGGGCGGGGCTCCCGATTTTTACTGACAGAAAGGGAATAGTATCATGCTCAGCTTCGCCAAGATATGGGAGATATTCACGACGAAGTTCCCCGTATTTATGCAGGGCGTCGGCGTTACGCTTCAGCTTGCATTTTTTACGGTCTTTCTGGGTTCACTCCTGGGACTGGTTGTGGCGATTCTCCGTCGTGTCCGGTTTCTGCCTCTCCGGATGCTTATGAACATGTATGTTGCGTTTATTCGCGGTACCCCGCTGCTGGTTCAGGTACTCATGATTGTCTACGGATTGCCGCAGCTGGGAATCCGGCTGCCGAGAATGACGCTGTGTGTTATTGCACTTGTGATCAATTCCGGTGCCTACATGGCAGAACTGATCCGGGCCGGCCTTCAGTCTGTTGATATTGGACAATCCGAGGCAGCCGATTCTCTCGGGATGTCTTCCTCCCAGAAGATGATGTATGTTATTCTGCCTCAGGCTGTCAAAGTGACGCTGCCGGCAGTCGGAAATGAGTTTATTGCCATTATCAAGGAATCATCCGTGCTTTATGCGGTCGGCGTGTATGAACTGACGTATCAGGCGAATAAGCTGGCATCGGTGAATTACCGGTATCTCGAAACGCTGATTGTAGCAGCTCTGATCTATTTTGTACTTACATACGCCATGAGCAAGCTCCTGGCGCTGCTGGAAGGGAGGATGCGCCGCAGTGAACGGGCCGTTGACTAAACAGCCGGTGGATTCCGGCTCACAGACGGAGATCCTCATGGAACTCCGGGATCTTCAAAAAAACTTTGGAAAGCTGGAAGTACTGAAGGGGATCAATCTCAATGTACATCGTGGGGATGTACTGGTGCTGATCGGACCAAGCGGCAGCGGAAAGTCTACGCTGCTGCGTTCTGTCAATCTCCTTGAACAGCCTACTGCCGGACAGGTGATTTTTGAGGGAAACGATCTGACCCGCGCCGGCAAAAAAGAACTCTGTCAGATGCGTCAGCGGATGGGCATGGTTTTCCAGCAGTTCAATCTGTTTCCGCATCTCCGGGTGGGTGAGAATATCACCATCAGCATGCGGAAAGTACGCGGGATGGATAATGCGTCAGCAGAGAAAAAAGCCAAAGACCTGCTTTCACGGGTAGGGCTGCTCGATAAATGGAACGAGTATCCTGCACGTCTTTCAGGAGGACAGAAACAGCGTGTTGCCATTGTCCGTGCGCTGGCTATGGATCCGGATGTCATGCTGTTTGATGAACCGACAAGCGCACTGGATCCTGAGATGGTCGGGGAAGTGCTGGATGTAATGAAACGTCTGGCAGCTGACGGTATGACAATGATGGTTGTGACGCATGAAATGCGATTTGCACGCCAGGTAGCGGATTATGTGCTCTTTATTGACGAAGGACAGATTGTTGAGGCAGACCGTCCGGACCGTATTTTTGATGCCCCGCAGCAGAAGAGGACCCAGGATTTCCTTGAAAAGGTTTTGTAGCCCCAATTTGATAGAAAAGCAGGAGACGGGATATGCTTGAAACACCTTTAAAGTCACTGGAACGATATGTGAACCAGCCGAGCGGCACGTTTGATAAAGCGGATGTTCAGAAAGTCGCCGAAATGTTCGCGGACGATTTTCGTTCGCTGGGATTTGAAACATCACTCGTTCCCGGGGATAAATTTGGACCAAAGCTGAAAGCAGTGCTTGGGAACGGTCCAAAGCAGCTGATGCTTATGGGTCATATGGATACGGTATTTCCACATGATATTTATGTTCCGTTTAAGAATCTGGGAGACGGACGGGCAATGGGAAGCGGCATTATTGACATGAAGGGCGGCGACGTCGTCATGCTGTATGCGCTTAAAAATGCAATTCCGAAACTTGATTTCAATCGTTACCGCCTGTGTGTACTGCTGAATCCGGATGAAGAGATTGGCTCCCCGGAAAGCCATGATCTGATTTATGAGACAGCGAAAGAATCATTTGCAGCATTGTCCTTTGAACCCTGCGGTGAAAATGGACGGCTGACATGTGCCCGCAAGGGCGTTACTTCAGTCCGGGTTACCTGCAAGGGCATCCCAGGCCATTCCGGAGCCAAATACCTTGAATGTGCCAGTGCAATTCAGGCACTCTGTGCCCATATCACCAATTTGTATACGATCAGGGATGATGCTAGAGAAATTTCGTTCAATGCCGGCGTGATTTCTGGCGGAACCGCAGAAAATGTGGTTGCGGAGAACGCAACATGTGCGTGTGAATTCCGCTATTTCGATCAGTCCCTTCGTGAACCGCTGATGAATCAGATCAGCGAAATCTGCTCAAAAGAACCGGTACCCGGTGTAACGACATCCATTGCCTTTGGTGCGAGCCATCCCGCAATTGATCTTAATGAGAAGAGCAAGGTTCTTCTGGATATTGCACTCAGGATATCGAAGGAGCAGGGAAGGTCCCTGTATCATGAGAAAACCGGAGGAGCAGGGGATATATCCATTGCCGGACAGGCCGGTATCGGTGTGCTGGACGGCCTTGGACTGATGGGAACCGGCATGCACAGAACGGACGAAACTGCGGTTCTTGAAAGTCTGACGCAGCAGATTGAATTGGCATCCAGACTGATCCCTGAAGTGTGTAAATAAGACATAAAACAACAGGCTCCCATGAGGGAGCCTGTTGTTTGCATGAATTCGAGAAAAATGAAAATGCTACGCACTGCGTAGCAAATTGTGTTTATTGGTCACAGGCGCAGAGGCTGGTTGGTTCCTTAACTTGTTTCTCTGAGAGAATAAGCTGGGACTAAGTTTGGGATGAAGTTGAAAACTCTAAAGAATGGAGTGCTAATCCAACGCTCCCTGGGACTCGGGAAGAGGGCGTAGGCGCGTCCGGGATGCTCGGGTGATAGAGTGTGAGGGTATGAGCTGGAAGCCGCCAGAGATGCCTTGGAGCGCTCCAGGACGCCATCCCCGATTTTTTAATGCGATTCAACTGCTTCATGGTGCGGCAGAGTGAAAGCCGCGAGAGCCGAGGGAGAGCTGGTGAACAGCAGTCGCATAGCACATTTGTGCTATAGGTGTAAATGGTGTAAGAGAATAAAGGTTAACACGCATTTATGATGTGAGGGCATAAAGGTTAACCCTCATTTATACCAGTGCTAAAAAGCACCATCACATAGCTGTTATCTCGTAGAGACTATAATTAATTTGCCACTGCATTCTGTTATTCCGTAAATTTGGCATCAAACATCTCATCCAGTATGCCATACAGTGGGAGATAGGGGGCATCTTTCAGCATAATATCACTGCCCCATTCAAGGACTTTGTCTTTGCCGCTGCTTGCCGGCCATACAGGAAGGCCTTCGCTGTTGGGATCGCCGGTTCGAATGAAGTTCAGATAATACTGTTTCATTTGTGCACTGAGCGTGCGGTCATCCAAATCATACAGTCTGGATGCGGAGGGAATGTTCCCATACAGGTAGACTTCCTCACCGCTGTGCCAGGCACCAAGCCGTCCATTGTCTTTTACGAAATGATAGACATAGGAAGGGATGCCGCTTTGAAGTGCCTGACGTTCCCAGCAGAAATGTCCATATGAAAAGAAAATAACCGTATAAATATCTGCCCAGTACCGCCTGGCTTCATCTTCTGTTGCTGCCGGATAAAGCGCAAGCACTCTGGAGGCATAAGGTTCCTTAAATATGGCCCGGACTTTGGATGCATAATTCTGAAGATCTGCCTGTTCAAACATAATAAACGGGGCAGATTCCTCCAAATTGTAGCCATGCATCTGAGCTTCTTCGTTATGGACGCCCATTGCATATGCTTCGTATGGCGTTTGAGGCAGTACATATCCGTCCACGGTCATGTGGTGGTGGACACTGAGCTCACTGACCAGCTGGTCCGCCGGAATGGTCCGAAGGTCACTGACTGAGGCGGCATTCAGTTTGAGCCGGGTCTGTCTGCCGGCTGTAAGGGCATCTTCAAGCGAACGGAAGGAGTGGGCGGGCTTTGGCGCTGTGACGGTCGAACTTTCGCCAACTGCACGCCGGAAAAGACCTTTGGCCAGGGGAGAGGTACACAGCGCAGTGACACATCCAGAACCTGCAGATTCACCTGCCAGTGTTACATTTTCCGGATCACCACCGAATGAAGCAATGTTGTCATGCACCCACTGCAGTGCCATGATCTGGTCCAGAAGACCGTAGTTGCCTGTGGTGCCATGCTCTGATTCAGCAATCAGTGCTTCATCTGCATAGAAACCGAATACACCAAGACGATAGCCCATGTTGACGACGATGACACCATCCCTGGCCAGATTTTCGCCGCTGTAATCCTGATACCATGGCTGACCTGTCTGAAGGGATCCGCCGTGAATGTAAACCAGTACAGGCAGCTTCGATCCGGTACCCGCAGGTTTCCAGATGTTCAAATACAGAGAATCTTCACTGACAGGCGGACGGTAGTTGTCGGAGAGGGAAATCTCATAGTCGTGATACCCAATGATTCTTGTAAGAGAATTCAAAAGGGGGATCTGCGTTGTCTGCATGGACATGGGTGCAAAATGATCAGCTGCAAGAACGCCCTGCCATGGCTCTGCCGGCAGGGGTTCGCACCAGCGCAGTTCGCCAACCGGCGGTTTTGCATAGGGAATGCCGGTAAAAACCTCTACTTGTTTGTCACTAGTGTAAACGCCGGTGAGATCACCCTGCGCCACATGAATGATTTCTGTTGTGCCGCCTGTCTTACCGGATACCGCAGGAACTGCACGTACTGGAGGCCAGGAGATCCATAAGATACCGACAAACAGCAGGCACAGGCAGCACCATGACATAAGGCGGGCTGCCCTGCCGTGCTTATTCAGTTTTTTTGCACGCAGAACGGCAAAACAGACGAGAAGAAGACCGGTGAGTATCCAGCCCATTATGGTGTGTTTTCCAAGTTCCAGGATAATAAACATCAGGAGTCCAAGCATGACCAGCATGATCGGGAAAAGGACTCCGTTTTTTCGTTGAACAGGCTTTTTCATGAACAAATACCTCATTTGGATGACTGTTTTGACCTTACGCCATCATTCTTTCTGCTGCCCATATTTGACAGACTGACGCTACGTGCTGTGGCAACTCAAAATGGTGATTCCCGCACGGGCAGGATAAGGAAACAGATGGACGTAATGCTGCTGATTCCGGCGGCTGAAGTCTGGCTTATTCTAGCGCTATTCCGGGGTCTGGTAAAGGGTACCTGCCACACCTGTATAGCAGAGAAGCCCTAAGACCCGGCATGTATCTGCATAATGGCAGTACAGAGGTATTCGGAGGAAATGACAGCGTTACGCCCACTGATGAAGTGGCACCAAAGTCAAGTTCAAATTTTAAACAGTCAAGACCTTTTTTGGGCATAACCTGGACAGCACTCAACAAACTTTCATATGAAAAACAGCGCCTCCTCCGGAGAGGAGACGCTGTAGACTGAGGATGTCAGGCAAGTGGTATAGGGGAATATAATTACCGGACATAGTACTTGGTCATGAAGTAGGTATTGTCCCAGTCAACGATGTTCATGGCAGACTCTTTCTCCGCGCGGATATCGAACTCGTCGAAGACCATCACGTACTTATCCTTAAGGTCGTAGAGCGGCCACTCCTTGGCCTTGCCATCTGGGGAGATGTCTGCGGAAAGTGCGGGGTTGCCGGTCTTGGCAAACTGAACCCACATCTTGCGCATGGTCTTGGAGAATGTCTTGTCGAACTCCCTGCCCGTGACCAGGGTCTCTTCCGCATGGTTAAAAAGTTCTGAGAGCTCAATCGCATGACCGCTCTTCATCAACGGAACGGAGGATTCTACCCTGAAGTAGTAAACGTAGGTCTTTCCACCGGCTTTGACCTGGTTTTCTGCTGTTCTGATGAGCGGCGCATTGAACCAGTACTGATCAAGGAAGCGGCTGAGGATTTCATAGTCTTCGCCCTGTCCGTTCTCAAAGAAGCGTGCGATGAGCGCCTTCTCTTCGTCCGTGCACTGTGCGATCTTCTCTGCCTTGCAGTTTTCGGCCCACGGAATGAAGACATCCGGTCCGCCAAGAGCCAGGAAGTAGGCTGTCTCGTCCTTGGTGCAGCCCTGCATGATGTCGAGGTCCTTTGCTGCGCCGCACGCGTAGGCGTCGAACGCTTCTTTGGGCAGGAACTTGCCGTCGCGTTCAGGGGTTGTGATGGGCATCATGAGTACTGCCGAAGCCGTCTGACAGATCTTGTTGATGTCAGTCTTCATGAGGTCAGCGACGGTCTTGCAGCCAAGTGCTTCCATCAGCGCATTTGTGCAGGCGATGGACTGTTCCGTGGACCTGCAGAATGCGGGTGATCCACTCTGAGCGATGACACGCTTGAAATATTTGTGTGAGCCTTCCACAAGGGGAAGCAGGGAAACGGAGCCGCCACCGGCAGACTGCCCGAAGATGGTCACATTATCTGGATCGCCGCCGAAGCCCGCGATGTTTTCGTGAATCCACTTCAATGCAGCTATCTGATCCATAAGGCCAAGGTTCTGTGAATCTGGGTAATCAGCACCGTCTGGCAGATGAGAAAGGCGGAGGAAACCAAGGGCGTTGAGCCTGTACTCGATGCTAACCAGGATGATATCTGGGTTCTCATTGACGAAGTTGGTGCCCTCTTCGCGCGGCTCGGTCGTGCCTCCAATCTCGTAGGCACCGCCGTGGATCCATACCATGACCGGCTTTTTCTGAGCGCCTTCCTCATTGGCCTTCCAAATGTTCAGGTTCAGGCAGTCTTCGCCCTGGGGATAAAGAGAGCCCATCTGGCCTGTACTGCCTACCTGACAGGGAACCTTGCCAAAGTAGTATGCTTCGTATACGCCATCATCCGGAACGACGTCCACAGGCGCCTTCCAACGCAGCTCCCCGACCGGCTGCCTGCCGACAAAAGGAATGCCCTTGTAGGCGATGATGTTCTGCGTCTTTTTGCCGACAAAGGTGCCGTTGATGCACTTGACTGCCAGGGATTTGTCATAATTACCGTCCGTGATTTTCTGGTTCTCACCGTACAATGCCCGCATTCTTTCGGTAGCTTCCTGAAGGGCTGAATTCGTCGTGCTCATTATGCTCGCTCTCCTTGCTGTTGAATGTTTTTATAAATAAACTGCCGGACATGACAGCGTATGTCAACTCAGTCATGTCTGACGATTATTCATCACGAATACGCTATGCGATTTTCTTCAAAAGGAACAGCTGGTCTGTGCCCTAGTTCCTCATGGCTGCAGCATCTTCTGTGATATTCCGGCAGGTCTTTTTCATAGAGCCGTTTTCGTGGAGAGCTGCAACTGCCACATTTTTATCCTCCACAGAAAGAGACTGTTTCTTAAAAAAGATCGAAGTACCCATATTTGTTGCCAATAGTGTGATATGTGAGGGAGTATTGTTGATTCATGGCAACATATTATGCCCTGTTGGGGAGAAGCGTTTGTCCTTTCCCCTTCCAGAGCATACCGGTTTTCACAGCAGAGTCTGTCAATTCAGCTTATGTTCACGGGAATACACATCTTTCGGCTGATTGTGGCCGAAGCCCTGGTGCTTTGCAGTGAGCAGGTCGTTGTCGAACACAAGGAAGTCCGCGTCATTGCCAGAGCCGATGGAGCCCTTGCTTGCCTCGATGCCGAGCTGCCTGGCGCCATTGATGGTGTAGCCCAGAATTATTTCTTCGTTTGAAAATGTCATCATCATCTATTTTAGATAAAAAACCGTTAAAAGTCCGTTAAAATACGAAGAATAAAACTGCAAGTTTTTTGCTCGTAGTTTCTGTATGGTCATACAGACGTCTTTATAAAAAAAGGAACCGACTCTTTTGTGAACCGGCTGCTTAGTAGTATGTATAAATAGGAATAGTAAAAAATGTTTCCAAGCATCTGGAATTTCAGGTGAGGTGCCACTCGTTTCAGATAAACGCATAAACCCGCCGGCTTCAACGTTTTGCTCACTAAAGGGGTTAGCAAAATCAGAAAGTTAAAAACAACTTTAAGGGAAACAAGGAAATCAGTGGTATGGAAAGTATCCTTTGGGGAGGTTTAGCAGTCTGAAGCTTATTGGCTATAAATAATGTGGCTCAGACAGTTACGGAAGGATCTTTCAAGGCAATAAAAAAAACCGGCGCAGTGCGCCGGGCTGAATTATGCGTTTTCATCTTCAATTTCGTAGAAACGGATCCAAAGTCCGCGTTCATCCCGCAGGCCTTCTCCAACGAAGTGATTTCTGTGGAGAAGAGGAGCAAGTACTTTGGAATCGGTGATGAATGTGGGAACGGTCCTAAACGGCTTTGGACGGTTTCCATCAGTGAACCAGGCATTGTTTTCCACATAAATATGGCACGGCTGGCCACTGTTGTCATGACCGGTAAGCATGTATCTGGCTGACATGTGACGTACATCATTCTGATTGGTTACCTGAGTATCCACGCCGCAGGGCTCAACAATTCCCGTGAAAATGCTGCTGTTGACAGTTCCCTTAAAAGGAATCATTTTGACATGACCGATTTCACTTTCAAGTTCAACTGTTCCTTCCGGATCGGTTTCAACGAGAATTTCCAGAACCGGCTGTTCATTGTGCTTTTTCATAATGCCTCACTTATTTTTCAGATATTTGTCAAGAAAATCCAGAACAAGCTGCTTGCATTCCATCTGGAATAGCTCGCGTGTGCCGTGCCCGCCGTTCTTTACGATGTACAGTTCGCTCTGGTCGGCAAGACCGGCTTTTTCCAGACGATTGTAAAAATCTTCGCTCATGGATACAGGCACCAAAGGATCCTGATCTCCGTGAAGGATAATGATGGGTGCGGTCCGGTTGCTGATATGGAAAATGGGACTGGCAGCATCGCTGCGTTCCAGCATGGTTGCAGGATCGCCGCCCAGCAGGGCACCACCATGTGTTTCTTCGATCTTGTGCCACCTGTGGGTGGGATTTTTAAAATTTTCGATTTCAATCAGGTTGCAGGTTTTGATGTCGACCGGACCGAAAAAGTCAACTGCAGCCTGTACATTTGAGGAAACATCAGCCCATTCATCGCTGTCGTATCCATCGGTGTTCATAGCCATCCAGGCAGACAGATGGCCACCGGCAGACCGTCCCATGGTTGCGATACGGTCAGGATCAATGGAATAGT
This sequence comes from Clostridia bacterium, assembly GCA_017469025.1. Classification (GTDB taxonomy): domain Bacteria; phylum Bacillota; class Clostridia; order Christensenellales; family Aristaeellaceae; genus Ventricola. The sequence goes on from JAFUHD010000064.1 coordinate 12,748, forward strand.
CTTTTGCATGGGTACGCAGAAAGCGAACGGCAGTTTTTACGTCAATCAGCTGATCCGGAAAATGTCCAATGCCTGAATGACGGTATTCAATGCAGGCTACAGCGTAGCCGTTTTCAGCGAAGTACTGCATTTCGGCAGCCATCAGGTTTTTGTCGCATTTGCGCCAGCCTGCACCGTTGATCCAGACGATCAGCGGCTGAAGCCCAGTAGAGACTTCATCGTCTCTGCCAGAGGCAAGACGCATTTCGCTGTTTCCATTCTGCACCATCAGAGAGAGGCAAAGGTTTAATGGATTTCCATCCAGGTCTTTTACCTGCGAATAGCAGATATTATCAATAAAATTGATTGTCCGGCGCTCTTTGCCGGGATCGATCACAATACGCATGATACTTCCTTTCAGGGCGACTGCTCCAACAATTGTCCGGCGATTGAAGAACAAACCGGTGTTAAGAGCTGCGTTTTATTCTCAGAGGCTGGTGTTCATGATTGCATTTACGATCATGGTTCCTGCCTCACGCCAGTGAGGCATAAAGTGCGGAATGAATCCATGACTGGTGTCAGGGAAAACTTTCATGGTTACCTCTACACCCAGAGAAGCCAGGCGTTTCCCCTGCTCAAGGTTTTGGAAACGGAATACATCGTTGGCCGCACCAAGGATCATGGTGGGTGGCAGAGCGGCAAGTGCACTTTCCGGCGCCATCATGAAATCAATGGAAGGATCATCCATCATGGCAGGATTATCATCGCTCATCAGGACCGCGAAACCAGCACTGCGGTGTTCCTGCGTTTTCCAGAATTCGGGTACCTGTTTAATAACACTGTCATTATAACGCATTTCGTTAGGACCGTAACCATTAACGAGCAGGCAGAAAGGAAGCGGATTTCCCTGCATGCGGGAAACAGCGGAGATGCTCATCGTCAGTTGTCCGCCTGCGGAATAACCACCGCAGGAAACACGTTTGGGATCGCAGTCCCAGTCTGCGAGATGGTCAAAAGTGAAACGGGCGGCATCCATGCATTGTTCCATTGGAACAGGAAAAGAGGAATATTCTGTGGTTGTGTAATCAATATCAACAACAACACCGCCGATCTGGTCAGCCAGCCAGGCACTCCAGAGCGTATCGTTCGGCATATGGCCGATGAGCCAGCCGCCACCATGAATATTGATGTGCAGTGGACTTGAAGGCTTTTTGTTTTTTGCCTTGAATATATACAGTTTGTAAGGCCAGCCGCAGACGGAGGGCCTTTCAATGGTTTCCATGTCTGCAAGATCAGTAAATGTGCGGCATTCTGAGGGAATATCAGTATCACCGTCAAATTTACGATTGCTTTGCATATCCCGTGCCATCTGGGCGCGAAGTTCAGGGGTGAGCGGCATGATGGACTCCTCCTTTAATGACATAGTCGTGCTTTTGGCACCGTATCAATCGCAGTTGTCATTATTTGACAGACCAGCACGTAGTGCTGGGCCATCTCCTTTAATGACATAGTCGTGCTTTCGGCACCGTATCAATCGCAGTTGTCATTATTTGACAGACCAGCACGTAGTGCTGGGCCATCTCGTTTAATGACATAGTCGTGCTTTCGGTATCGTATCAATCGCAGGCGTTATTTTTTTAATCGACAGCAGTATAAGCTATCGGCCCCGGTGAACCATGTCATGTCTGTTGATCTGATAAACCGGTGCAGAACTTTGAAAAAAGGCTGCGGCAAAGGGTTTGTCGCAGCCTGGAGTGGAAATGAACTGCTGCGCTTATTTGGCTGCGCGGCGGTTTTTGATGGCCTTGGTAATAATGGGACCCACCACGCTGTATACAGCAATCAGAATGAAGATCAAGGAGATAGGACGTGTGATGAAACGAGTCAGATCTCCACGGGCGTAAGAACAGCCTGTACGGAAATACTCTTCAATCTTGGGTCCGAGAATAAAGGAAAGCATGAGTGGTGTCATGGGCATGCCGAACATATCCATGATAACGCCGAGAAGGCCGAAACCAATCATCAGGAATACGCTGAACATACTGGTGGTGGCACTGAAGGAACCCATGAAGCAGATCATCATGATAGCACTGAACAGGTAATGATACGGTGCTTTGAGCAGATAGGGGAACCAGCGCTTGGTGCCAAGTTCCGTGAAGAAGATCAGAATGGCACTTACCAGAACGATCAGGAAGATCAGTGCGGCAAGAACGGGATTGGTCTTAATGAACATCGGACCAGCGGTTAGGCCCTTGATGGTCATGGCAGAAAGCAGCAGAACTGTTGTGCCGTCGCCAGGGATACCGAGGGAAATCATCGGAATCAGTGCACCGCCAACACCGGCGTTATTGGAAACTTCTGTTGCCCAGACACCGGGTTCGTATCCGGTACCGAACTTTTCAGGATGCTTATCCATCTTCTTGGCTTGACCATAGGCGATCAGGTTGCTGATGCCGCTGCCCATGCCAGGCAGGAATCCAATGAAAAGACCAATGACGAGAGAGACAATGATGGTTTTGGCATTGGAGATGAAATCCTTGATGGTGAGGCCGAAACCTTTGAGGCTGCTGGTGTCAACAGGCGGCATATCCTGCTGGCCTTTGGCATAAGCCGTGGCAACCTGCTGCAGGGCAAAAGTGCCCATCAGCAGACATACCATGTTAATACCGCCGTAAAGGTTGGTATTGCCAAAGGTGAAGCGCAGCTGATTGGTAACCTTGTCTGCACCGATCATGGCCAGGAAGAAGCCGATGAAGGCGGACAGGAGGCCTTTGAAAATGGAACCGTTGGACAGACCGACAACCATCGTGATGGCCATCAGGCAAAGAGAGAAATATTCCCACGGACCAAGTTTAAGTGCAATATCGGCGATGGCGCCGGAGCACAGCATGGCCACGATAATGGAAACAAAAGTACCGATAAAGGAACCGGTGATACCGATGGACAGTGCCTTGGCAGCCTGGCCCTTCTTTGTCATGGGATAGCCGTCATAGCACGTACCGATTGAGGAGGCAGAACCGGGGATACCAACAAGTACGGCAGCAATAAAGGAACCGCTTACACCGCCGACGTACATGCCGACCAGCATGGCAAAACTGATTTCAGTGCTCATAGCGAATGTCATGGGCAGGATCAGGGTAATGCCCAGACCGCCGGACAGACCAGGGATGGCGCCCAGCACACAGCCGACCAGTGCACAGACATACATTACCAGGAAGTTCGCGGGCTGCAGCAGGATACCCAGCGCCTGAATATAGGATTGTAACATTTGTTGTGCCTCCCTTCCTTACGGCATGGCGATGCCAATGGCATCCCACAGTGTACCCTTGGGCAGCGGAATATGAAATCCGCGTGTGAAACCAAAGTAGCACAGTGACCCAAGACCTACGCAGAGGAGTACAGCGAATATGAGGTTGATCTTCTTCTGCCCTTTAAGGGTTATGATGAAGACGAACATGCCGATCATTGCAGTAAGCCAGAAACCAATAAACTGCATGCCCAGAGCAAAGAGGACAGCCTCAGCAATGATGACGACCAGACGGATCCAGCCGGCTTTGTCAAGATAAGGCTTGACGCCCTTCTGGTTTTCCTTCGGGGCATCAAAGATCATGGAAAGAATAGCGAACACGGCGATGCCTGCCGCTGATACATAGGGGAAAAACCGGGGACCGGGCTCATTTGCCACCAGACGCTGAGGTACCTGGCTGGTCTGCCAGACGATCCAGGCAGCGAGTACCAGGCAGATCGCGCCCATCACATAGGTGCGATTGAATTTTTTCATTGGTGTTTTCCTCCCGTCAATATCGGTCAGGATTAGTCGAAAGCGGCCCGGCAACGAGGCCGTTGCCGGGCCGGAAAGGCGTATTCAGTCAGGATTAACGGACCTTCAGTCCAAGATCGCCGACCAGCTGATCCAGGAAGTTCCACTCGGTTTCAAGAGCGGCCTGGGAATCTGCATAGTTGGTGGGTGCTACGAAGGTAGCCATGGCCTTGTTGCCGTCGATAAAGGACTGTACTTCGCAGGCCTTCATCAGGGCTTCGTTGATGGCTTCGCAGAGCTCGTCAGGGGTATCCTTCGGAACGCAGACATAGTAGTTGCTGTCCCAGGTAGCGGATTCAACACCCTGTTCCGGGCCGGAGGCATACTGCTCACCCAGCTGGTTTCCAAGAAGCTCGCTCATGGAGGCGATTGTGGAGACCTTGGGTCCGATGGTGCCCAGGATGGTCAGACGGCCGTCTGCCTCATAGGACAGCGCGTTCGGGATGGAGCAGTTGGCAATGTCGATGGAACCGGCAGCAACGTTCGTCAGCTTGTCAGCTTCGGATGCGCACTGTACATACATGGCAAGGTTAGCGTCGCCGGCAATGGCGTTTACGAAAGAAGTGAAGATCATCTGAGTGGTGCCGCCCAGGGAGCATCCGATCATGACCTGACCAGGATTGGCTTTGATGTACTCGGCAAGCTCGGTGAAATTCTTGTAAGGGGCGTTCGGGCCGGCAATGATGGCCTGGGGTCCGCCAAGATTCATCAGGCCGACAACCTTGACATCGTCCTTGATGCTGACGTTGGTGGAACCGGTGAACCACTGTACGATGGCACCGCCGTGGCAGGTGCCGAGGCTGAGTCCGTCAGGCTTGGCATTCTGCAGGGTAGCCATGCCGACTTCGCTGGTTTCATAGTTGTTGACAACAAAATTGACACCGGGGCATACTTCGGTGAGAGCCTGGGTCAGATAGCGGGTATACAGGTCAGTGCCGCCGCCTGCCTTTGCAGGAACATGAACATAAACGGTATCTCCGGATTTCCAGGCGTCAGCCATGGCACATGCTGCCAGGCCGAGGCACAGCAGGGAAACGAGCAGGATAGCAAGAATCTTCTTCATTGCGGGAACTTCCTTTCTATTATTGCTGATGTGAAGTCGCTCACATCGATGACATGGTCAGTATACTTTTTCCATGCCGCATTGACAACTTCAGTTTTTTTGTATATTGTATGTCTAAAAGTTGTAGATCTGGAAAGGAGGAGTGTTATGAACCTGGAGCAGCTGCCCTATTTTATTGCGATTGCATCGTATGGAAGTCTTTCATCTGCGGCACGGCATCTCGATATTTCCCAGCAGGGACTCAGTTCCTATCTTTCTGAACTGGAGAAAAGCATTGGTATGCCATTGTTTTTCAGAAATAAGAAAAGATTATATCTGACTGATGCAGGCAGACGGTATCTGAAGGGTGCCCAGGATATTCTGAACGAGATTGAACGTGCAAGAAATACGATTCAGATGCTGGGACGCAGGCCGGAACAGGAACTGCATGTCGGTATATCTGCTCATACCGGTGCTTTACTGCTGGCAGAGTGTGTACTGGAGTTCAGCCAACGTTATCCAAATGTACAACTGGTGCCGCATGAAGGATATTCCTTTGATTTGCGCCGTATGGTACAGTCGGGAAAGGTATCCATCGCGGTTACAAGTCTTCCGGATGAGAAGGCTCCTGAGCTGCAGGTCATACCGATTTTCAGGGATGAATTCGTTCTGGCCATGCCCGCGTATCATCCGCTTGCAAAGGAGGCAGCTTCATTCGAAGAACTGCCGGTTGCGGAACTGTCTGAATTCAGGGATGAAGTGTTTGTTCGCTCCACACCGGATACGTCAACGTATCATGTATTTGAACCACTTTTTGAAAAGGCAGGATTTAGCCCTACTGTAGCGGTATCTTCTCCAAATATCAACATGCTTGCCATGCTGATCCGCACGGGGTGCGGCATTGGATTTCTTCGTTATCGGGATGATCCGGATTTTGCCTTTTACCGACTGATCAATCCGCCGTATTCCTATAATGTATTTATTGCAAAACCCATGCATGTATTCAGTGAGCCGGAGCGGTACCTGATTTATCTTTTTACGAGGCACCAGAAGACAGTTGGCGGCATCAGTGTCAGAACAGATGCACTTCTTGACATTATCAGAGAATTTGGCTCAGGTGATTATCCACCGGAGGAAATGCTGTGAATACAAAAATACTTGAATATATCATCGGTATTGCCCAGGAACATTCGATTTCACGCGCTGCGGACAAATTTTACCTTACACAGCCTGTGCTGACCCGACATCTCAAAAAAGTGGAAGAAAAATATGGCACACCACTGTTTACCAGACAAAAAGACGGCATGATGCTTACGGAAGCAGGACGAATCTATATCAACAGTGCAAAGAATATTCTTCATCTGGAATCTGAACTTGATGCAGATCTTCAGGCCATGCTCGAAGCGGAGAAATCATCCATTCACTTGTATGCTGATTATTATTATGCCAAAATGCTTTCTGAACATGTTATCCCGTTGTATCAGACGAAATATCCGGAGGTGCATATCAGACTTTCACAGGCTTGGCCAGAGGAGATACAGATCTCCCTTTCCTCCGGAGAAACAGGAATTGGAATTCTGGTATTCAGAGGAAAGCGCTTTTCCGGACTTGAGTATGTAACGCTTCATTCGGACTCACTTGTTCTGTTGAAACCGGATACGGCGGAACATCTGGATACGGTATTTGTACAGCCGGAAGGGACGATAATGCGAAATACGGAAGAACGCTTTATGGAACAGAATGGAATCACCTTTAGAACAATACTGGAAGCGCCTTCTTTCCGCACAGGACTTGAAGGGGTAAAGACAGGTCAGGGATGCGCATTTATGCCCAGAGATATGGCGGAACAGGCGGGATTCTCTTCATTGGAAGACGTTCCGGCGTCTTCATTCCAGGTTTGTGTTGTTTATCCGAAAAACATGGTTTTCCGGCCGGCTTCCAGAGCCTTGCTGCAGTCTATTATCAGCTTGATACACGACCGGCAGTAAACAGTCAGGGAATCTGTATTCGGCGGAATTGCAATCCGGATATTGTTGAGACTTTCATAGTATGTTTTATGCCCCAATGAAAGACAAAAAGGTCTCCTGAACTTTGTTCAGAAGACCCTGCGGTTTAAATGCGGTCTTTCCGGTATTCAAGGTATGCCTGCCAGGACAGCGTGAACAGAATATACAATGCAGTTGAAATAATCAGGATACTGCAAAAATCGGTATCCATGAAAAATGTGCTGGCATTCAGTCCTTTTAACAGAGGGTGAGCAAGTATATAAGATAAAGGCGCAAAGCAGACCTGGCGAAGGCAGCCTGCAGCTTTTTTCTTACGAAAGAACAGCCAGAGCAGGCTGGATATGATGGTCAGAATGCAGGCAAACAGCCAGTAATACGACAGGGCCAGCCGTGGCAGTACTTCAATTCCACCGTGAAGAGGCTCTCCCCATAACAGCATCTGTATTTCGCCAAAGCCATATATGACACGGTCCGGAACTGGAGAGATACTTAATTCTCCATATTCATCGATGATATCCGGGAACCGGTTTTTTCTCACCATACCCTGAATGATATAGGTAGAGGACCCGTCATCTTCTGTTATGAGAGTGCCCCGTATGGCAGAAAGAGAACTGTCAGTTCTTAAAAGCAGTGCCTCACCTGATGGATTGTCTGTACCGAAACCTTCATCCGGCATAAGCCGGGAGGTTTCGCGAGAAACCTGCTCCGGACTCAGTTCTCTGATTCCTTCTACATATACAAGGCCATCTGTCCAGGGGGCCGGTATCATGCTGCCGGAACGGAAGAAATAAACAAAAACAGCAACAAAAATCAGCAGAGCTGCAATTGCAGCGGTTCGCCAACGGCGGCTTTGGATTTCCTTTTTCAGGTTTTGAAGCGGCAGCGATGTATCCATTTCGGGAACCGTATCTGAATTAAGACGGGACAGTGCCTGACTGCATGCTGTGCATTCAGACAGATGTTTCCGGATCAGCATCTGTGTTTCCGGTTCAACCATTTCCTCGACGTAAAGAGGCAGCAGATCGCGTACAACAGCACAAGGCAGTTTCATTTGTATTCCTCCATCTCACTCCTGATTTTTGCTATCGCTCTGTGATAGACGACGCAGGCCCAGTTATCGGATTTGCCGAACAACTCTCCAATATCCCGAAAACTCAGCTGTCCCAGTGTTCTCAGCGTGAAGATTTCACGATATGGTTCATCCAGTGCATGCACCAGCCGGTGAATTTTCTGGCTTTCGTCGTGCATCAGTACAGATGCTTCAGGTCCGTACGACAGATCTTCAACGGCAGCATCAACGGCAAGCGTTTCCGGTTTTTTACGCCTCTGCTCGGAGATCCAGCAGTTTCTGGCGATGGCACACAGCCAGCTTTTGATACTGCTCTCTCCACGGAACTGTCGGAGAGAACGCATTGCCTTGAAAAATGTTTCCTGTGTGATATCCTCGGCAATATGCGGATTATGAGACAGGGAAAACACATACCGGTACACCGGATCAAAGTAGGTCTGGTAGATCTGATCAAAAGAATCATCTTTCATCAGGTTCCGTTTTCCTCCTATAAAGACATAGTTTGGTACTCAGCACCGAATCAATCGCAAATGCCATTTTCTGAAAAAGCACCGCGGAGCACTGGAGCATCTCTTCTTCAGGCAGCGTCATGGACTTTCAGAGTCAATGTCTGTTTCCATTTTGGCAGGCCGGTGCAGAATGCATGCTTATCTTCTTTCATTTTGTTAGACGCAGAGTCCTTCAAAATATGACAAACATCTTTGATAAAACGTTGAGAATATTTCAGACATCCTTTTTATGGATCTTTTTGCTTTCTGACTGCATCACATGTTTTGCCGGAACACGGTGCCGGCTGATGTAAATGCTGCGACTGGAGAAAAGAAGAAAAGACCTTTCAGCAGTGCAACCATGGAGTAACTACAGAGTTTGAGGTACAAATGAAAATCAGTGATGTTTCCAAAATGCTGGGCCTTCCGATCAAAACAATCCGGTTTTATGAAAAGGAAGGGATTGTCAATCCACAGCGGAATGACAGCTCTGGATACAGAGAATATGATCTCTGGGATGTATTCAAGCTGGTTTCCTGCATAAAATACCGAAATGCGGGAATGTCGGTCAAGGAGGTAGCTGGTTTCATCCGGAGTGGAACCCGGGAACAGTTAATTGACCACATGACCCGGGAATATGAAAGAATCCATCAGGAAATTAAGGAAAAGATATACCTGCGTTCAGTGCTAGAACAGGATGTAAAAAGGCTGAGTTACCTTCCATACAACATCGGTAATTACTGGATTGTGAACAGAGATGCGTACAGCTATATTGCCGGTGTGATCAGAAAAGGCGCTGAATACTGCCAGCGTCCGGAATACTGGTGGCGGGAAGCAGGGTGGCTTCAGAAGATGCCAGCTGTAAAGAGCATTCAGCTTATTTCCGTTGAATCAATTGAAAAAGATGCTGAATATGATGAAGATCTCTGGTGCTGTGCCATACAGACAGACCGCATGGAAAGACTCGGTCTGGAGAAGACGGAATATGTTGACCATCTGCCGGAAACGTTGTGTATGGTGACTGTGCTGGATGGAGGGAATATTGGAAATCTGACTTCGGATATGTTCAGAAAGCTGCTGTTTGAGGTGCGCGGTAGAGGATACACACCCTTTGGAACGATTACATCTGAATTGCTGGTGCGATGCTGGGAAGGCAGACAGTACCACCGGTACTTTGAGGTAATGATCCCAGTAAAAATCAAATAAAAATATGCTTGACTCTGGAGTTTCTTCATGCCTTATCCTTTTTCTGTCAAAATCATGAAGGAGGATTCGTCATGAGGAAATTTTCGGTATTTGCTCTGGTATTCGGACTGATCTTAAGCATTCAGTCTCTGGTACTGGCAGAATCGTATACTGCTTCCGCTCAGGGATTCGGTGGAGAGGTTACGGTAACATTAACAATTACTGACGGAAAACTGACAAATGTGACAGCAACAGGCGATGGGGAAACAGATGGTGTAGGATCCCGGGCAATTGAAGATATGCCGGCCATGATGATGGAAACCAATTCTGTTGAGGTGGATGGCATCACTGGTGCAACCGTAACCAGTACCGCAGTACTGGAAGCGGCAGGAGCAGCGCTTGCACAGTCCGGTGTTAAGCTGACTGCTGTTGAGCAGCAGGCGGCTTCTGCCATGACACCGGGGACATACACGGCAACATCTACAGGCTTTCATGGACCGGTAACTGTCAGTGTGGAGGTTTCAGAGGACAGTATTGTATCGGTAAAGGTGACTGGGGAACAGGAAACGCCCATGGTTGGCGAAGCTGCATTGTCCATTCTGGCTGAGAGCATTGTAGAAAACCAGACGACAACGGATACAGTCAGTGGCGCGACATTCAGCAGCAACGGAATGAATGCAGCCGTTGAAGATGCGCTTCTTCAGGCAGGTGCCAACAGTGCCAGTATAGCTTCTTTCCGCAAGAATACCGTTCCTGCAGAGAAATGTGAAGATACGGAGACGGATATTGTTGTCGTTGGTGCCGGCACTGCTGGTATGGTTGCTGCCATGAATGCCTGTGATCAGGGGGCAAAGGTTATTCTGCTGGAAAAGACGGGTATTACCGGCGGCTCTGCAAGTTTGTCTCATGGCACAATTTGGGCGCTCCATATTCCGGAAACAACGGCAGATGGAATGTATGATTATAATGCAGATGATGTGTATGAGCTTTTCAACAAGCTGGCTTACCCGGTGTTGAACAAGGATGTTCTGTATACGATTGCTGGCAATACGACGCGCGGTATTGAGTATCTGCAGAAGAATGGCTACACAATTGGTATGCTGGACAAGAGCCAGGAGAAGTTTGCACCATATATCAATGCGATGACGCATGAAGATATGGGCTATGGTTTTACAGCCATGCTGGATAAAAATATCCGCGAACGCAATATTGATCTCCGGCTTAACACCTCTGCCATCAGTCTCAAGATGAATGAAAACGGACAGGTAAGCGGTGTGGTTGCAGAAAACGAAGCAGGACAATATACAATCTCAGCCCAGAAAGTGATTTACGCATAATGAAGAGATGCTTGCCCGGTACGGTGGAGATCACTGGCAGAATAACATGAAGTGGTCAGCTGTTGGCGGTACAGGTGACGGACACAGAATGGGACTTGAGGCCGGCGGCAGTCTTGTCGGCGAGGGTGTGATGCATATCCATGCAGTGGCAGGCAGACAGGACTCCTTCTTTGACCGCATGGAAATGTTTGCCCTGCAGCTTGTCGTCGATGACAACGGCATGCAGATGACGGCGGGGGATGAGCACTACAGTACTGCTGCACTGAAGATGACCACGATGAATGGTGGATACGGTAACTTCATTTTTGACGCAAACGCCTCTTTTGCGACTGCGGAGCTTGAGGAAATGGCGGCGGAAGGATATGCTGTCAAAGCGGATACACTGGAAGAACTCGCTGAAAAGGCAGGACTCCCTGTTGAAAACCTTTTGCTGACTGTGCGGCAGCACAACCGTCATATTGAGACAGGCACACCTGATGCATGGACGACAGCTCCTGGTGCAATGATTCCCGTTACGACAGCACCGTTCTATTGTCTGAAACGGCAGAGTGTGATTATGGGAACGATTGCCGGACTTAAAATCAATAACAACATGGAAGTTGTGAGGGACAATGGAGAGCCGGTTGGCAATCTTTATGCGACCGGTGAACTGATCTTCGGAAACCTGTTCAACAATGTGTATCCGATGAGCGGAACCGCGATTACTACCTGTATCAGTACGGGTCAGCTTGCGTCTGATCATGCAGTGGAAACCATGTCGAAATAATTATTTTATCCCATGGAAAGCAATATGATCCAGTTCTTTGGTACATTCTTCGTCTGAGAATGATATGCGGATAGAAGGCTTATTGCAATTCAGGTGCTGCCGGGACTGTTTCATTCCTTTGTATACTGTGATATTTAAAAAACTTGAAGGCCCTGGGCTCGGTGAAGTGCCGAACCCAGGGCCTTTTTAAGCTGTTATGGATACCGACTCCGGAAACTGGGGTATTGGCCGGATAGTTTCAGTTATTCCTTGGAATGAAGGACTGATCGAATCTTTCCACGTCTGTGCTGTCTGCATAATGATGTGCAGGCATTCATGCAGAAATAACTGGCAGACGGAAGATACATGTGTTTCCAAAGGCGTTTATTTGTCTGGCGGAACAGGCATCTCAAATAATCCGTGCCTGTTGCAGTACGCATACAGTTTTCTTACGTGGCTGACATTAAATCTGGCCTCAGCATTTCCTTCCGGATACAGTTTGACCAGCTGCATTCCCTGATCACTAATGGCTGCCAGAAATGAAATGTAGTGTGCTTTGGACATTGAATGTCGGACTGAAACAAAGTACTCATCCTCTAAGAGTTCCACATGAATTCTGTGTTCATCGTCCATGGCTTCAGGTTCCTGCGGCACCAGTATTATCCCGCAGCAGCTGATTACTGCCTCACCGGTGGCGTGAATGATATTGCCGCAAGCCGGGCACACATAGAGCCTGTTTCTGAGCATGTTGAATGCCCGGTTTTTATTCTGAATGGCATTCCCGTTCAGCAGCTCGATCACGGATATTCCCAGAGCCTCTGCGAGAGGCTCGAGCAGACTGATATCCGGAAATCCTTTTCCGGTTTCCCATTTACTGACTGCTTTGGTGCTTACGTGGATTGCATCTGCCAGCTTTTCCTGAGTCATTCCTTTATTTTCACGCAGACTGCGAATGACGGATCCAGTTACATAATTGTTCATGATGTCTCCTCCTTTAATGACATTGTCGTGCTTTCGGCACCGTATCAATTGCAGTTGTCATGATTTGAAAAACCAGCATGAAATGCTGGGCCATCTCCTTTAATGACATTGTCGTGCTTTCGGCACCGTATCAATTGCAGTTGTCATGATTTGACAAACCAGCATGAAATGCTAGGCCATCTCCTGTAATGGAAAGATGCCCGGTGGTTTTCCTGCCTGAATGGAAGGATTCCAAGGGTCATCTTTTATGAGGAAAGACTATCACATGTATCCAGAGAATGGTATCCACGCGTCGTAGAACCGAAAATGGACAGGGAAGGCAGGTATTTGTCCGGGAAATGGGAAAGGCTGTATTCAGATTCCGGATCTGCCTGCAAGCTGTCTTGTCCGGTTTTTTCATTGATTTGTGTGGCAGTTTTGACATTGATGTCATGATCAGTCAGAAGCTACAGTACTTTTGCAGGCAGTATGAATCCGGCATAGATGTAGGGATCCGGTCCGCTTTTCCAGAAACCCCATGGTGAGCCAGGGATAGAAAAACGGCTTCCGGAAGGAGCATGTGCAGAAGCGTGTGCAGCCACCAGGCTTTTGCTGAAAGTTCTTCCCTGGAGTAGTACGCACAGAGGGAGACAAGGCCGATCAGCGTGGAAATCATAGTTCGTCCAAAGAAAGAGACAACCGGCAGTTCGGATGCAGGATTAAACAGGAGGCACATGAAAAAGTGCAAAGCATGATAATAGCCCTACCTATTGACGCTGGTATACCGGCGGACCCAATGCATAATCTGTTTCATAGAAGCCAAGATGCATTTGCGTAAAACACCTTTGCCTGTTTTTACAGAGAGACTGCCTTTATCGGACAGACACAGAAAAATGAATGCAAATGCCGGCTTTGAATGTATTACCTGTGAATATAGACTCTTGTCATTTCGGGCTCGCCGTCTCCCTGTGCCATGCACAGGAATGTCCAACCATACCGTTCATAGAATCCGGTGTGATCCGTGACAAGATACAACGGCGAAATCCCCTTCTCCCGCATGTCCTCTACAACCATATTCAGCAGATGTCCCGCAATGCCGTGGCCGCGACAGGCTTTTTCTGTATAAACAGCGCACACGTTTGGCGCAAGGTCTTTACGGTCATGAAAATCATTTTCAATGACGCCCAGTCCACCGATGATGCTGTTTCCGTCAAGGCACAGATACCATCCATATTCCGTTTCCCCGTTCAGATAGGCCGTCATGCATGCAGTGTAAGCCTCCTGCGGGATGCCCCATTTTTCATGAAACCATGCTGAGGCGGATGCCAGAAGATCCGGCCGGCTGCGCAGGGAAACAAAGGCATAGCCCTTCAGGTTTAAGGCTGCATCCTTATTGTTCTGCAGAAGTGCAGCAAGCTTTTCGCAGCTGTTCATTTCCGGGCAGCTTCCACATGTTTCGGCTTTTTTGGTGAGCGCGCATTGTCGTATTGGACAAAGTGAATCACAGTAAGGCGTTTTGAGACCTTCCATCCTGCAGCCTTCACAATAGATCTGGTCCGGCGTGATTTGTGTATTGTTCAGCTCAGACCAGAGTGCTGCGACCTTTCTGCGCAAATTCTCATCTTTATTGATGGTGGCAGTATGTGCATCACACTTATTGCAGTCCAGCCCGCAATAGGCAATGTTTTTATTCATGATGGGTTCCTCACTTTCAGTTTCCTGTATGAGCAGATCCGAATGTCAGTAGAGAGGTGTTATTGGGACAGATGGTAAATCATTTTGAAAATTCCGGGCTTGTACATTAAATGGATGAATCAGTGCCCTGCGGCATTCTGCAGAATGAAGGGAATCCCTGAAACAGGTATATGCCAAGGATTGCATTGAAGCCGACGGCAGCGAAAACGCTGAAACGTTCCACAATGCCAAAGTACTCTGGCGGAACAATGCCCTGGCCTATGGCACCGGTCAGCATCATAAGCAATGCGACAGATGCCCAGATTCCGATGCCTTTTGCGCGCTGCTCTCTGCATCCGGCAATAATCATGCAAATCAGTGAAGCAACAGACAGTAAAACGACAAAAGCCGTGACAAGGATGTGCATGATATCCTGAAAGGATACAGTTTCCATTTCTGTATCTGAAAGTGGGAACATGGCATACCCGACGCATGATACCCAGTTCATTATGGTGAACAGGTAAATGCCTGTCCGAAAAAGGCGGGGAAACCCTTTCTGCTCTGAGACATAAATTGCGGTACAGGTGGCACATACGATGCTGCCTGAATTGTAGAACGAAGACAGACGGTCCCACTGAGCCCGTGAAGGGGCATTGGATGCGGACAGGTCGCTGACTGCCTGTGCCATCCAGTTGTAACCCGGAAAAGCAGATGGAGCAAATATGACCGCTGAAGCATAGGAAACCAGGGCGAATATTCCCGTCAGGCCGAACCATTGAATGAGTTTTTTGTGCATCATTGTTTCATTCCTTTGTGGCGCTGCTTTGGGGTTCAGCACCGTATCATTTGGATAAACCATTTCAGACAGAACTGTGCAGAGCCGGCGGTTTTTATTTCTGGTAATGTTTCGGGCTTTCAGCGCCATTCCTGACTGTCAGTATTTGTCAAAATGGCGTGTGCCTGGATGCCTTCTGGCTCTGAGAGGGTCAATGCTCAAAAGAAGATGTTTTTTTTAAGCTCCATTTCCAGACACTTCCATGTATCCTTTCCAATATGGAAAAAGGAAGGTGGTGTTTCGACTGTTTCCGTGAAGCCTGCCGCCAGATAGCATCTGTGTGCTGCCGGGTTGTTTTCAAATACACCCAGTGTGATTCTTTCAGGTCCCAGAAATTCGAAAGCATACTGGATTGCCATGGAAAGCATTTTCCGTCCATAGCCTTTGCCGCGCTTGTTTGGATCGACAATGACAAATCCGAAGCGGAGGGTATGTTTTTCTTTGTCAGTGAAGCGCATGATCAGATGTCCGACAATGCCTGTTTCATCAAAGGCTGTGAACTCGTAGAAACTGTCGGAATCTGCCATTGCCTCATAGTGCCGGTTCAGATCTTCGGCCGTGATGGGATAAGCAGGAAAGCGGTCCGCGCTCCATTTACGGAAAGATATTTCATCGCCTGACCATGAAACGATCGCGGAAGCATCACAGGACTTGTATGGTCTTAATCGAAGCATCTTATCCCTCCGTCATTTGTTTTGTACCGTCAGATTGTTGAGCCAGCCTTCTTTTTTGAGCCAGAAATGGAAAATGACCATTTTGATTACATCAATCAGTTTCACACCGCAGTACAGGACTACTGGCCCCGCGTCCGTGAACCTGGCAAGAAGGAAGACCATGGGGAGCATGACGAAAACTGTCAGTCCTGCATCGGTAATTGCACCCATCCGGGTATCGCCGCCAGATCGTGCGACAGCCTGTTGTGTGTTCATATAGACCCAGGCAGGCATGAACAGCGCCATGGTGCTGACCATTCGTCTGCAGATGTCGAGCGCGCTGGCACTGAGACGGCTGAATACGACAGGGACGAGCAGGGTTGTAGCAAGACCGAACACGGTCATGCCAAGACCGAATACCGCAGAACCGGACAGCAGCCATCTTTTCTCGCGTCTGGCCTGCTCGAGGCGGCCTGCGCCAAGAGATTTCCCCAGTATGACACCAGTGGCTGAGTAGACACCACCGAATGCCACGAAATACAGATTGGCAATTGCAAAGCTGGATGCCATGCCGGATACAACGTCTGCGCCGCCCCTGCCGTTGTAAAGTGCAGTGGTAATGGTTTCAGAAAGTACCCAGACCATCTCACAGAACAGGACCAGTGCACTCTTTTTCAGAATATCCTTAAAAAGCGCAGTGTCTATTTTCAGAATGCCAGAAATGCGAATGGCAAAATCGGGCTTTGTACGGATATACACCGCCAGAAAAAGCAGCAGTTCAAGCATTCTTGCGATGACGGTTGCAAGGGCAGCACCACGGACGCCAAGTCTTGGAAAGCCAAGGTTTCCATAGATCAGGAGCCAGTTGAACAGTGTATTTGCAAGTGTTGCAATAATGGTCACAACAAGTGGTATTTTGACCTCTCCCAAATCTCTGAGTGAGCTGGCAATGCAGACAGATAATGTCATGGGAATACCGATCAGGACCATAATCCGGATATATGGTACGGCTTCATCCAGAATCTGAGCAGCCTGTGTATTGCCAATCAGCATAAGTGATAAAGTCTGTCTTGGAATGACCATACAGACAATGAAGTAAGGAATGAACGCTGCAAGGCTTGCAATCAGCTTGAAGCGGAAAGCCTGCTGCATTCCGGCCTGGTTCCCAGCCCCAAAGAACTGTGTCATGAAAATGCCGCCTGACATGCATATGGCATTGTCAAACACCAGAAAGATAAATAAGATTTGTCCGGCTACATTGACGCCGGACATGCTGACGTCACCCAGTCCGGATACCATGAAGTTGTCAACCAGGGATACAAGGCTCTGGATCAGCTGCTGAAGCATGATCGGTACAGCGATGGCCAGAGCCCTTTTATAGAACGTTCCCGGGCCGAAGAGCCCGCTTTTGAGCTGCATAATCTGTTCTCCAAATGAAATCGTTAAGGTGATTTACGCTTTGCCAGCCTCATTACGGTCAGATAACTGAGAAGAGCAAGCAGTGCTGCGGTCAGAGTAAAGGCGGCGGCAAGCAGAATGTGACTGATTCTGAGTCCGAGGAAAACGACGAGCACGGTCAGTCCCATGACAATAAACATATTGGGGAGCATATAGATGGCAACTGCTGAGCTCTGCTTGATTACTTCAATTTCGTTTTCCCAGTCAAGCCGCATATGGCGGATTCCGCATACACAGCCCCATGAAGTTGAAAATGCGCAAAGAGCGAATCCGAGAACAAGATACATGAAGGTATTTACCGCCGGAACCTTCGCTGAAATGCACAGGCATAATGTTGAGAAAGCCATAAATGGGACTGACAGGACCATGTTGAACAGCATCTTGCCCTGATATACGGTTTTCATTTCAATGGGCAGGCTCCTGATGATCCAGTAGTTCTTTCCTTCCAGAGAAGGAGAGCATACGGTTGTGGCAATCATACCGATAAAGAAGTATATGATAAATGGAATTGCCGGCTGGAGCATGGATGTATCCAGCGGCGCACCATTTGTGACCACTGCAATGATCCTGTCAAAACCGATGAGAATCGTTGCAATGCCCAGAATGGCAGACAGAATTTCTCCCAGCGCGCAATTGACCAAATATGAAGTGGAACCGGACATACGTTTCCATTCTTTTAAGGCAATTGCGACAACGGGGCTGTGCTGTCTTTGGCTGGATAACGTGTATTCTTTGGCGGCGGCATGGGCATTGAGTGCAGAGTTAATACCCCGGTAGAAAATGCCAATCACATAAAAGATGCCGGCAAAAAGGAATACACTCGCAAGGATGAGCAGGCAGGCTGACAAAATATCATGCCGGGTTACAGCAGCAGCAAACCACGCGGCAGGCAGATATATGCCTGCGGCTTTGGACGTGATTTCGGATGATGATTCAAGTGTTGCCTGTATTTTTTCATTTCTGAACAAATCATCAATGATGAAACGGAGAGAGAAGCAGAAGATGACAAACAGAAATGTCAGTATGGTCTGGATGAGGGTTGTCTTTCTGAAACCTGAACTGATTTTTGCAATCAGAAAGCCTGCAAATGCTGCAGCCAGCATGGGAATGACCGGCAGAAAAAGTGACAGAATAAGCCACAGTGGATAGACGGATACTGGAGGATGGGCATAAAGTCCGTATCCGATTAACATGGCAATGCTGATACAGCCATACCAGGGCAGGCTTTCGATGTACATGTACAGGAATTTGCAGCCTGCTATTGTCCGTGCCTCGAAAGGAAGCGACATCAGCATGTCATATTCCCTGAAATGAAAGAGATAACCGTTTGTTTTGAAAAATGTAAACAGAAATGCCAGAATGCTGATAGTCAGTGCACATGTTGCAGGTATCGCTTCGATCATGCCGTATGTTCCATATCCGGCACACATTGCGATACAGTAAACCACGAGCATTAAGTACAGGCAGAGCATTCCGATGGTATTGCTGATAATCTTCCTGCGCTTCTTTCTGTCCGTGGTATGCCGGTATATGTTTTTCCGGCTGGTAGACAGCAGCAGGGCTTTCAAAAGAATGACGCTATTTTTCATCAGTGTCTGCCTCCAGGAAAGTTTCCTCCAGTGAATGGCCTTCCGTGAGTTCCTCCATTGTGCCGGCGGCAATAATTCGGCCATGCCGGATGATTGCTATTTTGTTGCACAGTTTTTCTGCAACATCCAGCACATGCGTTGAAAAGAATATGGCGGTACCGCTTCTGCACATTTCGTGCATGATCTCCTTCAGTGCAAAGGATGCCTTCGGATCGAGTCCGACAAATGGTTCATCCAGGACCAGAAGCTTTGGATAATGTATCAGGGCTGAAACGATGGCAAGCTTCTGTTTCATGCCATGCGAATACGAACCGATAAGATCACCCAGGGCATCCGTGATTTCAAAAATGTCAGCATATTTCCTTATGTCGGCTTCCCGCTGCGGGGCACTTATGCCGAATACATCAGCTATGAAATTCAGATACTGGATGCCCGTCAGATTATCATAAAGGTCCGGATTGTCCGGAATGTAGGCTGTAACCTGCTTGCAAGCGAGAGGCTCATCCTTCACGGAATGTCCGTCAATGATAATCTCACCTTCAGAAAAATCCAGAACACCTGCCACTGCGCGAATTGTTGTTGATTTGCCTGCACCGTTATGCCCGATAAAGCCGTAAATATCACCTTCCATAACGTTCAGGGTTACATGGTCTACGGCCATTTTATCGGTGCCATAGGATTTTGAGTAATTTTTGATTTCAAGGACAGCTTTTGTATTCATTGTTCCAAGTCTCCTTTAATGACATAGTCGTGCTTTCGGCACCGTATCAATTGCAGTTGTCATGATTAGACAAACCAGCATGAAATGCTGGGCCATCTCCTTCAGTGACATAGTTGTGCTTTCGGCACCGTATCAATTGCAGCTGTCATTATTTGACAAACCAGCACATAGTGCAGGGCTATCTTCCCTAACAGCATGCAGAGTTTCCAGACCAAATCCGTTTTCGACTGACCGGCGATGAGAGCGGGCCGGTTTTATGGGAACATACACTCAGTCAAAGGTTACATGGGAGACACCTGTTGGATGCCATAGGTTTTGATAAAATGTCTGCTGAAGGCTTCAATCTGTGCCATGGCGGTCTGCTGTTTTTCAGGCTCTCTGTCGCACAGATGGATCAGGGCTGAGATGGGCGCTGTATATGCGAAAGCAAGGATTTTCGGGTCGTCTTCCCGCAGGAGAGACTTCTCCATCATTCCTGCAAAGATGTGTGAAAACATATCCGTAAGTCCGGTCAGAAAATGTTTTGTGGCAAGGTCTCTTGCACGCTCATCCCGAAACTGCTCTATGCTAAGCAGTTTTCTGGTCTTGATTATTTTTTCGTCATGAACCGTAAAACTGACCATACGCATTGTGAGAGAAAGCAGTTCATCAGTAGAATCGGGTATTGGAGGCAGATGATCCGGTGATCCAAATCGCAGGGCATAATAGGCAATCATCTTATCCAGTAGTGCATTCCATATATCTTCTTTGCTTTTGAAATGTTTGTACATGGATGATTTGGCCAGACCCTGGGATGCTGTAAGTTCTCTGATGTTTGTGCCTGCATAACCTTTTTGTGAAAACTGGTCCAGTGCTGCCGCCAGGATTCTTTCTTTTGTATCGTTTGCCATAACTACCTCCACAGATAATTGAGTGACCGAACGTTCGCCAAACAGTATAGTGACCGGTCGGTCGCCTGTCAAGATACAAAAGATGTGGAATATATGCTGCACAATGACCTCCGCTGACGCAAAGCGCCGGTCTGTTAATAACGGCCGGTCGAAAAATACTTTGTTTCAAGCCGCGAATATATGTGAGACCAGGCGATGGTCTGTATTTGCCCAATGCTGAAAAGGAAAAATCATTGCTGTATTGGGATACAAAAAAAGCCTGACTTGGAAGTCAGGCTTTTTGAGTTGATTATTGCACCGGAATGGACTGGTGGAAAGTGACTTTTCTGGTTGTGAGGTATATCCAGAGAATTCTGAAAGCATACACTTTTTCAGGAATCGAAAAAATGCTGTCCGTCTTCAGTTACAAGACGCTCTGTTTTGGGATATTCAAATATTTCGGATTTTTCAGAATTTGCTGCAAGGTAATCTGCAAATCTGGCTGCATACCACTTTGCCATGCCAAGATTGTGCATGAGATAATGGCCGCAGTTCTTTGGCGTGGCACCAGGGACATCCTGTGCATTTTCAACGGATCTGAATGCATTCAGCAGCAGGTCGCAAATATCCTGTGGACGGCGATTGCCTTTGAGAATGAGATAAAAACCGGTCAGGCATCCCATAGGCCCCCAATAAATAATCTCATCTTTCCATTCGGGGTCATTGCGCAGAAACGTAGCGATTATGTGTTCGAGAGAGTGCATGGCTGCAACGTCAATGGCCGGTTCTTTGTTCGGTCTGGTAAGTCGTACGTCATAGGTTGTGACCAGGCTGTTTCCTACGGTGTCCACCCGGCTTGTAAATATACCCGGGATAATGGCAGTATGGTCAACGGAAAAACTTGGAATAAGATCCATGTTAAAAATCTCCTTTGATGGTAGATGATGATGTTCCCGTAAATAGAAATACCACAAAACAGCTGAAAATTCAATGCTTTTGAACTGCCAGAATGCGACATCATCTCGAAGTCTGAATCTTTAACAGCAGCGCAGCCAATTTTCATAAAGTACTTGAATCAGTCTTTCATTTCCATTAAAATTAATGTCGGGTTAAACAGGAAATAACCGTTCATAAGAACGGAAGAGGAGGTTAAATTATATGAAGAAAATCTTATACCTGATGCTTTCGCTGATGCTGCTGATGGGATGCGTTGCTGCATTTGCAGAAGAAGCTGCATCCGGTCTGCAGAAGGATCTGGTGGTTTTATTTACCAGTGATGTTCATTGCGGAATTGACCAGGGATGGGGCTATGCCGGTCTCTATGCTGTCAAGGAAGGCCTGTCTGCCAAGTACAACGTGCTTCTGGTGGATGACGGCGATTCAATTCAGGGTGAACCGATTGGCACAATGACAAGAGGCGAGTCCCTGATCAAAATCATGAACACCGTGGGTTACGATGTAGCGATCCCCGGCAACCATGAATTCGATTATGGAATGGACCGTTTCTTCGAGCTGGTGGAAATGGCTAATTTCCCGTACATCAGCTGCAACTTCAACAAGGAAGGCGAAATGATCTTCCCACCGTATCTGATTAAAGAGGTGGATGGCGTTAAAATTGCATTTGTTGGTGTAACAACGCCTACAACACTCCGTTCCTCGACGCCAACATACTTCATGAATGAAAAGGGCGAATTCATCTATGGCTTCCTGCAGGATGACAGCACTGGAGAAAAGCTGTACGAAGCGCTCCAGAAATCTGTAGACGATGCCCGTGCTGAGGGTGCTACTTATGTTATCGTGATTGCACATCTGGGCGATGAGGCAGAATGCATTCCGTGGACTTATGCTGATGTGATCTCTCATACCAACGGTATTGATGCGTTGCTTGATGGTCATGCCCATGACACAGAGCAGGTAGTCATGAAGAACAAGGACGGCGAAGATGTCGTTCGTTCTGCCTGCGGTACCAAGTTTGCTCATATCGGTGCGCTGACCATAACCACTAAAGGTGAGATTTCTTCCAAACTGTACTCCTGGAATCAGGACATTCCTGCTCCGGAAATGTTGAACCTGCAGAATCCTGCTGCTGATGCAGTCCGCGAGGAATCTGAGGTATTGTCCGCGAAACTGAAGGAAGTCGTTGCTGCCAGCACGGTTGACCTGATTATCAATGATCCGGTTGCCAAGATGGATGACGGCAGAGCAGTCCGGATCGTCCGGAATACCGAAACCAATCTGGGCGACCTTTGTGCAGACGCGTATCTTGATCAGTCCGGCGATGCGGACATCGCCTTCGTTAACGGCGGTGGCATCCGGGTAGCGATTCCCAAGGGTGACATCACTTTGAATGACATTTTGAAGGTTCATCCTTTCGGCAACAGCCTGACAGTGATCAAGGTAACCGGTCAGCAGGTACTGGATGCTCTCGAATGGTCCGTACACGCAATGCCGGGCGAGTTTGGCGGCTTTAACCACGTTGCCGGCCTCACCTATGAGGTTGACACCACCATTCCTACCCCCTGTGTGGAAAAGGATTCCATGTTTGACCATATCGATGAGACGATGGAACGCCGTATCCGCAACGTACTCGTTGCCGGTCAGCCTATCGATCCCAATGCTTCCTACAAGCTGGCTTCTCATGACTATCAGCTGCTGAACAAGGGCGACGGCTACACAATGTATGATGGATGCGAAGTGCTTCAGGAATCTGTAAAACTGGATAACCAGGTACTGATCGATTACATCACCGGTACCCTGAATGGCGTAATTGGTGAAGAGTACGAAAATCCGTATGGCCAGGGACGCTTTGTTACCGTAAATTCTGCTCAATAATTCCCATTGATTTTTGCCCGGCAGGCATAGCCTGCCGGGCTTTTTTGATATTGTCTGACTGGTGCAGACAGCCGCGATGATGAAATGTCCTTTGTGCAGCAGAGTGTTGAGGTCAGTGGCACTCAGGAAGGGAGTCGGCACTTCGATTTTCGTGCCGAAAACAGACGAACTGCATCCGTTCCCGGCAGGTTTCGTGCGGGAGCGAAATGACTGCCATGTATACGGACAAAGCACTGCCCAATGCTCGATGAAGATTGATTCCTTACGATCCACGACCCTGCAGAGCCGGAACGGATAAACAAGACTGCGCCGTATCTGGTCGTTTACAGGGAATAGGCACGCTGATCCCGGCAGGTCTGCCGCCAGCTGGTGAAAGATCTGCCGGGATGCTGAGCGAATGATTACGGGATACCATTCTCCGGCAGGAAAACTGCATACGGGTGGCCATCTGCAGCTCAGTCTGCAAAGGTATTCCATTTCGAAAATGAGCTCTTCTGGTTTTTGAGTGCATACAGATTGCCAGTGAGAAAATGGGAAAGTTTCAAAATGACAGAATTGTACAGTCCATTGAAATAATTCTGCATTCTGTATCGTCTATAGTAGTGAATGTATATTCTTCAATGCCTGCATCTGATTTCAGATGTTCTTCGGCTGCCTCAATGAAACAGCATTGACCTTAACGTAAGGAAGGTATCTTGGAGGTGTTTTCTGGTGAAAAAGTGCTTTGGGCTGGTCTTTCTGGTTATTGCCTTGATTACCACTTTGTTGTTCAGCAGTACTGCATCCGCCAACAGCTGGAACCTGAAAGGAAAACTGCTAAGTGCAGTGATCAAAACGCATGACTGGGATGACTATACCCTGCTGGGCAATCAGGCGGATCCGTTCGCGGTGATGAAAGCCCGTTATCATCAAGCAATGTTTTTTGTGGATAATCGGGATAAACTGCATGTTTATACGACTGCAGTTTATCAGCCGGACGATAAACGCGAAGCACCATCACTTATGATGATGGATCAGAATCTGTATCTGAGCTATGGCAATGATGAACAATATGTTTTCCGGCCCGGGACAGAGGATGGGGAATATCTGCTATACAGTGCGACAATTCGCAATTTCCAGCTTCTCTCAAATTGGGAAAATGAAGCTGATGGACCTTTTTCCTACTGGGCGAATGAAAGAGGCAGCACAGCTCTATGGCAGTCAAAGATACGTCTGTCCGATTTCAATATTAAGCTGCTTCCGCATTCTGTTGCTGAAGTTCATGCCATGAACCTGATGCACGCACAGTTTGACAGCAGCCTGCAGTGTCTGGGGTTCGTGGAAGGCAGCGGGGATATCTACAATGTGGACCATCCAGGGAAACTGTTGAAGGTTGGTAAGAAAAAAACAGCTCCCGTCTACAGTGCGCCGTATGGCAAATCTGCCTGGCGTGCCGGAAATGGCAAGGCAGCAGTGGGATTGAACGGGGACATCTGGATGCTGTCCCAGTACCGTAATGAAGAAGGCCAGTCCTATGCCTGCATCCGGTATAATGTGAGTGAACGGACGCAGCGGATAGGGTATGCATTGTGCAAGGATCTGGGGCTGCCGGAGATTACAGACTGGCATCCGGATGAACCGATCACCGGGTTTGCCCATGTGGATGTGGAAGCAACTGCGGATACCTGGCTGACGGATGATCCGGATGTAAGTCAATATTCGCAGTTTCAGGTTCCAAAGGGTACACAGTTTTCCTGCATGGGACTGTATAACGATTATTACGCATATGTCGGTGCGGAAGTAAAGAATGACAGGTTTGTGTATGGCGGGGCCATCATCTGGGGCTTTGTGCCGGTCCGGAATCTCAAACCGATAGAACAGGAAAAACAACCGGAAGCCATGAGCAGGCTGGTCGGCAAATGGAAAATGGAGGCCGGTGGTTCCATGGCAGATGATTATCTGGTTTTCAACAGTGACGGTACCTTCACTGCCGGAATGTGGAACTGGGATCTGGATACGCTAGAACGGGTGAAAATTGCTGCAAGAGATTCAGGAACGTGGTATGTGACGAAATACAATCCATTCATGAACCTGTATTGGAATAAACCGCCTTTCCAGCTGACTCTGATATACGACAATGGCCAGGTAAAAATCCGGGGATTGAATTTTGTTGATGAAGGGTTCAGTCTGACGAATGCTGAAGGCGGCGGAGGCTATATTCCTGCTGCGGAAGACGACGTACAGCTGACAGAAGATCAGGGTTAGAATGGGAGCATACATGATGAATCGAGAAATAAGATCCAGATGCAGGGCAATATTTCTGCTTATGGTGATCCTCTCATTACTGGTGGGAATTGGTGCGGCTCAGGCCCGTTCCATCACAGAGGGAATTGTTTCTGTGCCCGGTAAGGACATTGATGCCAGGGTGAAGCTGCGCGAAACACCCAAAGGGAAAATCATCGGCCAGTATTATAACGGTTCACACTATACCGCCGATGAAGAAAAGGATGGCTGGGTACATGTGACAATCGGCGGCCGATCAGGCTGGATGATGAAATCATATTTGCAGGAAGGTGATTTTCCTGCATACTATGCCCAATATGGAACCATTGCCTATCCAGAACCGGATGGATGTATCGCGCTAAATGATCTGGAAGGAAAAGAGCATCGGATTCCTGAGAACACCCTTTTGTATGTGCTTGGAACGATTGGGGAAACATACGTTCATGTAGAGGCACACCTTCAGAATGATGAAATCCTGTACGGCGACTGCGTTATGGAGAGTATTTCATGGACAGATAACCTTAGACAGGCAAGAATCCGTTCTGACCGGGCAGACCCGCCTGTTAATGTTCGTGCAGACACAGATATCAAATCTGCGTCTGTATGCAAACTCTATCCGGGTGCAGTTGTAGATCTGATTTTTGACTATCATAATTCCGCAGATGGGTGGCACAGGGTACGAAATGCGAGCGTGAGCGGATATGTCCGGGATGATTATCTTGACTTTTCAACTGGCGGAGAACCGTTATTCATCCCGCAATGGGGAATGCTTAAGCAGCCTAGCGCTATCGTGTCCGGCAGCAGCGTCGGTGAGGTGAATCAGGCAGATCCGCTGTTTATCCTCGGAACAACAGGGAACCCCAAAATGCCCCTGTATTTCTGCGAGGGAAGAACATGGATAGATGACCAAACGTATAAGACAATTCATTTTTACATCCAGCAGACTTATGTGGAAGAAAGCGGAAAAGGGAGCATTTCAACCCTGGCCCATGTGACCAAGAGCGGAGGAACCCAGGCTTATTGCTTTGATGAAAACGGAAATATCGTTCCGGACAATGAGCTCGGACTAATACCGGAAGGAACAGAAGTGCAGATACTGACCAGCCTTGACCAGGATGGTCAGAGAACCGGCTGGAATCAGTATCTGACAGATGGCACCTTCTGGGTATCATGCGAAATTCCCAAGGGAGACCAGTCGTATTATGGCTGGCTCATATCCGTGGATGACTTGTCTTTTGATCCACGGCTAAAACTTCCGTCATCATGGACGGAAGGATAATCAATTCATGCCTCACTGCGTAAACAGTGGGGCTTTTGTAAAAAGAGTTGATTATCCTGGATACTGCTTTATGCCGTTTCTCCAATTCAGGAATACCATAGCCAATGTATGACGGGGAGAAAAAGAAGAAAGTCCTGGTTTCAAGGACTTTCAATGTCTGGTAGTCGCAACCGGCAATTTCCTTGTAAGGAGCCGTCTGAAGGGAGGAAATCCGGGACGACGTAGAAGTTTCATCTAATCACAGGCAGAGTGCATGCTTTTTTGTCTGGAAACGGTGTCTTCACTTTTGTTCTCGGGTATATCCATTTTGGATTTAAAGACAGTTTTCACGGGTGTATTCATTTGATTTGAATCTGTCTTCATACTGCTTTGGTGTCTTCATTTTGGATTCATTTCAAAAGCCGGGTATATAGAAAAGCAACTTGACAAATCAGATCGTCTTGAATAAATGGTATCAGTTGATACCGAATCGACAGGAGGTAAGCAGTGGTGGTCGAAACGAAGTCACGAATCGAAAGTGAACTGGAGGTTCGTTCTTATTTGCAGGATTTGCGTTATGCTCTTGAGCATGGTGCCAAGCTGACCTTTCAGGAGGAACGCCAGGTTGATCAGAATAGGGATCAACGGTATACAAATAAGTTTACCATCGCAGAATTATTCCCGGATGAGAATCCGGTAACCGCGCGGAAGAGAGCTTCAACGGCTGACGGTTGAAGAATATATGCAGACAGTAAAAGACTTACGGTTTCCAAAAAGAAGCGAAATGCGGGAATTTGGCAAAGTGTACAACGGGAAGGGCGACGTCTACATCAAGATCCGTGTGGAGTTGCTCTCTGAATACGGGAATCACACAACTTTCGTTATGTCCTTTCACTATGCGACAATTCCCTTCACGCCGGAAATGTTCCCCTATCGAAAATCATGAGGAGGTGTAGAGCATGAAAATCATGAATGCAGAACGAAAGCTATGCACTTGCTGCATGGAGGAGCATGAGGTCAAAACGGCTTTGATTCAGGAAAGCAACATCTTTAAGGGTGTACCTGTGAAGTATGATGCCGAATATTTCTATTGCGACCGTGCGGATGAGACATATGCGGATGAACAACAGATTTCTCAAAACGATATCGCTATGAAAAACGCATACCGTGTCCATGAAGGATTGCTGACCTCGTATCAGATCATTGCAATTCGGGCACGGTATGGAATCAGCCAGAGTGATCTATGCTTGCTCCTGGGATGGGGGGCAAAGACCATCACGCGGTATGAGAGCCATCAGGTACAGGACATTGCACACGAT
>JAFUHD010000065.1 GCA_017469025.1 Clostridia bacterium
AGCGCGATCAGCAGATTCCGGCTGACCAGACTCGCTGTTCGTGCGCTGGCATCATTGACATTTTCAGGCCTGTTTTCAGATGAATTCATGAAATGCTCCTTTAATGACATTTGTCGTGCTTTCGGCACCGTATCAATCGCAGTTGCCATTATTTGACAAGCCAGCACGAAGTGACGGGCCATTCCCTTTAATGACATTGTCGTGCTTCCGGCACCGTATCAATCACCGTTTTCATGATTTGACAAACCAGCACGAAGTGCTGGCCAGTTCCTTTTAAGTGCAGTTACTTCGTCATTAATCTGCACTGCCCGTTATCATTTTTCCGATGACCTCTCACGCATAATACAAATCTGCATTTGAACCATTCGACTGTTTCTGTTTTAAAAGGCCATCTTTTTTTCTATGATTTACTGCACCGGCAAACATCCGCTTGCAATGCAAATCTGTCCATGTGCTTGGCTGCTTGTCCAAAGATGAACTGCAGCCAAAGTGAAGCACCTGCTTTATCCGTTTTCAGCTGCAATTGCCCTGCGGAACTGGGTTTCATAGAGTTCTGTATAAATACCGCCGGCTTTAACCAGTTCTTCATGAACACCCCGCTCAGCTATACATCCATCCTTGACCACGAGTATTTCATCTGCTGCAAGGATGGTAGAAAGACGGTGAGCAATCAGTATTGATGTACGGGACTCAATAATCGGATCAATCGCTTCCTGAATTTTGCTTTCCGAAATAGAATCAAGTGCAGAAGTAGCCTCATCAAAGATCAACAGTGCCGGATCCTTAAGCAAAACGCGGGCGATGGACAGGCGCTGTTTTTCTCCGCCGGACAGTTTAAGTCCACGATTACCGACCAGCGTATCCAGACCGGTTTCCTGTGCTACAATAAAATCCCAGATATTTGCTTTTCTGCATGCATCCTCAAGTTCCTGATCCGTTGCACCTGGACGGGCATAGAGCAGATTTTCCCGAATGGTTCCATTAAAAAGATAGGTTTCCTGAGACACAATACCAACGTGCTGCCTCAGATATGAAAGGTCCAGCTGACGGACATCAATCCCATCAAAAAGAACCGTTCCGCCTGTTACGTCATACAGTCTAGGGATCAGGTTAATGAGCGTACTTTTTCCAGAACCAGATGGACCGACTATGGCAATACTATGCCCGCTGTCCAGTTTAAAAGAAACATCGTGCAAAATCTGCCGTTCCGGATCATAGGAGAAATCAACATGTGAAAATTCCACACATCCATTTGCTTCAGCAGAGGGAGTTATTGCGTTGTCAGCATTCTTAATCTCAACAGGCATATCAAAATAATCAAAGATACGTGTGAACATTGCCATGGAACGGATCCATTCCACATGAAAGCTCAGCAGCTGATTGACAGGTCCATACATACGTCCCAGGAGGGCAACCATAACGCTGATATCGCCAACCGTAAGGGAAGCGTCATAACGCATCATCAGCAGACCACCGATGAGGTAAATCAGCATAGGACCGATGGATGTAAACGTCGTTAAAACAACCATAAACCATCTGCCGGCCATGCTTTCACGTATATTGAGCCGGATCATTCTCTCGTTTGCGGAACGGTATTTTTCATACTCTTCGTTCTCTTTGCCGAAAAGTTTGACCAGCAGCTGTCCGCTAACAGACAGTGTTTCATTCAGAATGCCATTCACCTGATCATTGCACGCCTGAGCTTCTCTTGTCAGGCTCCAGCGCGTTTTACCTGCATGCCTCGTCGGGATGGTAAAAAGCGGTACAATTACTATGGCAATCGTAGCAAGAATCCAGTTACGGCTGTACATCATAACCACAGCGACAATGAGCGTAATCGCATTGGACAGAATAGAGGAGAACGTGTTCGCAATAATCCGTTCAACACCATCTATGTCAGACGTCATACGCGTAATAATATCTCCCTGATTTGCTGTCGTGAAAAAACGCTGCGACATTTGCTGCAGATGACGGTACATCTGATTGCGCATATCAAACGTAATATGCTGGGCAATCCAGGTATTAAGATAGCTCTGTGCAACGCCAACCAGATTGCCGCAAAGTGTCACCAGAAGAGAGAGAAGTATCAGGCGGATCAACACGGACATATTTCGTCCGATCAGTCCGTCATCAATAATCCTGCCGGTCAGAACAGATGGGAAAAGATTTAAAGCTGAAGACAGCAGAATACAAAAAAGGACAAGGAAAAGCTGACGGATATAGGGCATAAGCCATGAAAAGATACGCCGGATCAGTGCAAAAGTGACCTCTGGTTTATTCGCTTTTTCCTCATCGGTAAGATAAGCACGGGACATTGGCCCGCCCCTCATTGGAGGCATATTTCGCCTTTCTGCGATAAAGCACACACAGGAATGAAATGATTTGCATTTGCATTCCGGATAACGGACAGCTATAATGGCATCAATCATACAATGAAAAAAACGTTCGCGCAAGAACGGAATTTGAAAAGGAGCGTTTCATGGCCATTCTTCAGACGACATTTTTATCTGTTTCACTGATGCGGACAGTCAATATAGAAGTCATTCTTCCTGCAGACAAAATGCAGATGGATGGAACCTATATGCCTGCAGTCCCCGCATATAAAACACTGTATCTTCTGCATGGAATATTTGGTTCTGAAAAAGACTGGATTACAAGGACTAATATTGTGCGCTATGCTGAGGAACGAAACATCGCTGTGATCATGCCAGCAGGTGAAAATGCATTCTATACCGATCAGCCGGAAATGCATGCCCTGTACAGCCAGATGATTTCAAAGGATCTGGTAGATGTCACAAGACGGATGTTCCCGCTGTCGCACAGACGTGAGGACACCTTCATCGGCGGCCTTTCTATGGGCGGTTACGGCGCACTTTACAATGGCCTTCACCACTGTGATACCTTTGGAAGGATCATCGCATTGTCTACCGCAGACCGGACAAAGGCAGCCATTCATATGAAAGATGACAGCAATATCCTCGTCAGCCGTTCATATTTTACACGCGTTCTGGGAGGAAACCTTGAGGGGGTTGAACACAGCCGGTACAATATTCCAACACTTGCTGGCCTCGCATCAAAAGAAAACGATTGTCTTCCAATGATTTATCTTGCCTGCGGCACCCAGGACCCCCTGCTGGAAACAAACAGAAATATTAGAGATGCGCTTACCTCAAATGGATACAGTGTCGATTATCACGAAACTGAAGGTGCCCACAGCTGGGATTTCTGGGACCATCATATTCATCAGGCTTTAAAATGGATTACTGACAAATCCGAGGCATCCATGCACAGTGGGAATGTACTATAATGTCTTTCTGCATAAAAAGAGCGGATCTGCCATTAAGGAAGATCCGCTTTACGTCGATGCAGATGACGGTTCTTGCTCCAGGCCTCTTCTATTAACCCGGGATCCGCCTTCTGAGATTATCATATCACAGCGATATGATAATCTCAAGAACTATGACTAAAAGTTCACACAATCTTCATAATTCCGTAACATTGCTCACTTGAGTTCCGTTACCCGCTTGCCGGAAATAAAACCTGTCAAGCCATTGGGCATGACAATCTCGTACCAGCCATTATCCGCTTTTCCAATGCATTCATAGGTCTTACCGCCTTCAACCGTTCCAACAAGAATACTGTTCTGATCCGGTGCCTGACGGACATTTACAAGGCCTCCATTCCGAATCTTTATTTTTGTGGAACCACTCTGCTGCGTCGTTTCCGGTTCTTCTACAGCACTTACCGGTGCGGGGGTTGTACTCAGGACTGAATCATCTACTGGAGGCACATTTGTACTTGCTGCATCGGCAGCAGGGATGAAGTTGTTGGGCATCGGATCGTCTTCTGTTTCATCATCTAAATCCGGCAGCGCCTGAACAGAGTCATTCAGTGCTTCATAGCATTCATCACATATATTCAGCAGTCTGCGCAAACCGTCATAACAGATTTCGCCTGTATTTCCGGGTGAGAAGAGCAGATCGAGTGTTACAGAGACAGTACTGTTTGGTGCAGAGTAAAACTTGGCAAAGCGATACTCTGAATTGAGTGCATCAAGCAGCGGCGAAATCAGATCAGGATTCTTTCCATTGAAATCAACAAACCGCAAGACATAGATAACACAATCTGTTTCTGTATCGGAAAAGACGGCTACTGTATTGAGCGTAATATTGTTTCCATGAAATGTGGCAAAAACAGACTCTGATGTTGGTCCCTGTTTTCCACGATACGTACAGGATAAAGTATTCTCCCGTAAAATATCCATGTATTCCTGAGTGCTTTCATACAGCGGCGTATCCCTGCTGGATTCAATTTTCTCAGGCTCAGTCAGATTGACTGCGGATTCGGCATATGCACAGCTGGCCAAAAACAGAGCTACTAAAACAAGACACACTAAGTGTTTCATACTCCTGGACCTCCTTCTTTATTATAGCAGGTAAATCTTTAATAACTTCCATTATATTTAATCCTGTTTTGTTAAACAAACGGATAAGGGTATCCCTTAAAATGGCAGATAATAATATTTATCCAAAAACCATCTTAAAGCAGTATAGTTCTTTTGAGACACGATGTCAAATGCTTCTGACTGAATAGAATCGAAAAACTGTGCAATCGGACGCACAAAATATCAGGTATACCAGACCAGACGAGTATGGTATAATTCATGTGATTTTATATAATGCTGGTGCAGAAAACTGTACAGAATGCGAGGCCTCATGGATATCATTGGCAAAAGTCTTGCCAGACTGCTTGTTTCTATGATCATATTTGGAACGATTGGACTGTTCCGCAGACTTGTTCCGCTTCCTTCAGCGGCAATCGCAGTCTCTCGCGGCTTGATCGGCGGCGCCTTTCTGGTTGCTTTCATGATTGGAACAGGAAAACCCATAAGGTTTGATCTTTTCCGGCATGAATTGCCTAAGGTACTCCTGAGTGGCGCCATGATCGGTTTTAACTGGATTTTCCTGTTTGAAGCATATAATTATACTACCGTTGCAACCGCTACTGTCTGTTATTATATGGCACCGGTAATTGTACTGCTCGTCTCGCCTTTTGTGCTCAGGGAACAGCTAAATATGCTGCGCATCGGCTGCGTACTGTCTGCCGTTGCAGGAATGGTACTGATTTCGGGTTCAAGCATTAATCCGTTTACAGGAAATCAGGATATCCGCGGAATTGTCCTGGGACTGGCTGCGGCAGCGCTGTATGCTGCTGTCATACTGATCAATAAACAGATTCATCAGGCCGGCATCTACGAACGGACTTTTCTACAGCTTTTTGCCGCCGGTGCAGTGACTATCCCATATCGGCTTTGGGTTGAAGGACCAGTCTTCAGTTTAGT
The DNA here is from genome assembly GCA_017469025.1 of Clostridia bacterium. GTDB lineage: Bacteria > Bacillota > Clostridia > Christensenellales > Aristaeellaceae > Ventricola. The sequence goes on from JAFUHD010000065.1 coordinate 5,342, forward strand.
CACACCTGAAACTTTACTACTGGTTCTGTTCATCGGTCTGTTTCATACAGGCTTTGCCTACACGCTTTACTTCAGCAGCATTGATGCGCTTCCTGCACACACTGTTGCTTTTCTCAGTTATCTTGATCCTGTTACAGCAGTACTGTTGTCTGTAATCGTGTTGCATGAACCGCTCACCATATCCGGTTTAGCCGGTATGGTTCTGATTCTTGGTTCAACATTTATAAGTGAAGGAATCCAACATCAGAAAAGGAAAACATGAAGTGATGCTCTGCCGGTTCCGGCAGTCTTTGGAGGATAATTATGGCAGATATTTATATTGACAGGGATGCATTCCTTGCATACCTGGAATCCATCAGGGCAAATGGAAACCCATTGCCAGGGAAAGATACACTCCGTGAAAACATAAAGGAATACCTGATTAAAGCAGACAAACTTGAAATCATTCACTGCCGCGACTGTAATACTTTTTCCACCAGAGGCGTTGCACAGGGATATGGATGGTGCAAGAAATTCTGCTTTGGACCGGAAGAGAACTTCTACTGCTTTATGGGCGCACCATGGGAAAATGAAGCCGAAGACCCTGTCCCGGTGCAGGAGGAAACCCCGAATGACGCCTGAACAGTTTCTCTCAATTCTGGGTACTGCTGCAAGGCTCAAAACTACCCTGAGACACTGCTACACCACAGCAGACCGTCGTGAAAGTGTGGCCGATCACAGTTGGCGTATCAGTCTGATGGCCATGCTTTTATCCGGTGAACGGGAATTTGAAACGCTTGATATGAACAGAGTCATCCGAATGTGTCTGATTCATGACCTGGGAGAAGCGTTTACCGGCGATATTCCAACATTTCTTAAAACAGAACAGGCGGAAACTGTGGAAGCAAACCTTTTTGATCAATGGATTGCGTTCTTTCCTGAAAAACAGCGTGATGAATGGCGGTCCCTGTTGACAGAAATGAACCGGCTGGAAACGCCTGAAGCAAGAACATACAAAGCACTTGACAAACTTGAGGCTGTCATATCACACAATGAATCGGATATTTCAACTTGGTTACCGCTTGAATACGATCTGCAGCTGACATATGGACATGAAAATGTGATGTTTTCGCCTTATCTGACAAGTTTTAAATCTGCCATTGATGAGGTTACCTTGGAAAAAATCCAAAGCGAACAGACAAAGAAAAAGAAGGAGAACAGTATGCTTGAAATTGGAAATAAAGCACCCGAATTTACACTTCCTGACCAGAATGGGAACATGGTAAAACTATCGAATTTTCACGGTCAAAAGGTTGTTCTGTACTTCTATTCAAAAGATATGACCAGCGGCTGCACAAAGCAGGCATGCTCATTTGCTGAACTGCAACCGGAATTTGAAGCGTGCGGAGCTGTCATTATTGGGATCAGCAAGGATACATCCGAGTCCCATCAGCGCTTTATTTCAAAAAAAATCCTTCCGTGCACTTGGGACTTTTTTGAAGACCAAAGCGCCTTAAATTCCTGAATAGAAGTCTCTGTAACGTAGCAATTTTGGATTTTGAAAAGCTAAATTTAGCAAGATTTCCATTTTCTCAAGGGGATCAG
>JAFUHD010000066.1 GCA_017469025.1 Clostridia bacterium
AAATATTACAAAACGAGCACTGGAGGACTCTTTGAAACACCTTCTCCTTAAGAAACCGGTCAATAAAATCACTATCAATGATATTACGGAAGACTGCGGTGTCAACCGTGCCATTTTTTACTATCATTTTCAGGATATTTACGCCCTGATCGAATGGTCCTGTGAAGAACAAACGGTAAGTTTTGCCTGAGTGATAAAGCGGCAATGCAGCTTACCCGGCTGATCTTCACGCCTGATGAGATGCTGGAGGAGAAGCGCATCACGGATGTATTGGATGAAGAAGTCCTGGACAGCAATTTCTGGACTTACTGGCGTACAATGTTTGCCTTCTACAACTGCAACAGTGCCCTTGAAATGAAGCGGTACATGCAGCGTTTCATTCACCACATTGACGGTCTGCCCGATCTGCGCGCACTGCGTTTTACCAAGTATAACCAGTACGAATCCATGATCCTTCCCATGGTTAAGTACCTGGAAGCGCAAGGCGTACAGTTCCATTTCAATACGCAGATCATGGATGTCCGTTTTGACATTCATGACGGTCAAAAGGTCGCAAAACGTGTGGAGCTTTTCACAGAGGGGCATCAGGATTTTCTGGATCTGACAGAAAATGACTATCTGTTTATCACCAACGGAAGCAACGTGGAAAACTCCTCCATTGGCGGGCAGGACAAAACCTGTGAGTATATCCGGGAGATCCGTCCTGGCGGCTCTTTTGATCTGTGGCGTAAAATTGCCGGGCAGGACAGTTCCTTTGGACACCCCGAAAAGTTTTATGGCAATCCGGAAGAATGCAACTGGATGGGTGTCACCGTCAATACGTTAGACGGCAGAATCCTGCCATACATCAAAAACATCTGCCAACGCGACCCTCTGTCAGGCAGGGTAGTCACCGGCGGTATTGTTACAGCCAGAGATTCCGGCTGGCTACTTAGCTGGACAATCAATCGTCAGCCGCAGTTCCATTCACAGCCGAAGGATCAGTGCCTTGTATGGCTTTATGGCCTGTTTACGAACCGGCCCGGTGATTTTGTCAGGAAAAACATGAGAGACTGCACCGGCAAAGAAATCTGCATGGAATGGCTGTATCATCTCGGTGTTCCCGCGGATCAGATCGAAGATCTGGCAGCGAACAGTGCCAGAACCATTCCTGTTATGATGCCTTTTGCCAGCGCTTATTTCATGCCGCGCAGCGCAGGTGACAGGCCGGAAGTTGTACCGGATGGCGCCGTGAACTTTGCTTTCCTGGGCAACTTCGCAGAAGTTCCCCGAGATACCGTATTCACTACGGAATATTCTATCCGGACCGCAATGGTCGCAGTCTACACCCTTATGAATATCGATCGGGGCGTACCGGAAGTCTGGGGCAGTATCTATGATGTCCGTGATCTCCTAAAAGCGGCAATCAGTATGCGCGACGGCAGGCCGCTGACCGATATGAAACTGAGTCTTAAACAGAAAATAGCCGTCGGCAAGGCTCTTGATTTCATTAAAGGAACAGATGTTGAAAAGCTTCTGAAAGAATACGGAGTACTCTGAACATCTGCCTCAAAGATTCATTATCAATCGAGTAGGAGGGGGTGATTAACCCCCGTCCTCTCACACCACCGTGCGTACGGTTCGGTACACGGCGGTTTCAATAGTTGATGTGCACTGACTGGTACGCAGTGGCGAGGTCGTAGAACCCCCACCGTACCAGTCTTTCTTTTGATAAAGCTCTTTTGACCGCTCCTGTGTTGGCCGTCCACCAGTACCCTCGACGACATCCCGCAGCCAGATGTGCATAGTATTCCGGAACGCCCAGACCTATCAGCTTGCGCTTCTTTGTCTTGAACTTTTTCCATTGTTTCCATATACACATACGGATACGATGATACAGCCATCCGTTCAGCTCATCGACTAGCTTTTTCATGCTTGCAATTCCGTAGTAGTTCATCCACCCTCTGACATAGACCTTGATCTTCTCAAGACCTGGTCTGATGCTCTGACAGCGTTTACGCTTCATCTGTAAAAACAAGAAACCTCATAAGAGATACTTTTGCAGAGCTGCTTTACGAAAAGAAAAATATTAACAAGATCACAGTGACAGAGCTGGTGCAGCGAGCGGACATTAACCGGAGCACTTTCTATTCTCACT
>JAFUHD010000067.1 GCA_017469025.1 Clostridia bacterium
GAATTCGACCAGATTATACATCCTCGATCAATTCTACCACATGATGTAGAACGATGAAAGAAGAATAATCAATATCTTGTGGTATCGACCAACGATAGTAAACCGTGTGTTCTCATGGTTTGGGTACGATCAGGCGACGATTTTGCGGTATATCGGCAAATTTACCCAAACCAGATTTTAGCCGACGAAAGTGAAAAACGCAGCTAAAAACACAAAAAGGAGGACATCAACATGACCCGTTTCCCGAAAGAAATGACTGAAAATAGTATTATTCATTACACCTTACATGGCGACTGCTTCTTCCCCGATCTGGGCTTTCCAGAATCTCCTCGACAAGCCATCGGCCGCTATGGCCGAATGCGGAAAGCGTATCTGGAAGAGCATCATCCCGGCCTATACACTCGTCTGATTCTGTCCGGCAAGCTGTACGATCATCTGGCGGAAACAGATCAGGTCTGCCGGGATCGCATGGCACGGATGATCGCCCGGATGGCAGATGCAGAAGGCATCAACGAAGAACTGAAAGCAAGCGATCAATTGGGCTGGGTTGGACGGATGAACAGCATCCGGCAGCAATCCGAAGAAATCATTCTCCACGAATTGATTTATGCATAATACTGCACCCGATCGGGAAAATTGTTCTGTAAGATCAGTTATTCTTCCCGATCGGGAATTTTTATTAATGATGCCATTGACATTATACCCGATCGGGAATATAATACCATCGAAAGGGTGATTTCATGCGAACCGATAAGATTGCAACCTTTATCCGGGAAAACAGAAAAGCTGCCGGACTGACCCAGGAGGAATTTGCCATCCGCTCCGGGTTAGGTTTGCGCTTTGTGCATGATTTGGAGCAGGGAAAAGAAACCGTGCGCCTGGATAAAGTAAACCAGGCATTGGCCATGTTCGGCATGGAAGCCGTGCCAGGAAGAATCGAAAAGAAAATGGAGGAGCAGCCGTGAATATACTTCGTCAGGCGGGCGTATATGTTCGGGATCGGTTCGCAGGATTGATTCAGGAAACGGACGAGGGCTATTGCTTCGCCTATGATCCTACGTATTTAACAGCAGAGCACGCCAGCGCTGTTTCGCTAACGCTCCCATTGCGGACGGAACCTTATACATCCCGCACGCTCTTTCCATTCTTTGACGGGCTGATTCCGGAAGGTTGGCTGCTGGGGGTCGTCAGCCGGAACTGGAAAATCGACCAAAAGGATCGCTTCGGCCTGCTCATGGTAGCCTGCCATGACTGCATAGGCAGCGTATGCATCCGGGAGGTGGAAGCATGAACTGTCTTTGCTGCGGAAAACCGCTGAAGGAACCATTTCCAGATTCTGCTTGGCATCCGGCCTGCATCCGTCGGTTTTTCGGAACGAGTGAGTTGCCCGAAATCGAATTGACAGACGAAGCATTGACCTTGTTGGCAGAAAAGGCTGTGCAAAAGGGCCATACAGTGCCAGGGGTACAGAAAAAACTGTCTCTCCATCTTTCAAGGGAATGTACACCCAGGCTGACCATGGCGGATTACCCCACAGGGTATATCCTCAAGCCCCAAGTGGCGGAGTTTCGTGCGTTGCCCGAAGCTGAACACCTGGTGATGCAAATGGCTGACTTGACGGGATTGTCCGTCGTGCCGCATGCGCTGGTCCGGCTGAAAGATGAATACGCCTATCTCACCCGCCGTGTGGATCGGATTCGTGATCAGAACAATGTATCTTTGCAAATACTGGCCATGGAGGATTTTTGTCAGTTGGATCTGCGGCTGACGCAGGACAAATATCGGAGTTCCTATGAACGTTGCGTGAAAGTGATCCAGCAGTATTCCGCCCGGCCAGGCTTGGATCTGTCCGAGCTGTTTCTGCGGCTGGTCTTCTGCTTCCTGACCGGCAATTCCGATATGCATCTAAAAAACTTTTCCTTGATCGAAACAGCGCTGGAAAACGGAAGCTATGTGCTGTCGCCCGCCTATGATCTGCTGCTGGTGAATGTCATCATGCCGGAGGACAAAGAAGAATTTGCCCTGACCATGAACAGCAAAAAGACAAACCTGTGCCGCCATGATTTTCTTGTTTTTGCGGAAGCCGCGGGAATACCCGGAAAAGCCGCAGAAACAATGATTCGGAAAATGGTCAGTTCTGTTTCCAAATGGATGGTATTGTGCGAGTCTTCTCTCCTGCCGCCCGATATGAAGCAATCGCTGAATGAACTGATGCAGCATCGGGCTGAAAGAATAGCGAAAAATTGAACCGCTATCTACGTCAATAGGTAGGGCTATTGACGTTTTATAGAAGCCTATTTACAAAAAGCCTATCAACAAATCCCCCTATCCGGATCATGTGATCGAAACAATCACCCGATGTTTCTGGCCGGATATTCAAGCTTATTGGGAAAGCGAGGAAGGGCAGACGGAATTTCTGGAATGGAAGGCTGATCAGGCGAAAAAACAGCAGCATAAAGAACACGAAGCATTCCCCCGCTGCGGCTAAAAATGGGATGTCACCATCATAGGTGGCATCCCGATTTTTTTATACCGGCTCATTATACCTTCGCCGGTGTGATGCAGCAAGCTGCTCTTGGCTGAAGAAAAGAAATAATCCAACACGTCTCCTATGGAGAAGAACCGGTTCGGATTATATTGGTTTGGTGCGGAAAACAGGACTTGAACTTTAATACAACTATCTGTTTCACATTTACCAGCCAAATGGTTTCCAGATAACAGGCTTCCCGGATATCAGGCAAAACTGGCAAGCGAATTTACAAATTCCCTTGAGCGTTCACTCTTTGGATTTGCAAAAAATTCATGCGAAGAACCGCTTTCCACAACATGTGCGTTCTCCATAAACAGCACTTTGTTTGAAACGTTCCTGGCAAATTCCATCTCATGGGTGACGACCAGCATGGTCATACCATCCTCTGCCAGCTGGCGCATGACGGACAGTACCTCTCCGATCAGTTCCGGATCCAGAGCAGATGTGGGTTCATCAAAAAAGATGATATCCGGTTTAAGGGCAAGTACTCTGGCAATCGCCACACGCTGCTGCTGACCGCCGGACAATTGTACCGGATAGCTGGAAAGACGGTCCGCCATCCCGACGCGACGAAGCGCATCTATGGCAATTTCATTGGCTTCCTGTTTCCGGATTCTGCTTCCGAGTATCAGACCCAGTGTGACATTCTCGAGTACAGTTTTGTTCAGAAACAGGTTGTAATTCTGGAATACAAATGCCGTTTTCCTTCGCAGCGCTGTGATCTCGGATTTTTTGGCCTTATTGAGATCATACCGTGTTCCCTCAAAGATCATCTCACCGCTGTCTGCCTGTTCAAGAAAATTCAGACATCTCAGAAACGTTGTCTTGCCGGATCCACTGGGACCAAGTATTGCGACTACATCGCCCTTTTCAACGTCGAGGCTGATGCCGTCCAGAACCACATGATCTTCAAAGCGTTTCATTACATTCTTAATTTCCAGCATCATGACCGTGTTCCTCCATAGCTGGCCAGTTTCTTTTCGCCCCAGTGCTGAAGTGCTGTCAGGATGGTGCAGAATGCCAGATAAATCAGTGCGACCTCGCCATACAGTCCAAGTGATTCATATACACGCCCATTGATAACCGTCGCCTGACGGAACATTTCCATTACTGTAATGGTCGCAGCCATGGACGTTCCCTTCAGCATGGAAATCAGGGAGTTGGACAGCGCAGGGAACGCAGTCCTGAATGCCTGCGGCAGCACGACATGCATCATAATCTGAAGAAAGTTCAGTCCGACACAGTAGCCTGCCTCTACCTGCCCTCTTGATACGCTTTCCATGGAGCCGCGCATGGTTTCTGCCATATACGCGCCTTCATTGAAGCCGAACACCAGAACCGCTGTCGGAAAGGCATCCAGTACAATGCCTATGCTCGGCAGTCCGTAAATAACCAGATAAAGCTGAACCAGAAGCGGTGTACCGCGGATCACCCAGATATAGAACCGACAGATCTGCCGCAGCACTTTAACATCTGCATACTGAATCAGGGCAACAATGACGGAAATCACCAGCGCCAGTAAAAAAGAGAGAATCGTGAGCGGTACCGTAACACGAATTCCATATCCAAGCAGTTTGGGGAATGAGTCTGCCAGAATTCCCCACAGGCGTCCATTCATTCTTGGTTTTCCATCCTATCCTCGATTTTCTCTGCTGTAACGCAGGTTTTCTCCATGAACCGGGTTAGAACCCGGATACCCTGCAGATACGCCCGAACGGAGATCCGTTCATTTGTCCCATGTATCCCCTCTCTTGAGACTTCTTCCTCCTCAAGAAACGGTCCAAAACGCAGGACGCACCGGCAGACGCATTCAAAATGTCTCGCATCCGTTGCACCGCGGTTCTGGGCAGGGATAAAGATCAGCCGGTCAAAGTAATGTTCCAGTACCGGTACCAGCTGACGGTAACCGTATGCATCCGTATCAGAAGGCCTTGATGCACAGATCTGCTGAACCAGTGAGCATTGTACCTCACTGCCGGCCAGCTGCCGGCAATGTGCAAGCAGGGATTCCGGTGTATCATAGTTCGTCAGCCTGAAATTAATGACTGCTTCCATATCCTGCGGCATTACATTGCCGGCTGCAGAACCGCCCTGAATCATGGTCGGTGCAGCAGTCGTCTGAACCAGGTGATACAGGCTCTCGTGTGCCAGAAACCACTCAATCAGTGCAGGTTCATCCCGACGGTTAACCATATCAAGCATGTGCATGTCCGTCATATGTGGTTTCAACCGTTCAAGTGCTGTAAAGACGCTGTCGCTGAGATGAGCCTCAGGCAGATGATCTATGATGGCAGTTATACCCCTGCTGAGCGTACCCAGCGACGTGCCATGAAATGGATTGGAACTGTGACCGCCCTGAGCCTTTACACTCAGTTTCATATCGACATAGCCTTTTTCAAATACGCCGATTGGACAGACCAATTCTCCCCTGGCGCCATAGTCAGCAGCATCCATAACATCCCCGGCGCCTTCATCCAGAACAAATTCCAGTTCGATACCGTGTTCTTTCAGATACCCGGCTGCTGCCCTGACACCGGTTGAACAGGTTTCCTCATCCTCACCAAAGAAGAGATAGACCGTCCGCTCAAATGATTTATGGTGTCCAAGCAGATACTCTGCACTTTCAAGGATACCGACCAGCATCTCCTTGATATCCATGGCGCCGCGGCCCCAGATCATCCCGTCCGCCAGGTCCCCGGAAAAGGGCCCGTGCGTCCAGTTTCCCTCTGTTCCGGGAACAACCGGAACCACATCCTGGTGAGCCATAAACAGGGCGGGTTTCAGCTGGGCATTTTGTCCTGGAAGGCGCAGCAGCAGACTGTATCCGATCCGCTTCACCTCAGCAGCTGAAAAGACTTTCGGATATGTCTCCCTGAGATAGGCCTGAAAGGATTCAAATGCTTCATACCTGATCCGTGATGTATCCACATAGCTTGTCGTCGCAAAACGCAGTGCACCCCGCAGATGTTCCACTGCGCCTTCAGCGTTCAGGTCAGCATAATCTAATTCATTGATAAAAAGATCACTATTCTTCATTTCCCTTAAACCGCAAAATCACAGAGGCGGAAACCGCCCCTGTGGATGAAATGTTCACTTATACGGATTGTTCAGTCTTCTTTGGTCAGGTCAAGCCCAAAGAACTTGTTCGAGATTTCAGACAGCGTGCCATCCTGACGGGCAGCCTCGAGAATCTCATCAATGGCTGCAACCAGTGTCTCAGTATCCGCAGCCTTGCGTACCGGATACGCAACCGGATCACCGGAAAGGATCTGCACAACCTTGATCTTTGCATCCGGATGCTGGTTCAGATAATCCTGAATGGATACCTGGGCATTGATGGTCGCATCTACGCGTCCCTGTTCAAGCAGGGTGATGGTCTCAACCAGCGTGGAAACGTAGGTCACCGCAGCCCCCTGATCTTCTGCAAGCTGCGCGTATGTGCTGGACGGAGAATTGGCCGTTGTCTTTCCGTTCAGGTCCTCAACCGTCTTGATTGACTCATTGTCATCACGGACAACCAGCACCTTGTGCGTATATACATACGGCGTTGAGAAGCTGTACTTCTCCGCACGGGTTTCCGTATAACCGACACCATTGCATGCAATATCGAAACGTCCGGAGTCAACACCGGCCAGAATGGAGTCCCAGTCTGTCTCCTGAAATTCCGGTTCCACGCCGAGACCGTGTGCAATCAGCGTTCCGATTTCCACATCAAGTCCGGTCAGTACATCATTCTCATCGTGATATGTCCACGGAGACCAGTTGCCCTCCGTCGCGATAATCAGCGTACCACGTTCCTTAATCCGTGCAAGCAGATCTCCATCATCCGCCATGGCAGCAAATGCAGTCAGGACAAGCGCAAGTGCCAGTGCAAGAACAACGATCTTTTTCATAAATTAGCCTCCCTTTCAGGCATGATCAGGGATACCCTGATCGGAGCATAATCATGCCGCCGGAATCTGTCCCCACTTCAATAAGGTCCACTTCAATGACAGCATTGTGCTTTCGGCACCGTATCAATAACAGTTGTCATTATTCGGCAAACCAGCACGCCAGTCCATTTCCTTTATTTGGTGATGTTTCCAGTCCCATTGACGCAGGTATCATAGCACCTAATTCATAGTGAGTCAATAGGAATTTGTCTGGTCCACCATTCCAAAAACGGATGTGCAGATATAGGCAAAACATATAGCCTCATTTAGTTACTGACTGCATGTGGAAATCAGGCAGTCAGGCACCTGGGCATAAAACAGAAACCGTCTGCATCTCAGGCTGTTCGGACACAACCGCAGCAGTCCCTTCACCCGATTCTCAGCAATGGATGACCGCGCCCCGGATGCGATACAGGAAGGCAGGGCATTCGGCACCGTTTCTGCCAGTTTTTCAATTCCCATCAAACAGCTGCTTTACATCTGAACAGTTCATTTAATCTGCAATCGTTTATGATATGCCAAAAAGGAATATCACGATATAAATAATAACCATTAGTCAGTTTTAAGACGATCCTCTATAATGTGTTCAAGGTCTTTCCTGACGCAAAGTGTCAGGCAGATAAATCACGGGCAGCAGAAAATATGCTGGTGAAAGCCTGGGACAGCTGCCCATAACGGAATACAGATGCAGAACTGGAGACGACATGACAGAAACAGAATGGCTTACCCAGGGACTGAGCGACGCAGGCTGCAGCGCAAAGGATGCCAGTGTGATCTGCTCTCTGTATGAGGCAGGCAGATATTCTGAAATGCTGTATCAGACGAAAAAGCAGCGTTCCCGGCTGATGGATGCCATGCATGAAAGTCAGAGAAGGGTCGATTGCATGGATTATCTGATTTTAAGGCAGAAGAAACAGATACAATCAGTCCCGTAAACCTTTTCACCCTGAAAGGCAGGTTCTGTACAAACCTTTGCGGAATCTGCCGCTTAAGCAGCTGCACCGAATCTGCAGTCAGTGTTTCAAAAAGTTGTCATTGAAGAGATGGTCCGGCACAGCACCGGTTTATCAACAAACAGCACATCATTGATCTTGGATGCACCATAAAAGAGGAGGAAACATCATGATTTACAGGAATTTTCAGGACATTCAGCTTTCCGCACTGGGATTTGGTGCCATGCGTCTGCCGGTCATCGATGGGGATGACAGCCGTATTGACGAAACTGCTGCTTTGCAGATGGTGGACACCGCTATGCAGAGTGGGATTAATTACTATGATACTGCCTGGGGGTATCACGGTGAACAGTCTGAAATCGTCATGGGCAGGGCACTTGGGCGTTATCCGCGGGAAAGTTTCTATCTGGCAACCAAATTTCCCGGCTATGATGCAGCCAACTGGGACAAGGTCGAGGAAATCTTTGAGCAGCAGCTCAAAAAACTGAACGTCACCTATTTCGATTTCTATCTGTTCCACAATGTGTGTGAGATGAACATAGATGCTTATCTGGATGACGGAAAATACGGCATTTACAGTTACCTGATGGAGCAGAAGCGCAATGGCCGCATCAAGCACCTCGGCTTTTCCTGTCATGGTGACATGCCCGTACTCCGCCGCTTCCTGGATGCCTATGGAAAAGATATGGAGTTCTGCCAGCTGCAGCTGAACTATCTTGACTGGTCATTCCAGCATGGACGGGAGAAGGTGGATCTGCTGAACAGCCTGAATATTCCCGTCTGGGTCATGGAACCTCTGCGCGGCGGCAAGCTGGCCTCTCTGGCACCGGAATATGAAGAACAGCTCAAAGCACTCCGTCCGGATGAGGAAATTCCTGCATGGGCTTTCCGTTTCCTGCAGAGCATTCCTGGCGTAAAAATGATTCTGTCCGGCATGTCGAATGAAGACCAGCTCCGCAAAAACCTCGTCACTTTTGCAGAGGAAAAGCCTCTTGGTGATAAGGAAATGGACACATTGCTGAGCATTGCAAAGAAAATGCTCTCCGTCGGTACGGTCCCCTGCACCGCCTGTCATTATTGCGTCAGCCACTGTCCACAGGAACTGAACATCCCCCATCTCCTGTCCCTGTACAATGAACACGCCTATACAGGTGGCGGATTCATTGCCCCCATGGCGCTCAGTGCTCTGCCCGCAGACAAACTGCCAACCGCCTGTCTGCAGTGCCGCAGTTGCGAACAGGTCTGTCCGCAGCAGATCCGGATCTCCGAAGTACTGGCGGATTTCTCTCAGAAACTGGGTTAATCTACAGAAAGAGAGAACTGCCCATGAAAAGATGGATGCTCTGTATACTGGTCTTTCTGTGCCTGTCCGCTGCGGCTTGTGGAATTTCCGACTCCGGACAGTATCCACATATACTGGTAGCTTACTTTTCTGCCACCGGTACGACAAAGGGCATCGCGGAAAAGACTGCGGAGCTGCTGGATGCCGACCTCTATGAAATCATTCCGGCAGTTCCTTACACATCCGCGAATCTGGCGTATTATACCGGCGGACGCTGTGACAAAGAGCAGGCAGATCCCTCAGTCCGTCCGGCCATAGCCGGCGAACCGGTTTCAACTTCGTCCTATGACACTGTCGTCATTGGTTACCCTATATGGCACGGACAGGCGCCCCGGATCATCTCCACTTTTCTTAAAAGCTGTGATCTGGCCGGTAAAACGATCGCATGCTTCTGTACCTCTCACTCCAGCGGGCTGGGCAGCAGCGACAAAGACCTGCATCCACTCGCATCTGCCACATGGCTGGACGGCTGCCGTTTCCCGGCAGATGCCTCCCGGGAGGATATCGCTGAATGGCTCAGGCGTATTGGACTCTGTGCAGATCACGATGCCATGGAGACGGGCATCTTTGATTTTGAACAGAAGTCCGTTCTGCTGAACTCCGGCTTCACGATGCCCATTTTGGGACTTGGCACTTACGCACTTGACTACGATACCTGCATAAATTCCGTCATGGCGCTGATTCAAAGCGGAGGCCGCCTGATCGACACCGCCTATATGTACGGGAATGAAGAAGCCGTGGGAGAAGGCGTACGCCGCGCCATGGCAGAATACGGCGTAACGAGGGATGAAATCTTCGTAACAACCAAAATCTATCCCAGCCAGTTCAGTCATCCAGAGGAAGCCATTGACATGGCACTGCAAAAGCTTGACATTGGCTACATCGACATGATGCTGCTGCACCATCCGGGCGCACAGGATGTAGAGGCCTACCAGGCTATGGAGAAATATGTCGCCGAAGGAAAAATCCGGTCACTCGGCCTGTCCAACTGGTATATTGAGGAACTCACAGATTTTCTGCCCAAAGTCTCCATAACGCCTGCTCTGGTTCAAAATGAAATCCATCCGTTCTATCAGGAACAGGACGTTGTTCCCTTTATTCAGGAAAAAGGCATTGTCGTTCAAAGCTGGTATCCACTGGGCGGACGCGGCTATACGGCTCAGCTGCTGAATGACAAAACCATCTGCAGCATTGCGGATGCGCACGGTGTATCCTCAGCTCAGGTCATCCTGCGCTGGGACCTGCAGCGCGGGATCGTGGTTATCCCCGGCTCTTCAAATCCGGAACACATCCGGGAAAACCTGGAATTGTTCAGTTTCGCGCTTACAGATGAAGAAATGAACCGCATCACTGCCCTGGACCGGAACGAAACGCATGACTGGTATTAACCCACAGACAGGGAACCCGAAAGGGTTCCCTGTCTGCTTTTTCCCGCCGAGACGTAATTGTCCTCTGCACAGCACAGTCTGTATCTTTCGTCAGAATCATGGTACAGTTTTTGACATTCCAGTCCAGAAAACTGTTCTCCGCCCTGACAGAATCTATGGAAAAGTCTGCGAAAGACAGCCCCGGTTTCAATAACTTTAACCGAATTATCCAACTGGCTTGCAAATACGGCTTGCTATCCGTATAATTTTATAATAGAGATGCAGAACCAGATTTACACATCAGACAAAAAAAGATGCTTTCTCTTTCTCCATGGATTGTGAGGTTAAACATGGAAACAGCGGTCTTTTCCAACCCCCAGATCATAAACTGGCTGTTTGATTCTCTTGAAGCAGTCTCAGATGGCGGATACGTCTATATCTGTGATCTGAAAACAGAGTATTCAAAATGGTCGCAGGATGCCGTGGATGTTTTCGGGCTTCAGTCGACCAACGTTTACCGGATTGTCGACTACTGGTCCCGGATCGTTCATCCGGATGATTTGAATCTTTTTCTCAAGACCAACGAACAGATTATTTCCGGGTCAAGTGCCGCTCATGACATGACCTACCGGGTCAGGACAACCGACGGAACCTATGTTATGGTTGCCAGTAAGGGCTCCGTCCTTCACGATACGGACGGAACCCCGCTCTATTTCTGCGGCACACTCATGAACCACGGCATCCACAGCAATGTGGATGAAGATACTGGTCTGCGTAACCAGTATGGTTTCTTTGAGGATCTCGACAAGCTTGTACTCGTAAAAAACAGTCTGCGGCTGCTGCTGTTCGGCGTCAGCCATTTCAGCGAAATCAATGAACTCTATGGCTATATGTTCGGCAACCGCGTTCTGCAGGAAATCGCCAGGATCATGAAAGATGCTGCCGGGACAAGCGGAACAGTTTACCGGATGGAAGGCGCCAAATTTGCCGTCATAACCCGCCAGGCCAGTACCGAAGCAGTTATATCCAGTTACACCAGACTGATGAACCGCTTTAAGTCCGGTTTACCCGTTGACGGGCAGAGAATTCCGCTGACATTCAGTGCCGGCATGCTTCCAATAGATGATACGACACTCCTGAACCGTAAAACCATTTATTCCTGCCTGCATTATGCCTTTTATCAGTCCAAAGGTCATGCAAACGGTGAGTTGTTTGTATTCAACGAAGACAGTACCTCCAGGAATAACATCCGTCTCAGAAAGCTCAATGCCATTCGAAACAGCATCAGCGACGGCTGCCGCGGATTCTTCCTGTGCTATCAGCCGATCATGGACTGCCAGAGCGAAACGCTGCACGGTGCGGAAGCACTCATCCGCTGGCAGAATGACGAATTCGGCATTATTTATCCGGATGAATTCATTGAGGTGATCGAACAGGATGCCCTGTATGATATTCTCGGAGAATGGATCCTGCGTCAGGCGATGACAGATGGCCTTGATTTTATCCGCCAATACCCGGACTTTATCATGAATGTCAATCTCTCCTATTCACAGATGGAGAAAAAGGGATTCTCAGACCATGTTCTGAGTCTCCTGCAGGAACTCGGCTACCGTCCGCAGAACCTGTGCCTTGAGATCACGGAACGCTGCCGTCTGGGCAACATTGCCCTGCTGAAAAGCATTGTCGAAGTACTCCGCGCCCGCGGCATCCGGTTTGCTCTCGACGACTTCGGCACCGGTTTTTCTTCCCTCGGCATTCTCAAGGAAATTCCAATGGATACCGTCAAGATTGACCGCCAGTTTACGAAGGATGTTCTGCTCGACAAGAAGACACGAAAGCTGATCAAGCACACTGCCGCCCTCGCCTCAACCTTCGAATCAGACATCTGCGCAGAAGGCATTGAAACCGAAGGCATGCGGGATCTCTTCCAGAAATACAAGATCCGTACCCTCCAGGGATACCTTTATTCAAAGCCGATCGACAAAGCTGCATTTACCGAGCGTTTTCTTACCGGAACATCAGCCAGCCCGCAGCCGTAATATATCATCAGCCCCTTCCGCCCACAGGCGGAAGGGGCTGACTGATTATGCCAGAATCCGGCAGGTTGTCAGCCGCTCTGCAAGCGGATCTGAAATGCCGGACTCCGTCCATTTCCGGATATTCACACAATCGGAACCGAAGTCAAACGTATAACGGTTATGACTGACCGTTTCAGTCCACAGAACAGACAAGTGCAGTTGATCTCCATCCCACCAGGCCGCGCTTGCGGTTTCGCTGCAGACTTCACCTGCATCTGAATAATCCAGTCTGCCTGTAATGAAACCACCGCGCATGTCTGCTTCTATGAGATGCTCTTTTCCGTTCTCCAGAAAACGGATAGTCAGCCTGTATCCATCCGAAACCAGGTACAGCCGCTCTACGCCCTGCCCGTGTTCCGGCTGAACACCAAGGCCCTGAAGAAGACCAAAGCTGAACGGTTCCCCGTCGGGGACAAGAGCTACATCCAGCTTCTTAGACGGATCTGATGGCACCCAGCCTGCAGGACGCGGAATGGCCAGTCTGTGCAGGCGTTCCTGCAGAATCCGGCTTTCATGCGACGGGGGCAGATGGGAAACAGAGGGATCAATAGCGGGAATCAGAATCTCAAAAAGTGCGTCCAGTGTCGACTGCGGTCCAGGCACCGGATGATCCGGCATGACATCCGGCAGGCCGTGTTCACGGTTCAATGTGTTCTGCATCACCCGCTTGCCGATATATCCTGCCTCCGTGATGGAAACAATGAGATCAAGCTTCGGCACAACGACTGCGAACTGTCCAAACGCACCATCTGCCCGGTAAGCTCCCTCCGGCCTGGTCATCCATATCTGATATCCATATCCGCAGCAGTTATCATAAAACCAGGGCATCCCGGCATGTGCCGGTGCACAGTCTGCCTGCGGCCTGACCGCATCCTCTGCAAACTTCCTGCTCAGCAGTCGTACGTTTTCCCATACCCCACCGTGAAGATACAGCCGCATCAGGCGTAGATTATCCTCTGTTGTCGCAAACATACCGTGTCCGCCCAGACATGTACCATCCTGATCCTTCCTGCAGAGAATATGCCGCCTGTCAACACCGATGACTGAAAACAGCTTCTGGTCCAGCCAGTCGATCATGCTCATATGCGTCACTTTTTCCACGATGGCAGACAATATTGCTGTTCCATGGGTATTGTAAAACCAGAATGTTCCGGGTTCATGTTCGAAATTTCTGGCAAAGAAATCCTCTTTCCATCCTGGTCCGTAATCCATTCTCTCAGTCTCACTGCCGCCTGTCATGGTCAGCAGATCCCGTATCGTAACCGATGCCGCCCGTTCCGAAAGGATTTCAGGCATGTATTCCGGCAGAATGTCGCAGACCCTGTCCGTAACACTGAGAAGTCCTGCATATTCCGCAAGACCGATGGCCGTTGCTGTCCACGTCTTGCTGAGGGAATACAAAACATGCTGCAGGCCTGGCGCATATGGTGCCCACCATCCTTCAGTACAAATCCTGTCCCCGCGCATGATCATAAGTCCATGCATTTCGGTAAAGCCGCCATATTCCAGCTGATCCAGAAGGCGCATCACTGCGCTGCTGGGAATCCCTGCCTCCTCCGGCGTACAGCGTGTAAAACTGTTTTTCTCCATCATTTCATCCACTCCATCTCTTAGTGTCTTGATCTCTCGGCTCCAATGAAACTGTGCCAGTCTTTTAATGCCGTCCGTTGCAGTGCATCTGGCACTGTTTCCGTTTTTGTCCTCTGCATCTTACCATATGGCAGTGCAAAGCATACAGCAGTATTTCCCGGAAAAGCTGCTGCATCTGTCTGAAATCATCGCAGATCAGCTGCTTTATCAGAGAATATCCAGTATTTCACGGAATTCTTTAACTGTGTCCCGGAACATGGTATAATTAATCATCCATTTATGAAAAAGAGGAGGCGCACACATGACCTACGATGAGTTTGTCGACCGCATTTCCATCACCCTTTCTGACCTTGGTGTTTCAGATGACGATATGCAGTTTCTTCCGAAAGGTTTCAAACCGGAAAAACACATTCAGAAAGTCTTTGTTGATAACTACAACAGGAGCTATTATTCTGACAGTTCGAGTGACACCCTGATTGAAGATGCATTGATTGTCGGTAAGGTCGGCAGCGATTCTCTCTTCGTCGCACCCATTCCGCTTAAGCTGTATTACGAATATTACAAGGCACACAATTTTGCAGAGTCTTCCTGGGAGATGATCCATGATAATCTGAAGCAGACGGTCATGTCTCAATCCAGCTACCTCAGCAGTACATCAAACAGCGGTCCACTGTCCGAGGATATCATCACAAACTATGCATCAGCCCGAGAAAAAATGGTTTTATATCCTGTAAATGCAGTTGAGAAACGTGAGAGCACACTCCATACAGCATTGTATCGTCAGTACGGCGATTACGCAATTGTTGCCGGTATTGCTGAGCACACGCCAACAAAAGAAGATCGTCAGCTTCCTGTCATAGAGATTCCCAAAAAAATCCTGCGTTCCTGGAAAGTGAGTGAAAAACAGGTTTTCGATGATGCCTTTAAAAACATGATGGAAAACTATCCCGCCTATGCCACGCCCATTACAGATCCAGACTCCACATATAATGTACTTGAAGATACTTTTGAAATGGGCCGTGGACTCATTCTCACAAACAATGCGCACACATTTTCCTCGGTTTCCATGTTTTATCCGGGTGTTGCGGAAAAACTCTTTGCCGCTGCCGGAAATGATGCTTTTGCATTTTACCCTATGGATTCCATACATATGCTGGTTTTCCCGTTCACCAAACACATACGCGCCGTACAGAATAAATTCAACAGTTTACTGGAGCAGTATCCTACCGATGCCGTTACAAACCGGCTCCACTATTTTGACGGTCAGCATTTCCGCATTTCTGGCCAGCCATAAGCAAATTACACCAGCCGGACCACGTCCGGCTTTTTATCATCCTCTCCGGACAGGCCGGCGAAGTTTCCGCAGCTCGTTTTTTTGTTCCTGTGTAATCCTGAAGCTTTCAACAGCCTTCTGAATCGTCTTGTTATGAACCCATTGACTGAGCAGATGATCCTGAAGGTACGGCAGCACGGCATCATACTGTTTTGCCAGTGCCGTAGCAAAATACCACGCAATCATCATGTTAACATAGTATTCATCCGATCTGACACTGGCAACCATTGCAGGACAGATGTCATCAAAGTCCTCATCCAGAAAATGATGCATCAGCTGTCCAATGGCAAACC
The DNA here is from genome assembly GCA_017469025.1 of Clostridia bacterium. Classification (GTDB taxonomy): domain Bacteria; phylum Bacillota; class Clostridia; order Christensenellales; family Aristaeellaceae; genus Ventricola. The sequence goes on from JAFUHD010000067.1 coordinate 15,419, forward strand.
GTACCGTATACGGCCGGTCTGAATGGATCCAATTCCGGATTTCCGCCATAAGCGTCTGTTTGTGCTTCTTAAAGACCTTGGGAATCATCTGATCGCATGTCGCCCAGTTGTCTACATACGGCAGAAAACGCTGCACCTCGGCCATGCACCGCTCATAATCCCGAATTTCAGAGACAGCCAGCGCATGTACCTGATTTTCATCAAAGGTCTTGTGCGGCAGGTCATGCAGAAACGCATCTGCATCCAGCCTCCGGATGAGTTCTCTGGCAATTCTCCGCACTTCCGGTGTCCTGACACCAATGAATGAATCTGGTTCAAGATTCGGAATCAGCTTGAACTGTCCCTGACGGTATTCCTCATCTTTAACTTCAAACAGCTGATTCCTGATTTCATCTGTGATCATATCAACCTCACGCAAAAAAAGCCTTCATCCCCATGTTCAGACAAAATGCCATTTTTGACAAACCGATGCAAAGCACAAGTCTGTCCGTTTTCTTTGGTATCTTAACACAGTCCGGTACTTTGAATATAGAGCAATTCATAAAAAACCTATTTATGCAAAAGGACACCAGTTCTTCTTCCACAGCCCGCTGCCGTTGCTCCGACAGTCCTTTTTTGTAGTAATCTGCCTTCCTGCTGCAAAAGTGGAAAATTTCTTCACAGGCGTCCATAAGTCTGTCTTTTCGCTGTATCGGAACCCTTGGTTAAATTTTCATGACCACCAGTTTTATTTAACTTTTCCATATCGTTACTGGATTTCTATGTTGTTCTGGGCTGCTTATTCTTGTTGCATGTGTCTTTATTCATCCATACAGGCTGACTTTCCGAGATCCCTCGAGGTCACAATTTGTGACCTCAAAAAAAATCGAGCTGTCAAAACGATTCACTTATATGTAAAAAAAGGATAGCAGTGGCTGCTATCCTTCACAGGAAATAAAAAGTCACATGACCGGGATAATGAAACCGGTTCCAATAAAAGTCCATGTTCATCGGCCTGGCATCCATATGCGTTGCCTATTACAGTACCGACGCTCAGTATTCTTTTGCGTTCTTAATATTGGCTTCCTCCGAAACCCTGCGGACTTCATCCTGACACTGCAGGAATACATCTACAACCTCTGGATCAAACTGGGTTCCTGCACCTTCCTGTATGATGCTGATCGCTTTCTCAAACGGGAAGCCCGCCTTATAGCTGCGCCGTGATACCAGCGCATCGAATACGTCAGCTACCGCCATAATGCGGGCAGACAGCGGAATTGCCTCGCCGGCCAGACCGCAGGGATACCCCTTGCCGTCCCAACGTTCATGATGATATTCTGTCAGATTGTGCGCTTCCTCAAGATATCCGCTTTCGTCTGAAACCATCTCCATGACACGGTCGATGATTTCCCCGCCGACAGCAGCATGCGACTTCATGAGCGTATACTCATCTTCATCAAGGCGTCCGGGTTTGTTCAGAATGTTGTCCGGAATGTGAATCTTGCCGACATCATGCAGCGGTGCAGCGCCGACAACCTCTTCAATATAATTATCTGTAATCTTATCCCGGTGCAGACCGAGTTCCTTCATCTTTTTCATGATAATCCGCACATACGAAGCCGTGTTTCTGATATGATTCCCGGTGCATTTGTCGCGGCTTTCTACCAGGTCCGCAAGAACGATGATCAGGCCGTTCTGCAGACGGGAAATCTTCTCGTTTTTCTTTTGTACATCGTCTATATATGTGAGTACTTCCTGCGTGGAATTCGTTACCGTCTTGTACAGATTCTCAATTTCATCACCCGTGGAAATCCTGAGCTGCTCAAGCTGCTTCAGACTGTCTGCACGACTCGCAGGATCATTTGGATCAACCTTTGATGCATTCGAAATTGCATTGAGCGGCCAGACAATGCCGTAATCCGCCGCAGCCACGGCTACTGCCAGAACAATGATGAAGAATCCAAGGAAGAGCGAAATCACGCGTGCAAGGAAAACAAGCTCTGTTTCCATGATGCGGGTCATCGACATGTCTACACCAACATAACACTGGCATTTCCCATTTGCATCATACAAGGGCTGATAAATCGTCAGGAGCCATCCATAGCTCTCATTGGAAACAATCGGATCTATTGGTTTTCCTTCAAGCAGGGCTGGAACATACGCCTTAAACGCATCATCAAACTCTATAACGGTTCCAGGCTCACTGCCTGGTCCCTCTGCTGTATCCGGATCAAACACGACATGGCAGCCATCTTCCAGAATCTTATAGGCATATACGTAGGAAATGTCCTCAGAACTGTCCGCAATGCTGGCGAGACGGTCGGAAACCGCCTCATAATCTTCAAGCTCACGGCCCTTTTCAATATAGAGATCCACTCTGTCCGGGTCAATAGCCGCCATCGCAGCATTGGCAACGCCGGCTGACATGCGTGCTTCTTCCAAAATGAGTGCATCCCGGTAAAGCGTAAGGCTGATGGATGTCACAACGGATGCAATAATCAGAATCGTTACTGATATGATAATCAGAACCTTTGTTCTAAGCGAAATGCCCCGTGTTTTGATAGCCGTTTCCAGTCTGTTTCTGCGCTGGTTCCTCGGGAAAAGGAACCGGTTCATGATACGTTCCGGAATCAGCCGCCAGACAATGGCCACGAGCACAACCGTAATTGCCTTATCCAGCAGATCAATCAGCAGGTCTGCCGAAAGCTGTGAAAAGAAAACATTCATCTTTCCGCTTTCCAGGAAAGCCATTGCAAGCGGTCTTGAAATGCCTTCACCGATTCCACCGCCGTAAAGACACCAGGTCAGAATGCTGCCGATTCCGCCGCCGATCAGCGCAAAGTATATGACCGGCAGAATCATCCTGGGAATGGAGCGGAAATAACCACGTTTTGCACAGACAGAGGCGGTCAGTGCCAGCAGAACACTGATAGACCCATAAAAAGCGGTATTATAGTCAAAAATTCCATTGATCATATTGGTCAGAAAACCGACAATGATTCCCGGAATATATCCACCAAGTGCCGCTGTCAGAATCGTGCCCACGGAGTCAAGGAAGACTGGCAGACGGAACTGCAGTGCAATCCTTACACCGATAAAATTTATCAGAAGCCCGCAGATACACAGCCCCAGGACATAAGGAAATGTATTTTGTCTGCGTTCATCTACTGGTTGTTGCTTCATATACCCTCCAGATTACTGCGTTCTTTCAGTAATTCCCCCGAATGGGCTGCGCTGCATTCATCGATCGTCAGCGTCATGCCCATCCGCTTTGCAGTATACGCGACTCGTTTATGAAAAGCAAGTTCTTTAGGGCATCTAAATCTCTACATTTGCTCTACTTTTCCTTCATCCGGTGTTGTCACCTGCAGAAAATACCGCATCTCCTATTCCGCTTTCCTGTTTTCCTGTGCTATAATACGGCTGTTTTGCGGCATAACGCCGCTCATGACTCGAAAGGAGGCGCAGGCACTGCCTGCATACCACTATGAACATTGTATGTCTGGATCTGGAAGGTGTTCTTGTTCCCGAAATCTGGATCGCTTTTTCTGAGGCCAGCGGCATTCCTGAACTCCGCCGCACAACACGTGATGAACCGGATTATGACAAGCTGATGCGTTTCCGCATCAACCTGCTCCATGAACATCATCTGGGTCTTGCCGATATCAAACGGACCATTTCAACAATCGCTCCCATGGAAGGTGCAAAGGAATTTCTGGATAAACTGCGCGCGGAAACGCAGGTCATGATTCTGAGCGATACCTTCACCCAGTTCGCTGCTCCGCTCATGGAAAAACTCGGCTGGCCGACGATTCTGTGCAATGAGCTGACTGTCAGCCCGTCCGGTGAGATTATCGGGTACAAGATCCGTGTCCCGCACTCCAAGCTGACTACAGTCAAAGCCCTTCAGAGTGCCGGTTATGAGACCATTGCCTCCGGCGACAGCTTTAACGATCTTGAAATGATCCGTGCCAGCAAAGCCGGCTTCCTGTTCCGTGCACCAGAGAAGATCAAAGCGGACAATCCGGATCTGCCGGCTTTTGATAATTACGACGATCTGTTTGAAGCGATCCAGAGCAAACTGTAATATTCCCGGTCCGACACCTGCCGGACCGGATTCTTCTATTGAAAGGGGTATGCATATGGACTTCTTTTCTTTAATCAGCGGGTCCGATGTCCGCGGTACGGCTATCGGTGACAATGCCGTTCTGACAGAAAGTGCCGGTTACCGGATTGGTCAGTCCTTTGCCACATATCTCATGCGCAAGGGCATCAGCCAGCCCCGCGTCAATGTTGGTCATGACCCGCGGCTCAGCAGCCCTGCCCTTGAACAGGCTGTCGCAGACGGCCTTGCGAGTGCCGGCGCCATTGTCCGTACTTTCGGCCTGTGTACAACGCCTGCCATGTATATGTCCCTTCTCGATGAGCCAAGCGCCGATGCCTCCATCATGGTTACGGCATCCCACCTGCCCTGGGAACGGAACGGATACAAATTCTTTCTGCCGGACGGCGGAATCACCGGAAAGACACTGCGCGAAATTCTGTCAATTGCCTCTGAAGCCGGGGAACTGGTGCACGCAGGCGGCCAGATCACACGGGATGTCTATCTGCCGGTCTATACGGAGCATCTCCGTTCCATCTTCCTGAACCGTCTTGGCAAAGACAATCCAAAGCCGTTTGAAGGCCTTCACATTATCGTGGACGCCGGCAATGGTTCCGGCGGTTTCTATGCTGACCTTCTGGCCTCTCTCGGCGCCAACACTGAGGGCAGCCAGTTTCTTGAGCCGGACGGCCATTTCCCGAATCATATTCCAAACCCGGAAAACGAAGCCGCGATGGAAAGCATCAGCCATGCAGTCCTTGACAGTCACGCCGACCTTGGTGTCATCTTTGATACGGACTGCGACCGCGCAGCAATCGTGGACAATGCCGGACGTGAAATTAACCGCAACCGTCTGATTGCCCTGATCTCCGCCATTATTCTCAATGAACGTCCCGGTGCTTCCATTGTCACTGACAGCGTCACATCATCCGGCCTTGCCGCCTTTATCGCCGCACGCGGCGGTGTGCACCACCGTTTCAAACGCGGTTACCGGAATGTCATTGATGAAGCCCGTCGGCTGACTGCAGAGGGAACCATTGCGCCTCTGGCAATTGAGACGAGCGGTCATGCTGCCCTTGAGGAAAACTATTTCCTTGACGACGGCATGTATCTGGTCACCCGGCTTCTGTGTGAAGCTGTCACGCTCGGAAAGCGCGGCCAGTCCCTCTCTTCCCTGATCGCCGATCTTGCAGAACCTGCAGAGGGCACCGAGCTGCGCTTTAATATCACGGCGGCAGATTTCAAGACTACCGGTCAGAAAGCCATTGATCAGGTCACCGCTTATGCACAGACCCATGAATCCTGGCATATTGCCCCGAACAATTATGAGGGAATCCGCATCAGTTTTGATCTGAATGGCGGCACGAACAACGCCTGGTTCCTGCTCCGCCTGTCCCTGCATGATCCCGTCCTTCCGCTCAATATTGAAAGTGATATTCCTGGCGGAATCATCCCGGTCGCACAGCAGCTGAAAGATGCGCTTGATGGCGTTTCGGATGTTGACCTCACTCCGCTTACGGCGCTTCTCGCAAAACCCTGAATTGCCTGATGTACACCTTTTTCGTGTTCACCTTTTCAAAATAAAGCCACGTTTTGTCAGTTTGATTTAAGGTCAATTTCTGATAAACTACGCATCGGTGTATCCCCTCCCCGGAATGCACCACAAGCCTGAGAGAAGTCCTTCCTCTCAGGCTTTTCTTTTTTACACCAAAAAATCATTCACATCGGGTATGCAGACTGTCTTTGCCGCTTTCCTCTTCAATCCGGCCGCATCTGCCCCTTTCCGCCAGCAAAGTACACAGGATTGATCTGCCATGATACAGGGTGTCCGCATATCAGTTAAGGCAAAATCCCCTGACAGTTCCATGCAGTAATTCAGATTTCACCTGTACAGTTTTCCCGGCCAGTGCCGGTTAGATTGCCGCATGGATGAGAGAACGTCAAATCTGCCTGAGATCAACTGCACATCTGCTTCCCGGCCTAGTCAGCTCTCCGGACAAATAAAAAAACGGGTGTCCCAAAAAGCTTTTCAGGGCACCCGTTATTTATTGGCTCATTATACCTTCGGTGTTCCAATCCAAAGCGTACCGTTTCCGAGCAGTTCCGCTTTCGTGTACGGTTTGTTCGGGAAAACCATGGAGGTATTCATTACGGTTCCATTGTCGGTAAAGACTTCCGCAATCATTCTGTCAAAGTACAGATCGACCTTCACCGGTCCATGCAGTTTGCGCGGTGCTGACATCACCGAACAGACACCGGAACCAAATACCGGATCAAAGTCCTTTGCACCAGCCCGTGACCGGTCTACAACAAGGCTCTGCTCATTATTGATCAGCACATGCAGCGCCTCTCCGTCCTCATTGGAAAGAACCAGATCAAATGCTTCTTCTGCTTCAATATGAATCTGGAAGAGTTCACCTGGCAGCGTCCCCACAGCCTTTGGAATATACCGCCACGGGAACCGCAGATTCTCCGGCTTTGGCAGTCTTTCCACTTCTTTAAGCTCAAATTCCGGGATCAGCGGCTTAAAGGACAGCTGAAGTCCGGCATCCGTATCTACAAGGGACAGCTCACGGACATATGTCATGAGGCAGCAGAAATCACCCGTTGGCGCAGCATTCGCATAGCTCGGTGAAGAAGCCCAGCCAATCATCAGACGTTTTTCCGTACCAAAGAAGGTCACTGCAGCATAATTATCATATCCAGAGTCCAGGATTCTGGCATGAGCTGCAGGAATCGTCTCAACAAAGGTGTCTCCGTCAAACTGGCCCAGGAAATACTGCATCCGTCCGCCGCCGAATTCGCTGTGCAGCGCCATGCTGACAATCAGTACCCAGATTTCACTTCCATCCGGTGCCGTCATCGGAAATACATCCGTACATTCAAAGATGCCGCCAAGACGGTTCTCCTTTGCACCGAATTCACCGGTCTTTTCCCAGTGAATCAGATCTTTTGACGCATAAAAATCTGCGTGATCACCGGCAGCCAGAACCATGGACCAGCAGTTGCGCTTTTCATTGCGGAATACCTTCGGATCCCGGAAGTTCCGCTTGTCATTGTTTGCAATGACCGGATTCCCTTCATATGGTGTAAAATGGAATCTGTCATTCGAATAGGCAATGCTCTGCTGTTCATATTCTCCATGGCTGGTATAGATCAGTACCATGGGATCGCATCCTTCGCCAAATCCCGAAGTGTTTCCATGGTCAATCACCGCGCTGCCTGAGAAGATCATCCCCAGCTTTTCATCCGGATACATCGCAATGCCATGATCCTTCCAGTGGAGCAGATCCGTGCTTGTTGCATGCAGCCAGTGCATCGGCCCCCATACAGGTTCATTCGGATTATGCTGGGCAAACAAATGCCAGACACCGTTTTCATACGTCAGACCATTCGGATCATTGATCCAGCCATAAGGCGGCGTATAGTGCATAGCAGGTCGAAAATCACGATTTCCCTTTGTACTCATATATTGAGCTCCTTCTAATTGCAGTCAAATAAAAAAGGGGAAGGAGGCAGGCCTCCTTCCCTATCAGGTACAATTATTTGCCGTTGATGCGGTCGAGAGCATTCTGATAGATCTCAACGATGCGGTCAATGCCGGCACCCTTCAGCTCGGATACATAGGCATCCCAGGAGCTGTCAACGTCGCCATTGACGACCCACTGCTGGACATACTTCTTAACGATCGGGTTGGTGACTTCCACCAGACGGGAAATCTCCTGCTGCTCCTCGTTCAGAAGCATGATCTTCGGGATGGTATCATACTGCTCAAGGTCATGATCCTTGCCGTTGACGCGCTGGAAAGCCAGCAGGTTGGCAGCATCATAGGTGTACTCAACAACGCCATTCGGCTGTTCCGGAGTGTTGTAGTACTCGTTCAGAACGATCATGGAGCCACGGCAGGTGGTGGTGTTCTCACGGGCCTGGCCGAAGTTGTTCTGGAAGTCGCCCCACTCGGTGCCGGTGATGATGTCGCCATTCTCATCCAGATGGAAGCGCATAACGCCGTCGTCTGCCAGATAGTAGTTGCCGCCGATGGCGCCCCAGTTGGACTGGACGGACAGCTGCGGGTCAGAAATCATGTACTCGGTGAAGGCAGCGATGATCTCCGGGAATTCGCAGTCCACGGTGATCGCGGTATCGCAGGCATCCTGCAGTTCGGAGTAGTTCAGTGCATTGCCGGTGGTGCCAGCTTCGCCCTGGAGCTGCGGGATCGGGACATACTCGTGACGGACAGCATTGTTGATGATGGACATATCAGACCATACACCCATAACGCCGATCTTAGCGATGTCCTGAGCGATTTCGTTGTTGGTGTAGTTGGTGGAAGATCCAGTCATGGGCTCGAAGCAGTCCACGTTCAGGAGGCCTTCCTCATACAGCTGATGGAAGTACATAGCGGTCTTGCCGAAGGCAGGATCAATAGCGGTGTAGGTAACTTTGCCGTCGATCTGACGGAGGTGGTTGGCATTCTCATAGCCGCCGCAGACGGTGTCTTCGCAGCCGAAAGCGCCAGTGAAACGATAGAAGGCATCATAGGATCCGAAGGTGTCGCCGATTCCAGCGCCAAAGATGGTGGCCATCGGGATTTCATCGGCTTCGCCGTTTCCGTTCAGGTCGCCAGCAGCCTTGAAGGCGCGGAGAACTTCGGTCAGCTCGTCAACGGTGGTGGGCATCGCCATGCCGACCTTGTCAAGCCATACCTGGTTGATGAGCAGCGGGCCAGGGGTCAGAACGAGACCAAACATCTGCTCGATGTACGGGAAGCCATAGGTATGTCCGTCAGGAGCGGTAACTTCCTGCAGATAGTTCGGATTGTTCTCAAGAACCTTGGTCAAAGTGGGCATATATTCTTTAATCAGGTCTTCGGTGGGAAGGAATACATCCTGGCCCAGAGCGTTCACCACGATGGTGGTGGACTTACCGTCGCCGAAGTTAAAGAATGCGTCAGGCAGCTCTTCGCCGCTGGTCAGCATCAGGTTGATCTTCTCCTGAGCGCCGTCAGCCGGGATCTTCTGCCAGTCAAAGCGCACGCCGGTATCCTTTTCCCAGCGCTGCACCATGGCGAGTTCCTCAACCGGAACCTTGCGGCTCGCAGAGTTGACGAACAGCATGCTGATCTTGCCATACTTTGCTTCAAAAGCATCGGGATCAGTGATGATGGTCGTGCCCTGGCTGCCATCGAGAACGACGAGACCAGCCTCTACGGCTTCCTTGGTCTTGGGGCTCATGTCGGCGAATGCGGAAACGCAGGCCAGCACGAGCACTGCAGCGATAAGCAGTGATACGATTTTCTTCATCATTCGGTTTTTCCTCCTTAGATGATATGTAATCTCACGAGACGCGTGAGCGCGTATCAGAATAATCCAGAGGCAGCCTCAGCTGCCCCAGGGGGCGGGACACCGCATCTGCGGCATCCCATACCGTGCAAATCAGCCCTTGACAGCACCCATCATGACACCGGATGCGAAGTACTTCTGAACGAACGGATAAACGATCATCAGCGGTACAGCAGACACGGTAATGATAACGTACTTGAGCTGGTCGACCAGTTTCTGCTTCTCAGCAGCTTCTGCACCAGAGGCGCTGGCACTGAGCTGGTTCGAAAGGACGAGGTTACGCAGAACAACCTGGAGCGGCATTCTGTCGTCATCCTGCAGGAACATCAGAGCGTTGAAGAAGGTGTTCCACATGGCCGTCGCATAATACAGCAGCATAACTGCGATGATGGTCTTGGACAGCGGAATCGCAAACTGGAAGAAGAAACGGAAATCGTTGCAGCCGTCGATCTGGGCAGCTTCCAGCAGATCCTGCGGGAGAGAGCTCTCAAAGAAGGAACGGCATACGATGAGGTTGTAGACACTGACAGCGGCAGGCAGGACCAGGGCCCAAGGTGTATTGTAGATCTTGAGGCTCTTGATGGTCAGGAACATCGGGATGATACCGCCGTTAAAGAACATCGTGAAGGTGAACAGGAACATGATCGGACGACGTCCGGCCAGATCCCGGCGGGAGAGGGCATACGCACCAGGAATGGTGCAGGCCAGTGCAACAAGTGCATTCAGGAAAGTATACCAGATCGTATTCTTGTAGCCGGAGATCAGCTGCGGATACGTAAGTGCTTCCTGATAACCCTTGAAGTAAGGTGCCTCCGGATAGAACAGCATCTTACCGGTATTAACAACCTTGGGATCCGTGATCGATGCGAGCACCACGTAGTAAAGCGGATATACGATGATGACGCACAGCAGGATCATGATGATAATATTGATGACGTCAAATGCCTTATCACCCTTGGTCGGGGTAACGTTCAGGATGGCAGCAGGCGTCTTGGATTTTTCTTTTGCCATGTCAAACGCCCCTTCCTTAGAAAATGCTGATATCAGCGGTCTTCTTTGCGATCAGGTTGGCGATCACAAGAATGATGAAGTTGACAACGGAGTTAAACAGACCAACAGCGGTTGCGAACGAATACTGCGCCGACTGAAGACCTGTCTTATACACATAGGTCGATATGATTTCGGACACGCTTGTGTTGCCGCCTGCCTGCATCAGCCAGGCCTTCTCATAACCGATGGTCATGATGTTGCCGACAGCCAGGATGAACATCAGGATAACGGTGGGCATGATCAGCGGCAGATCAATGTACCAGACGCGCTGGAACTTGTTTGCGCCGTCGATCAGGGCTGCCTCATACAGTTCAGGAGAAATGCTGCTCAGCGCCGCAATATAAATGATGGCGTTGAAGCCCATGGACTGCCAGATCGTTGAACCGATGTACAGGGGTCTGAAGTACTGTGCCTCACTGGTGAAGTTCTTGATCTTCATGCCCATTGAGGTAAGAACCGAGTTAACCACACCGGTGGAAGAGAACAGAACGGAGATGATGCAGACCAGAACCACGTTCGAAAGGAAGTAAGGCGCATAGGAAATGGTCTGAATCGCCTTACGGGCGCCATTGGAACGGATCTGATTCAGCAGCAGAGCGAATACAACAGGTACCCAGAAGGAGAACAGCAGCTGATACACGCTCAGGAGAATGGTGTTGACAATGGTTGTCGTAGCAATGCTCGTCGAGAAGAAGTTCGTGAAATGCTTGAAGAGAGGGTCAGCCCAGGGACTGGCCAAGATGCCGGCACGGATTTTGAAATCCTTGAAGGCAATGATCAGTCCGTACATTGGATAGTACGCGAACAGAATCAACCAGATCAGTGCGGGAAGCAGAAGAACATACAACTGCCAGCCGCGGGTTACCCGCTGAAGCAACGACCGATCATGCGCATTGGGATCGGCCGATTTCTTCACACTTTTTGCCATGCAATACACCCCTTTGTTAAGTATAATGGTATATCAATTCAGCACAAAACAATCCGCTGAATTTGTTGCATTAATGATACTTGATCTGGGTCCTATATGTCAATTGGTTTTATCTTGGAATTCCTGTGATTTGTCAATTAATCGCCAATTGATATATGAATCGTTTCATGAAATCTACGCATAAAATATCACAGTAAAAAACAGATGTCAACACTTTTTTTCTCCTTGATTTTTATGAATATTTCACATATTTGTATCCATTTTGGAATCTCTCGCCGTCAAGTGTGTTTCATGAATTTGTTCATTTCTTTCATATTTCTTTTCATATCCGTTCATGAAAAAAGACCATATGACATTTCACATGGTCTTTTCATCGCTTTTAGGCTTTCCGACTGATCACCCGGCGGACAGCATTGGCAATGTCATCCGCTGTGAGGCCGTATTCTGCAGCCAGCAGCTTCGGTGCACCGCTCTGCCCGAAGCGGTCCTTGATGCCGATCCGTTCAAACGGCACATGGCTGTTATCCGCAATTACCTCAGCAACCGCAGAACCGAGTCCGCCATAAATGGTGTGCTCTTCTGCCGTTACAATCGCGCCGCAGTCAGCTGCAGCTGCTTTAATTGCATCCTCATCCAGCGGTTTGATGGTATGCATGTCAACAATGCGCACCTCAATGCCCTCAGCAGCAAGTGCCTCAGCCGCATGAATGGCTTCAGGAATTTCAATACCGCAGGCAATGATGGCCGCATCCTTGCCGTCACGCAGGATTGTCGCCTTGCCAACTTCAAACGGGGTATCCGGTGTTGTCACAATCTCCGTTGCCAGACGGCACATCCGGATGCTGACAGGTCCATTGATCTTTGCTGCTGCATAAACAGCCTTCTCCATCTCGCAGGCATCGCACGGAACAAGAACCGTCATATTCGGAAGAGAACGCATCAGGGCAATATCTTCAATCGCCTGATGGCTTCCGCCGTCCTCACCGACGCTCAGACCGGCATGAGACAGGCCAAGCTTGACGTTGGCTTTTGTATAGCAGATGGTATTGCGGACCTGCTCGAAAGCTCGTCCGGCACCAAATACTGCAAATGTGCTGGCAAACACCGTATAACCGCAGTGTGCCAGACCGGCGCTTGCAGCCATCATGTTCGCCTCGGCAATACCGAAGTTATAGAACTGGTCCGGATGTGCTGCAGCAAAGAATTTTGTCATTGTCGCCTGCGTAAGGTCAGCATCACAGACGATCACATTGGGATCCACATCGCCGAGTTTTTTGAGCGTCTCGCCATACGCAGTACGTGTCGGTTTAAACTCTGCCATAGTTACACCCCCAGCTCCGCTTTCACGATTTTGTACTCTTCCTCATTGAAGGCCTTACCATGCCATGCTGCCTGGTTCTCCATGAAGGAAACGCCCTTGCCCTTGGTGGTATTGCAGCAGATAAAGCGTGGTTTTCCGCAACGCGGCGCCTTGCAGGCTGCCACAATTGCATCCAGATCATGGCCGTCCACCACAACAGTCTCCCAGTTGAAGGCTGCATACTTTGCCACGATATCCTCGATATTCATGACTTTCTCGTTGGGTCCATCGATCTGAAGACGGTTGTGATCCAGGAAAACCGTCAGATTGTCCAGATGATAGTGTGCCGCCGCCATGGCAGCCTCCCAGATGATGCCTTCCTGGGATTCACCGTCGCCTGTGATGGTATATACATTGAAATTGTGTCCCGGACGCTTTCCGGCAAGCGCATATCCGACGGAAAAGCTCATGCCCTGTCCGAGAGAACCTGTGCTCGCATCCACACCTGGAATCTTCTTCATATCCGGATGTCCCTGCAGATAACTGCCAAATTTGCGAAGTGTCGTCAGATCCTCACGCGGGAAATAGCCCTTGTTTGCCAGTACCGCATACAGAGCGGGTGCAGCGTGTCCCTTGCTCATGACAATGCGGTCACGCTCCGGCCATTGGGGATTCTTTGGATCCACATTGGCAACACCGCCGAAATAAAGCGCCATCAAAATTTCCACACAGGAAAAAGACCCGCCCGGATGTCCAGACTTTGCCGCAAAAATCTCATCCGCAATATCATTGCGGATCTGTCTTGCCAGCTCGGTAAGATTCTGATCCATAATGTCGTCTCCTCCATCTCTTATTCACATACCGTCCGCAGACGGATCATGCAGTACAATTCTGAATTGTCCTACAAACTGCATTACCTTGAGTATATCACAATAAAGCCGGGGTTAAAAGGTCTTTGACAAGGATTCCATAATGGTTCATGGCAGATTTTTGCCGGATCTGGACTCCCGGAATTAACCATGCATTGCATTCAGCCAGGAGATGTTCTGTTATCAATTTAATAAGAGAGGAAACGCTTCCTTCTTGCACTGACCGGGTATTTCATGGCTGCATTCAACGCTTCAAAACAACTGCCTTTCACCAAAAAACGTGCCATCAAAAGATGGCACGTCACATTCGTTTTTAGTTTCCCTGACTCAGTGCCTTTTTGATTTCAGCCCTGATCTGGTCAACCGTTGCCTGTCCAACGCCCTTAAGCTTGAGCAGGTCTTTATCGCTCACATTCTGAACATCCGCCAGCGTCTTATATCCATTCATTCCAAGAACGCTGACCGGTTTTGTCTGAATACCAATCCTGCTCAGAGGAATGGCCTTCAGGTTTGCATTGAATGCCTGCTTCTCTTCCGCCTTTACCACGGGCTTGACTGTTCCCTCGGGCTTCTTTTCAGTCTTCCCGCCGCCTGGTTTCTGAGCTGCTCCTGCATCTTTTTTCTGGTTTTTCCCTGTCGGCTTCTGTTTGTTCTGCCCGGCCTGGACTTTGGCTTTCTCCGTCCTCTTCTCCAGTTCAACTTTATCAGCCGCCGTCCGCTCCTCCGGCTTCTTCTGCCCTGCCGGTCCGGCAGATGCAGCGCCCTTATTATCGGACTTCACATTCTTGGGAGGCTGCTTCGCATTTCCGGATTTCCGTGCAGCATTGCCAGCGTTCTTTCCTGCGCTCTTCTGCACCTTCGCCTCAGGTTTTACGGCCTTGTTTTTATCCGAAGACATTGGCTCAGCCTTTTTCATCTGGACAGATTTATCTGTTTCTGCTTTGACGGCTTCAGCTGTTTGTTCTGCCAGCTTCGGTTCTTCCTTTGCCAAAGCGTGTTCTTCCGCTTCGGACTTTGGTGTCTCTGCCGGTTTGAGTTCCGGTTTCTCCTCTGCCTTAGCAGGTTCTGCTGCCGTTTCAGGTGTTTCTACCTTATTCAGCTCTTCCTTTACCAGAACAGGTTCTTCTGTTTCAGACTTAGGTGCTTCAACCGGCTTTTGTTCCGGTTTCTCCTCCGCCTTAGCAGGTTCTGCCACCGTTTCAGGTGTTTCCACCTTATTCGGCTCTTCCTTTGCCGGAACGGGTTCTTCTGTTTCAGACTTAGGTGCTTCAACCGGCTTTTGTTCCGGTTTCTCCTCCGCCTTAGCAGGTTCTGCTGCCGTTTCAGACATTTCTGCAGCTTTCGGCTCTTCCTTGACCGGAATAGGTTCTTCTGCTTCAGACTTCGGTGCTTCAACCGGCTTTTGTTCCGGTTTCTCCTCTGCTTTAGCAGGTTCTGCCGCCGTTTCAGGCATTTCTGCAACTTTCGGTTCTTCCTTGACCGGAACAGGTTCTACATCTTCAGCCTTTGGTGCTTCAACCGGTTTTTCCCCTGTCTTAGCAGATTCTGCCGGCTTCAGTTCTTCCTTTGCCGGAACAGTTTCGTTCAGATCAGATTTAACCGGTTTAATCGGCTTTACGTTCTCTGCGGTTTGGGTTTCCGCAGCAGCCTTTGTCTGTTCAGCAATCGTCTGATGCTGACCGGATACTGCAGATTGTCCCTGAGACAGTTTCTGCTGAACTGGCTTCACATGTCTGCCTTCAGTACCAGACTTTGAGTGCTGCTGTCCTGCACCTTTGGGGTTCACTTCATCAGCCTGCCCCGCGACAGTATCAGGCGCTGCAGAACTCTCATCACGCCCGGTATGCGTTTCGTCACTTTCAGCCTTCCGTACCGCTTCAGATACCACAGTGTTTCCTGCTGATACCCGCTCATTCCCGGCTTCAGGTGCATCTTTCTGCACTGAGTCAGCCGCAGCCTGTTCGGTTTCCTTCCTGTTGTCAGCATTATTGGCTGAATCCGTCGGTTTCGAGAGAGAAATGTAGCCATCCGAGAATGTAAACGTATCTGAGAATGTCCACATCAGATAATTCAGCGGCTTTCTTTTACTGCCCTGCTGGTCCACATGATAATCCGGGAGATTATTCAGTACATGGAACAGATTGGGAATGGCCATCTTCCCGCCGTTTCTCTCCAGCTGACGGACAATAAATATGCGTATGGCTTCAGCCCGATCCGCATGCGTTGCCGCCGCCCTGGGGCGTTGTGCCTTGGAAGATCCGCCGACTGGCGGCTTTGGTATCTTCTCTTCAGGAATAACAATGACCGGAGCAGCAGGTGCTTCAGATTTTCTGGGCATTTCCTGCCCTTCTCCGCTCTGCGCGGCATTCGGAACACTGTGCTGCGTATCCGTCTGATTCGCCTGCCGAGATGGTTTTCCCTGATCTGCAGACTCCGCATCACGCTTTTGTACATTTTCAGCCTGTACGGCTTTTGCCGGCTGAACAGGGACGGCCACCGCCTTTGGAGCTGGTGCCGTACTTTGAACAGGACGCGTCTGTGTCACAGGCACAACAACAACGGGTTTTGATGTCTGACTCCCCCACGACTGCTGTGTCTGCCCTCCGTTAAGTACAACAAAGCTTGTGCATGCCGTCCGCCAGAGCGGATTCACCTTGTCTGTTCCCATGCCGATAACTTCCAGTCCTGAGGAACGAAGGCGTACTGAAAGCGTAGAAAAATCCGAATCAGATGACACGATAATTACCGTATCTACATTGCCTGCGATCAGCTGATCCATTGCACCAATAACAAGTGATATATCTGAAGTATTCTTGAACTTGCTGGCTTTAATGGTCAGGTTCGGATGTATCGCATATTTTAAAACCGGTTCAACCCATAAACCAAGTGCAGATGCAATCCCATAGATTTCCTTAACGATGACGTTCCCTATCGAATTTGCATAAGAGAAAACCTTATCTGCAAAAGAAGCCTGAACGTTTTCAGCATCAATAAGGACTGCAATATTTCGCATGTCTCCACATCAACTCCTTCCAAATCGTTTTTCTGTCATGTCCAGCTGTGGAAATCATATAAGGCGGCCATGACAGAAGACATTACTGCTCGGACAGGAGGTCGACAATGTCACCCTTGAGACAGATTGACTTTGGTTTCAGATCATTTTGAATGAATGCCTGACCGAAATTGAGGCAGGATAAACTGCATGCATTTATTCCAAAAACCATTTGCCAGAAAGCAAATTTGATACTTCAGGGTGCATTATGTATTTGTGCACCGCAAATGTGAATCAAATGGCTTTCACTGTTTCATCCGGTGTAATGCCGGGCTCCATCAACAATCTGTTGTTCCTTCAGGCGTGTGCCGCTCTCAGAACGCCGCCGTCCACGTATCAGGCCTGTCCGATGAAGCTCCCGCAGATGTGCACCCGCATGATACCCCCATCGGCCACGACTTTCTTCTCATGCACTGCAGCCTGAGAAATCGGGCTGTGCAGAAACGCCCAAGTCCATTCTGTAATGTCGGTATACCGCTCCGCCAGGCAGGCAAATGCTTTCAGCTTTACCTCCCCAGGCGTTATGCGAACCCTGAAGTCCGTTGTCCCTCTTTTCGGCACTCAGCTTCAGTTTCGTAGTCTGCTGATATAATGGCGAATGCCATCTATCAACAGTTCCTCAACCTGTTCCACCGTGATGTAATGCCGGAGTACGCCCTGCCTCCATATTTCCGGAACATGCCGCATCTGAAATGTCCAACCGGTTCATGCCCTTTTCTACGGAAAAGGCCACAGACGCTATCTGCAAAGAAACCGCAGCTGATAAAGCAATGCACCTGCGCATATTGCAGCAGTACTGACTTTTGCATCTGGATGTTCATGCTCTCCCGCCGCGCTTATCGCCCTGACGGTTTCTGCAACACATAACGGTTGTTATATCTGTTGTTTCAGCCGGCTCACAGCCTTCCATTAATGACATAGTCGTGCTTTCGGCACCGTATCAATCGCAGTTGTCATTATCTGGCAAACCGGCACAAGGTGCTGGGGCGTCTCCTTTTGAACAACAGATTCAGTGGTTCGCAAGGCTATTATATCGTATTCCCTTCACTTTTTGAACCCCAAATTATTATGAGCGGCTGGCGGTAAAATCCGCTTCATACACCTGATGGATAGTGATTCATCGAGCACCATGATCGCTCTGGTTTCAGAATTATACAGATCCCGCGATATGCCCTGACCGGTCGGGAATTTCTCCTCTGTCAGCGAGGGATCGCCTGTCTTGGCAAGTTCGCCCACATCCGCTGCATGGTATGATTGAAGGTATCGTCATACGCTCTTCCGGTGAAGAACGTGTCCTGCAGATGTTTAAGTACTGCAGACCGTTGCGCAGCATGATGCGAGATGAAATAAGGGTTGGAGGTCTCGACCCGGAAAGAATAATGACAGGTCCGGCCGCCAGCAGCAGAATGGTTCATATAATTCTCTACAGACGGCGCAAAGAAAATGTTTGCACAGGTTTTTTTCTGGACGTATAATAAAATTAAAGTGATATTTCTCTGTAAGTCGGATTTTATTATACGCATTGCTTTTGTGAACTTTACGCCTGTCACGGCGGTTTAATGCTGAGAACGGAAGGCGGATTACCGGATATGAGTACTTTGTTTGCAGAAGCACGGATAAAACTGAGGAAAGTAAGCGGGCATTCTCAGGTTCAGTTGGGAAACAAGATGTTTGTCAACAGTTCCACAGTCACCTGATGGGAAAACAGAAGCCGTCTGCCGGATGCCGCCATGATCACGCGTCAGACCAAAGTTCTGGAGGCAGACGTCGGCAGGCTGCCCGTCACCGCTTCTGAAAGCGATGAAACGCCCTATACGATCATCGTAGACGACAATGGGGCACTCCCCGCCGATCGTTTATCTGTTTCGCGTGCTTTTCCGGACCGCAGAAAGCGATTAATTACGCAAAAGTGAACCGGATCGACCCAGGCATTCTGGACATCGAACTTGGAACGGTCAACGGTCTGAATCTCTGCCATGCACTGCTTGAGATCAGTCCCTGCACCAACGTGATCTATCTGACCGCCTGTCCCAACTATTCCCTCGATACGTGGGAAACCGAAGTCATCACCTTCACAGTCAAGCCGCTGAACCCGGAAAGCTTGCGAAGGCATCTTATTTCTATAGAAGATGGCCCAGCACTACGTGCTGGTCTGTCAAATAATGACAACTGCGATTGATACGGTGCCGAAAGCACGACTATGTCATTAAAGGAGGTATGAATGCGTGAACAGCTGGACTGAATCCCTGGATTTCGCCATAATAGGCGCAACGACGCTGTTAAGCGTGCTTGGCCTGTGGTTTAGCGCTGTCATTCCTGGAATCGACCGATGGAGCAGACGCTTTTTTACGAGCTATTTTATCGTTTTTCTGCTGTGCAACCTTTCCGGCATTCTCGAAATAGCCTTTCAGCACAACATCGTCCCGAGTGTAGTTTTTTGTTCTTTATTGAACTTTGAAGCGCTGCTGCTTTCACTGCCGCTGCTCATGGTAACAGTTTATCTGCTGCACTGCTGCGATGAAAACATGCGTTCAAGCAATCTCCTTCATGCAGCGCTCTTCCTGTGGACAGCCTTTATTCTCGTAATGGTCAGCTCTCTGTTCATCGACGGCATCGTCTATTTCACGCCGGATAACCAGTATTATCGCGGTCCCCTATATCCGCTTCTTCTGACGCCCCTGCTCGCAATCCTCCTGCTCAATTTCGCCGGCACAGTGCCAGCGACGGGCAAAGCTCTCCCACAAGGCCTTCCTCAGCTTCATTGTCGCACAAGTGCCGATGATGATCGCGCTGTCCATTCAGATGTTCATCGACTCTTTATCGCTCGTCAGCATCAGTTACGTCCTTTCCGCGCTTGCCATGTACCGTTTCATCCTGTCCGATCAGATCGAGCAGAACCTGCGCAATCAGCAGGAAATCGCCCGACAGCAGCAGGAAATCGCTCACGAGCGCGCCAGCATCATGGCGCTGCAAATGCGGCCGCACTTCATTTACAATACCCTGATGAGCATCTACACCCTTTGCAAACTTGATCCAGAAAAAGCCCGGCAGATCACGCTGGACTTTACCAATTACCTGCGCAGAAACTTCAACGCTGTCGCCAGTGACAGCACAATTCCCTTTTCCAAGGAACTGGAGCACACCCGTGCTTACCTGGCCGTGGAACAGGCGCAGTATGACGATATGCTTGTTGTGAATTACGAAACGCCGTATATCCAGTTCTACCTGCCTCCGCTGACCCTTCAGCCCATTGTGGAAAATGCCGTCAAACACGGCATGGATCCGGATGCCGAGCCGCTGCATATCTACATCCGGACGCAGCGCACAGATTTCGGTGCTGAGATTGTCGTGGAGGATACCGGCACAGGCTTTGACCCCTCTGATGACAGCAAGCCCCATACCGCGCTGAAGAACATACAGCAGCGGCTTCAAATGATGTGTAACGGAAAAATGACGATCATGCCCCGAAAGGGAGGGGGAACTGTAGTAAAAGTGATGATACAACAGGACGCCGGACAGAATAATGAAGACTGAGCGTCATCTTAGAGGATGCGTATATCTGGAAAAACGATAGTCGAACACATCGACGGCTGGTCCCGGTTTTAGTATACGCCATGTCCCGTTTATTCCAATTGAGTGAAATAAATGCAGCCTCCAAATGGGTACATACTGTTGACGACAAAAAAGGGGAAAGGGCTTCTGCTGAATGCCCTTTCCCCTTTTATCACCAAGCATGATTATTGCTGCAGCAGCTGTTTTAATACATCTCCAATGTCGTCATTGATACAGATTGACCTGTCCTGAATTTCCACGGGCGTAAACGCTTCCCCGAAGTTCAGGCAAACGTAGGTGGCATCCGGCCATTCCTGCGTCATGCGCATGAAAGGGAATTTTACAATCGTTGGTGTATTGCCCCCTATTCCCAGGTCAAGGAAAACTGTCCTGCTATCGCTGTGTTCGTCCAGATATTCAGAATAAAGCCTGGCATGAGCATGCCAGCCTTCGTCCTCCACGAATGTATCATCCGAACGGAGGTTCATGCTCATCGGCCGCCCGCAGCGTGGGCAACGCGGTACAAGCTCCGTGGGAACAACCATCTTGAGCGCTGTCTCCTGAGGAACCGTCAGATCGTCGTTCTCCTCAATGATGAATCCCTGGCTCTCCACCATCTTCCGCACAGTCTGGGCATTGTCATAGTTCGCCAGATGGCAAGGCTTTGAGCATTGCCACAGGCCGTAATCACCCTGGGTATAGAACATCCTCTGTCTGTCGAAGCCTGCCCTCTGGAAACAGTGATCGACATTTGTGGTAATTACAAAATAATCCTTGTCTTTCACCAGCTTGAACAAGTCCTCATACACCGGCTTCGGCGGCTTCATGTAGCGATTGATGAAAATATAACGGCTCCAATACGCCCAATGCTCCTCCGGCGTGTCGAAGGGATAAAAACCACCCGAATACATATCCCTAAAGCGATACTGTCTGACGAAATCGCCGAAGTACCTTTCCAGTCGCTCCCCTGTATAAACGAAACCCGCAGAGGTAGAAAGTCCCGCTCCCGCACCAATCAGCACTGTATCCGCCTGACTGAGCACGTCACGCAGCTTTTCCAGGCCATTTTCCGTATTCTCATAAACCACTTTTCCGCTGAACATCATGTACACCGCCTTCCAAAGCCATTGATTAAATTGTTAACTCCTCTGAATCTGCCGTTTTATCGCGTTTCCCGAAGATGCCTGTTTAGGACATTGAACAAAGCACTGGCACTGTTCCATCCTGCAGCCATTTCCGGCAACAGGCCTTCTTGCGTTCATTAAGAAAACATGGTGCTCATGCAGAAAACTCAGCAAGCCAAATCGTCCTGCACCTGTCATAATGGCTTCAGCAGATGCAGCCGTTTCTCTCAGCTCCTCTATTCCGTTCTCCGGACATACCGTATTCAAAAAACAATTCTGGCAGCAATAAAACCATCCCTGCTAACCGGAGGGTTCATTCATTATGAAGACCGATGGTTTAAACCGTCAATACATCTGTCCGCACAACAAATCACATTACTCGGTCTCCTTGCAGGCAGCTTCATTATGTCGAATTACATTTTTCCTGTCAAGCCTAAAAGAACACAGCCTGTTCCTGTTTACAGCTTTAACGACCCCTCAAAACAGAAAATAACGCGTTTGTCCTCCAAAAGCTAAAAATGCCTCTCCATTCTGAAGAGGCATCTTCGTATTTCAGGACATTTATTCTGGGCTCGGGAAATGTTTTTGATTCATCAGCCAGGGAAGTGAAAATATTTTTTCATTTTCTTAAAATTATTTTCGTTTTATTCTTGATTTTTTCGTGAAATCGCGTATAATAGCTGATGTAAAGCAAATTGATTTTTTAATTTCGCCTTTACTTCCTGATGTTCTGGCAAGACATGCCTGAACATCAGTGAAAATATTTTTTCATTCAATCCGAAAATGAGACAGCCAGGCACTTCCTGCTGGTTTGTCAGATAATGACATTTGCAATTGATACAGTGCCGAAAGCACAACTACCTCATGAAAGAAAACCGACCGGTAGCATACACCGGTTTGACGGGAAGCAGACAGATGCAGTCGGGTCGACGTTCAAAGCTGAAGCTGCCGTCCTAAAAAGGAGAGCATTATGAACCACAATGTCATGGTCAGCCGCCACCGCAATGCCAATGGTGATTCCGTTCCGGATTGCATCTATTTCAACGGTTCCAAATTTGTCATCAAGGCAATCCTGGATACCGTCCTTTCCCAGGGAATCATCATCTATACCGTTCTGATCCGGAACTGCATTACCCATCTGTATGCAGATCCGAACACGTCCACCTGGTTTGTGAAAGAAAAAACTGCCGAGAAGAAATCTGCATGATTCGTTTCCGCTTTAGGGCAATAAACAGGCAGAGGCTGCATCACACGATGCAGCCTCTGTTCGTTTATGCCTGTTTTTTCATGAGCTCGCAGATTTCACCGGCATCATTTTCGTATCCGCAGTCGCAGAACACCTCATAATACTGGTCTTTCAGGTGTTCAAACCGGCGTACCTGTTCAAGCGTGGCATGATGTTCCATGAGCAGCGCTTTCAGCCTGTCAAGTGCGCTGCCAATCAGCCCGATTTCAAGCTGATCATCCACATAGGGATCATAGGACAGATTGATGACATTCGCCTCGACAGCCAAAATCTGTTCATCAATCTCTGTCTCACCAGGATCCCTCTCTTCAGACACCTTTTCTGATTTCAGCTGATCCAGATACGATTCCAGTGCCGGATAAATGGATGGCTGTACCGTTTCAGCCAGCATCACAATCGCATCATACAGTTCCTCACGCGTCAGTTCCTTGTACTCGTCCAGTATTTCCCTCATGTTTCACACCTCCTGCTTATTTTAAGTGCATTCCATGCACTTTATGCCGTTACCAGTTCAAATCCCGTCGTGCAGGATACCCATATGCGCTCTCTGCTGCATTCACTGCCCTGAGAATTGCCTCTGCCATTACATCCGCTGCCAGAGTGCCCACAATATCTGAATCCGCCTGTACCTCTCCCAGGGACATTGCATAGATGCTGTCCCCGTCTGCTGATGTATGTACCGGATGAATCGCCCTTGCATAACCGTTATGTGCCAGTCCGGCAACCTTGCACAGTGCTGTTTTCTGCAGCTTCGCATTGGTCAGAACGACGCCTATCGTCGTATTCCCCTGCGGAAGCGGTTCAGGACGGTCATAATGTTCATACATCCACTGAGTGACCGGGCGGAATCCCGTTCTGGTTTCATTCAGCTGTCCTGCTGCTTCGCATCCGTTCTTCCAGTCGTAGACATCGCCCAGTGCATTGACTGCCACCACAGCACCTACCATAAGACCATTCAGGCATACCGCATAGCTGCCTATGCCGCTCTTCATGCAGTAGTCCATCCCCAGTGCCTTGCCGACTGTCGCACCGGTGCCTGCGCCATAATTACCATCCTTGTAATTGCCGGTTTCAGAGGCAACGCATGCCTGATATCCCATCTCCCTGTCCGGCCGGACTTTCCAGTCGCCGCAGGTCAGATCAAACAGGTCTGACTGACAGACAAGCGGAACCACGCCGCCTCCGATCTTAAATCCGATATTCCGCTCCTCCAGATACTGCATGACACCGCCGGCAGCATCCAGGCCATAGGCGCTGCCGCCTGAAAGCAGTATGGCATGTATCTGACCGGCAGCAGCCAGCGGTTTGAGCAGTTCTGACTCTCGGGAGGCAGGTCCGCCGCCCCTGACGTCCAGTCCGGCGGGTGCTCCCGCCTCTGCAATCAGAACGGTACATCCGGTACCAGCCTCACGGTTCTCTGCCTGCCCGATGCGTATGCCCGGTATTTCAGTTATTGGTATCTCGTGCTGTATACTCATAGATTCTCCCTCGGATTCTCTTTGAATGTCATAACTTCCATCCGTGCCGGAAACCGTCTTTTGTCCGATACAGGCCACGGAATCCTTCAAAAATGCCTGCCAGTGGATCACGGTCTGCGCTTGATTTCGGCATACTTTTCCTGCAGCTCTTCACAGGGCTGTATGCCATGCTCTACCGCCAGGTCATACACTTTTATCCATTCTTCATCGCTGGGCGGATAGCACACAAGCAGATAATGCAGCGAATCATCATTCCGGGTCTTCGGCATGATTTTCAAGATGAACTCAAACGCCTCAGTATATGATTTAAACCTGCCAGTCAAAAAAGCGATAAACCACATCCACGATTTGTACATCTCGTCATCAACGATTTCATCACTGCCGGTCACTGAAAAGCGTGCTTTCTTATATCGTTTATGTTTTTTCTTAATCTGTTCAAATTCATCAACTGCCAGACGGTAAATCTGCTCCAGTTCTTCGTCCCCCTGAAAAACTTCGAGCATCCCCATATGCGTAATCCCGTTCTCGTTTCCAGCATCATTCTTGCCGTTGCAGCAGCAACGGATCACATTTTTCATTACATCGTCGCTTCTGCTCCTGACTGCCGCACGTTTGCAGACTTCCCGGAAAAAATCCGACTGGTCTCCATATCCAACAGCCGAGTATGTTTCCTCCGTTGAAAACGTCTCTCCATCTGTTCCCTCGCCCAACATTTCGTACATGCGGCAAAGCTGGATCACGGAATCGTCATACACGTCATCGTCCGGGGAAAAGGTCTTCAGCGTCTTGATCAGACGTTTTGCTGTGAAGCGCCATCCCGAGCGTTCCTTCTTCGAGATTGTCCGGTTCGGAGCAAAGTAATTACCATTTCTGGCATTGACAATAAAAGTGTCAATTTCATTCTTCAGATCCGCAAAAGCCGGAACACTGCGGGCAGGTTTCTTATTCTTTGCATCCCCCGAAAAGCCGCTGCGAATCAGTTCGTCCAGCGCCTCTTTTTAAGTCTTTGGGACTTTGCGATATGTCAGTGTATACAGTTTGACAAGGTCTGCCTCATTCCAGTTTTTGAGACAGGCACGAATTTCATCTACCTTCATTCCAGTATATCTCCTGATCTGTTTCTGCCTTTGGACTCCGGCTGTCAGTATCTGCCCATTCTCTGACACAGTGGTGAGGTACACCGAAACATGACCCATACGTCCTTTAAAGCGTTGCTGTTATAACTATCATGCCGGCTGCGATACCAGAATGACGGTTATCCGGCACCGGAGTGAGAATTACTTCCTGCTTTCCTTGGCACAGGATGCACTGCAGCACGAACAGCCGCAGGAGCAGCCGCCGCTTTTCCGCCTGCGCAGTATACTGCGCAGGGCAAGAAAGACCGCAGCTCCAATTCCCAGAAGAATAAGCAGATCTGCTGTATTCATAAACCAGTATCCTTTCCCTGTCTGAATCAACCATGCCGCTGAAACGGCTGTTCAGTGTACGCCGAACGCCATGAGCAGCAGCCGGACGATAAATGTCATCACCCATGCTATTCCGCACTGCCACGCCACAACCAGAACTGCCCATTTGCCTCCAAGTTCTCTGCGGATCGACGCAATTGCGGCAACACAGGGCGTGTAGAGCAGACTGAATATCAGTATCGAAACCGCGGTCAGCGTACCAACGGAAGCAACGCCCGCTTCATTTCCAAACAGCACTTTCATGATCGAAACAACGCTTTCCTTCGCCATAAAACCGCTGATGAAAGAGGTAACGATACGCCAGTCGCCAAGACCAATCGGGCGCATTATGGGTGCCAGGAAACCGGAAACAGATGCAAGAATGCTGTGCTGGGAATCCTCAACCAGATTGAACCCAAAGTCAAAGCTCTGCAGGAACCATACCACTATGGTAGCGATCAAAATGACGGAGAAGGCACGGTGCAGGAAATCCTTGGCCTTTTCCCACAGAAGCTGAACTACATTTCGCGGGCTTGGCATCCGGTAATTCGGCAGTTCCATGACAAAAGGAACCGCTTCGCCTTTAAACAGGCTTTTCTTGAAGACAAATGCGACCAGTACACCAGTCACAATGCCGAGAATATAAAGAATGGTTACAATCCACCATGCCTGACCGGGGAAAAATACATTGACAAAGAAACTGTAGATCGGCAGTTTGGCCGTACAGGACATAAACGGCGTCAGCAGAATTGTCATACGCCTGTCACGTTCACTGGGAAGTGTCCTCGTAGACATTACAGCAGGGACCGTACATCCAAACCCGATCAGCATCGGAACGATGCTTCGCCCTGACAGGCCGATATGCCGCAGCAGCTTGTCCATAAAGAATGCGACACGGGCGATATATCCGCTGTCTTCAAGAAGTGAGAGGAAGAAAAACATGAGGACGATGATGGGCAGGAAGCTGAGCACACTGCCGACACCCTCAAAAATACCCTTGAGCACCAGGCTCTGAATCACCGGATTGACACCCCCGGCTGCCATGGCACTCTCTGTCAGGTCAGCCAGCGCTCCGACACCACTGTCAAGAAAATCCTGGAGGAACGGTCCGATCAGGCCGAATGTGAGATAGAAAACAACACCCATGATCGCAATAAACAGCGGGATTGCCGTATATTTTCCGGTGAGCACTTCATCCAGCTTCTGGCTTCTCAGATACTCACGGCTCTCAT
Organism: Clostridia bacterium; assembly: GCA_017469025.1. Lineage (GTDB taxonomy): Bacteria > Bacillota > Clostridia > Christensenellales > Aristaeellaceae > Ventricola. Next base: position 42,118 of record JAFUHD010000067.1, read on the forward strand.
GCGGTTTGGTCACGCACGCATGACAGACATGCTCAATAAATGTAAACCTCATGTCTGCAATGGCGGCGCTCCTGTCCAGGCCGCGCTCTTTTTCCATCTGCAGGACGATGTGCTCAAGCATTTCCTTCTCATTCTGATCCAGTTTCAGCTGTTCGGTGATCAGTTCATCGCCCTCGATGATCTTGCTTGCCGCAAAGCGTACAGGCAGGCCTACCGCCTCAGCATGATCCTCAATCAGATGGATCACCGCATGCAGACAGCGGTGAACCGCACCGCCATGATGCGAAGCGTCGCAAAAATCCTGGCGCAGCGGCTTTTCCTGGTACTTTGCCACATGAACAGCATGCTTGATCAGCTCGTCCACACCCTGATTTTTCGCTGCGGAAATCGGAACAATAGGAACACCCAGCATGGCTTCCATGGCGTTAATGTCCACGGTACCGCCATTGCCTGTCATCTCGTCCATCATATTAAGGGCGACCACCATCGGCACGCCCATCTCAAGCATCTGCATTGTCAGATACAGACTGCGCTCAATGCTGGTAACGTCAACGATATTGATCAGCGCCCGCGGTTTGTGATTCAGCACGAAATTCCGGGATACCAGTTCCTCGCTGGAGTACGGTGACATGGAATAGATGCCCGGCAGATCGGTAATCACGGTCCCCGCCTGCCCGCGGATCGGTCCATCCTTGCGGTCTACAGTCACGCCGGGAAAATTGCCGACATGCTGATTGGACCCCGTCAGCTGGTTAAACAGCGTGGTTTTTCCGCTATTCTGATTGCCTACCAGTGCAAATGTCAGCAGCGTTCCCTCCGGCAGCGGATTGCCGGATCCTTTCGGATGGAACTTGCCTTCTTCGCCGAATCCGGGATGCTCCATTTTCTTTTTTGACGCTTTCCCGGCCTCATGGATCTTTTCATCCTCCGCCTGGGGCTTAACCACAATCTGCTCCGCTTCCGCCAGGCGCAGCGTCAGTTCATAGCCGTGAATTCTCAGCTCCATGGGATCGCCCATCGGGGCCAGTTTCATCACCGTCACATCTACACCGGGAATCACGCCCATATCCAGAAAATGCTGGCGAAGCGCCCCATCCCCTCCGACCGTCTCTATGCGGGCACTCTGCCCCGGCCGTATATCCTTAAGTGTCATCAACACATCTCCGTTTCTTTGTGCCCGCATTCTGCAGGCTGTTTATCACCGGCATCCCCGGCCGGAAATCAGGTTCCGTTGTTTATACGCATATGACGCGGCTTTTCCACATACACACACAGTACATCTTCAAGGCCGATCCGGTAATCCGGTCCCGGCTGAAACATCTCGCCGCGGCGTTCAGCCATCAGGACCAGCATACCGGATTCCATACGAAGCTCATCTGCCGTTTTTCCAATCCATCCGCTGTCAATGTCCACATGAATCGTCAGTACATGGGAATCAAAAGTCGTCCCGTCTCCCTGCGCCTTTGAGTACTGCTCGACAAAACCGGCCGAAATAATACCGGTCGGAATGGCGACAGCACCGACACCGAGGAATGAGATGACAACGGCCATCGCTCTGCCGAGGACTGTAACGGGATAAATATCCCCATATCCGACCGTCAGCAGCGCACTGACACTCCACCACATGCCGGACAGTGCGTTTCTGAATTTGTCCGGCTGCACCGCATGCTCCACACTGTACATACACAGCGAGGATGCGAGCATCAGGATAAAAACGATAAACAGAGAGGAAACGATCTGGTTCTTCTTCTCATCCAGTACCGATACGATCACATTGAACGAGTCATATGTAGCATTGACGCGGAACAGGTGAAAAATGCGGACAACCCGCAGCATCCGCAGTGCAACAAAGCCGCTCAGGAAGAAAAACGGCAGTATGGTCAGAAGCTCCACAATACCGTCAAAGGAAATCATGAACTGCAGAACTGCCTTCCGTTTCGAAAGCGTCGGATAAAGATACTCCGCCGTCCACAGTCTCAGAAAGTATTCTATGCAGAAGGCAAGGAGTGTGATATTTTCAATGCCTTCAAGCAGCCACATGTAGCCGCTGAGAGAATCAAAGGTCTCAAGAATCATCACCAGAATGTTTGAAATAATGATTCCAACCAAGCAGTAGTCAAACACACGGCTGGGAATGTCACTGACATTTCCCAGCTGAATGATGTCAAAAATCCGCCGCTTTGTAATTCGTGCCGTTTCAGCACCTGTCATGTACAAACTCCGTTTCTGCAGCAATGATCAGGAAATGTCTAATCATCCCTGACCTCAATCAGCCGGATGCCGCGTGTAAAACCGCCGCGTTCTTCCCGCTTGTTTACACGCGCCTCTTCAATCCGGTTCCAGGGAATACCACGGTTTTCTGAAAGGCCGTGCAGAACTTCAAGAATGTCTGCCATCTCCTCTACAGTATAGCTTTCCAGATATTCCCCGACTTCCTCGGAAAGCTTTGCGCAAAGCGCTTCAAACGTTTCATCCGGGGACATAACGTCCGTAACCGGCGTTTTTCCACCAGATTCAATGATCTCCGGAATCCTGTCACGCACCAGTTTATCATACCGGATACAGCCCATATTTTCCTCCCTCAGTATACTCAAGCACGGTCAATACACACCGGCTGCCATTTTAGATAGTCGCCTGAGACCAGCCGGTAACGGATTCCGTGGTAGTCGCCCTGAATACTGTCATGAAAACGCGCCTTTCCATGACTGTGCGCATAAATAACCTGTTCAGCACCATATTGTTCAGCCATCTGTGTAAAAATGCTGTCGGTTTCAAGTATGCTGGTCGGTGGATAATGCAGGAACATGATAAAGCGCCTGTAGCCCTCTGCCCTGGCCGCCTCAAAGGACAGCCTCAGGCGCTCTGCCTCCCGCTCAACCAGCTGCTCAGCATGTACCTTTTCCTTTTCATCCCAGCCAATGATCCGTCCGCTCCGGTTCAGATAAAACGGTCCCTCAAAGGTATACCCTTTTGTCCCCACGAGCGCAATATCCCCATATGGCCAGAAATTGTTCTGCAGAAAAAACAGTCTCCCCTGAAAACGTTCATTGAGTGAATTCGTCTTCTTTGCATCCCAGAACATATCATGATTGCCGCGCAGCAGCACCTTTTTACCCGGCAGAGACATGATGTACTGCAGATCCGGCCCGCATGCCGTCAGATTCCGCCCCCAGCTGTGATCCCCCGCGAGAACCAGTGTATCCTCATCACGAATCTGCTGCATGCAGATACGCAGAAACCGGTTTTCATGGTCTTTCCAGAGTGGATCCGTCAGCTGGACTGTCGCCTTAACCTCGCTGTCAAAGTGCAGATGCAGGTCTCCAATTGCATATAAACTCATGTTGCTCCCTCAGACAGGTCTTGCCCGCCGGAATGGAAAGAAGTGCTTTGATCCATGTGCTCATCCCTATATTCCAAGGTCCTTATTCATACAGCACTTTTTATATTTTTTCCCAGAACCGCAGGGACACGGATCATTCCTTCCTGCCAGCATTTTGCCTGTTCCCAATACAGATCCATCCGGATCCAAAGATCCTTCCAGAATATTGACGCGTTTTTGCAGCGTTTCGAGCTCTTCTGTCAGCCTCTGCTGTCTTTCTTCCCCCGAGTCATCCGAAAAATCATTTCTCTTAATGATCTCGTCATCGAGCGCGTACCGCTCCTTTGGGCGGAACGTCTGACCAGGCGGTAAGAACTTCTGCAGCCGTTCCCTCTGACTCATCGCTACCGCCTCCTCCACATGCATGTCCGGTTTAGACGGAGGATAGTCAAGTCCGCTCTCCATGGTCAGACTGTCACGGCAAAAATTCTCAATAGGATACTCATCACTAAACATTTCTTCCAGCGGGTTTCCCATCATATGCTCATCATACAGTTTCAACTGCCCTGCCTGTTTCACCAGATCCTCGAGGCCGTAAAAATGCAAGTCTGTAATAAGTATCACAAGAAGTGTTGCATCTTCTTCATTTTCACAGCACAGTTCCAGCTCCTGCCTCAATATCTGTTCAAGCTTCTCTCTGGATATAATCCCATCCAGATAAAGCTGGGCAAGTACACGGTCCGCAGCATCGCGTACGTATATATCCAGTTGTCGATCGAGTGCAAAACGGGTCAGAAGCTCTACATCTCCATTGAAAGTATGATACAGAACGTCCAGGTATTCCTCTGTAACAAAAAAGCCCAGATCACTCATGTCCTCAATCTGATACGTGCATGAAATGAGATAAGGAAATGCTTCCTCAACATGATATTCAGCCATGAGAAAAAAAGCTGCCCAGAGACCACATAACCGGCTGTCTGCCATCTCATGGGAATTGATATTCCGCAAGAGGTTGAGAAAAATCGGAATTGCTTCTTCATTATGTTCGCGGATGACTTTGATCATTTTTTCATCCAGCCATATTCCGGCAACATTTTTCTGCAGCGCCTTTTTCAATTCGGGTGACATCGCTTTGCCTCCTACTTTTATGACATTGTTGCGCTTTCGGCATCGTATCCATGGCAGATGTCGTTATTTGACAAGCAGGCACAAAGTGCCGGGCCATTTCATTTAATAACATTTTGCGCTTTCGGCATCGTATCAACAGCAGCTATCATGATTTGACAGGCCGGCACAAAGTGCCGGGCCATTTCTTTAAAGATGCAGTTTCCCTGTATTATCTGCATGATTCATTTTTCAAAACCGGTACATATGCCGGCTGTCTCAGGAATGATTTCCTTTAATGCCATGCCAACCCTGCATTTTCTTAGAGACGTCAGGCAGTAACCGTATCTGCCAGCGCACTGCAGGCAAAATGCAGCTCAAAATGTACCGTGATTATACCAAATCGGAAGCATTGCCTCAATAGCACAGAATGGGTGTTCTTCAGACCTTTCCGTTTCTTAAAAGCAACACAAATGGAAAGCCGGTTCGCAAACAGAACAACTCCGGAGAAACCATTCTGTTTCTGCTATTCAATTCTGTTTTGCGCCGCAGACCTGAATCTTCCTTGAAAAAACATGTTATTCGGGATATAATTGTAAGAGTAATCTAACAATTTATATGCTCATTCTGTGTGTCCAATTTCACAGGAAAGCGGATGCTTACGGGCACTCAATTTGAATGTGAATCCGCAGTGCCTGACGTTACGATAAGGTTGGCCCAGCACTTCGTGCCGGTTTTGTCAAATAATGACAACTGCGATTGATCCGGTGCCGAAAGCACGACTATGTCATTAAAAGAGGAAATATGATGAAGACATCGAGACAAATGATACTGCTTGGCTGCTTTGGCATGTTCCTGGCTATGGTTGGAGATTATCTGCTCGATTTCGGTACATTCGGCTTTACCGATAACCCGGACGCTTATCTCGGTATCACCGCAAATGTTGTCCCTGATTGGCGGTATGCGTTATCTTCCATGCTGGGTTTTGTCTGCGTGGCACTGTTTGCTGCAGCTGCGCTGGAACTTTTCAAAGTCATGGAAAAAAAGTACGGTCTCAAAACAGACGGTCTGTATAAACTTTTCAAAATTGCCAACTGGAGCGGCATACTCTACTTTGCCTTCATCCACATCGGAATCTGTATGCTGCCTGTTGTATTTAACGCCGGAATGGATGCAACCGGAGACTTGCGGACAGCCCTGAACATGGTGATCCGTGTTGCAAAGAGTATTGCCCTGCCGATGGGGATCGCCTTCATCATCTGTGACGGATTCGTTACCGTTGCCTGGGTTGGCATGATTGTGAAAAAAAAGCTCCCTGTCAAGAAAATCGCACTGATCTGCAATCCTGTGATGATCCTTCTCCTTGGACAATGCATGAACCTGATCCATGAAGGCATGGATTCCGGCTCTGAGTCTCTCGGATGGCTTCTCATGTATCTGGTGTGTGCAATGAAGCTGGTTAAAAAAGAAGAATCCGTATATTCCTGAAGAAAAGAATAACCCGACACGCCGCGCCGGGTTGGCAAAAAAGACGTCGGCAATGGATTCCATTGCCGAAAAACAAGATTCTGTCATTAATGGAGGCGGAAATATGCTGGAAAAAGATCTGCCCATCGATCGCACCAGGCATGTGGTCTATACGGCAAAGGCCAAAGCGTGCGTTCAGAAACTGCTCCATCGTTATTATGATGATAATACGGCTGCCGGTCTCTGGGAGAAAATTCAGCTTCAGTACTGCGACTACCTGAAGGAAGAACCGGCGCTTGGCGGAGCAAAAATCACCATCAGTATCTATGACCCGATCCTGATCTTTGCCTGGTATGCGGTCATTCCGGACAAACCGCCGCTTGAAGAGATCCAGCAGGATATCTTTGACTGCTTTATGAGCAGCTTCACCATACTTGGCAAGGTATTCAACTTGAACCGGAAGCTGGACAACAGACTGGCCAACAGAATATTTAAAAAAACGAGCGATATACGCAATGAGGAAATCAGGAAATCTCCCGAATCGTTCCGAATGGGCATGTATGAATACGACAGGGAAAACGGCGCAGTCCGCTACAGCTTTACACAATGTCCGAACGCAGAGTTTGCCAAACGCCATCATATGGAAGATGTCCTTCCGGTAATGTGCAACTGCGATCATTTCGCCATGCAGAAACTTCATGCCGTGCTGATTCGCGAGGGCACATGCTGCACCCGGACATGCTGTGACTACTGCATTGTCGGTGATCAGAATCCGCTTGCAAAAGAATATCAGTTGATCAGGCAGGAAAACGGACTGCTGGTCAGTGTCAGGAAACCATCCTCCGATCACAAAGAGAAACAGCCATGAAAACCGTGAGGAAAACGTCCGTATTTCCCGCAAAACGGGATATTGTTTTCTCGAAACTCAAGGACCTGTCAACACTCCAGTACATAGCCGCACCATACGCATCCTTTATGCCGGTCAATACAGGGCAGCCAGCGGTTTTTGCCGTCGGAAACACATCCGTTTACCGCTTTCGGTTGTTCGGCATCATCCCATTTGGCACACACACCATCCATATAGAGCGATTTGACCCTGACGGTATCCAAAACAGGGAAAGCAACACGCATGTCCCCGTCTGGAATCATAAGATTACGCTGAAAGACAGGGGCGATCTGACTGAATATACGGATGAAGTCGACATTGATGCCGGATGGAAAACCGTTTTTATCTGGCTGTGGACAAAGGCATTCTACGCGCACAGACAAAAGAAGTGGATCCGTTTA
>JAFUHD010000068.1 GCA_017469025.1 Clostridia bacterium
CGTCTAAGACTACCTTGTCGCTTGAACAATATGGACAAGCAGGTCTAGGTGCAAAATTCCTTTGACGCTTGGGACGTTTACTGGCTGTAGATGACGATTCTTCTTCCAAGATACTTTTGGCATTCTCTAGGAGATGGCCCAGCATTTCATGCTGGTTTGTCAAATCATGACAACTGCAATTGATACCGTGCCGAAAGCACGACTATGTCATTAAAGGAGGACGGTTATCCCAGCGGTTGATAGTTTACTAGCAATGGAGGTTAGTTCCTCTACTGAAGTCATATAATTCACCCTTTGAAATCATAATCCACTGAGCCACCCGATGTCAATACCTTATCCCAGCACTTCTTGACTATAGCCTAACTATCTTTAGGCAATATCTTGACGACGGGCAATGGACTGTGCTAAAATGCCACCAGTTGATGAACGGGAGTGTTTCATCACTATATCTGGTACTAACGGACGGGTTCCGTTAGAAATTTGATAGGAGGTATTTCATAATGAGAAAGATCCTTGCTTTGGTCATCTCTGTTGCATTGATTCTGTGTCTCAGCATCAGCGCACTTGCAGAAATGACAGACGTCGGCACGCCTCGTAATGAGACGCTGATTATGGAAACCCAGACGCCTACGGATGTTCCTGGACAGTTCAACCCGTACATGCTGGGCACCCAGATGGGCTTCGGCATCCATCAGCTGATTACTGCGCACCTGTGGGAAATCGATACCGCACTGGGCGAGCAGTTCGGCGAGGTTGCTGCTGCACTGCCTGAGGCGAACGAGGATTATACCGAGTTCACCGTGAAGATCCGCGAAGGACTCAAGTGGTCCGACGGTGAAGATCTCAATGCAGACGACGTCGTGTTCACCATGAACATGATCAAGGAAAATTCCGGTATCGGCTGCTCTGCCTATACCAACAGTGTTCTCGAGTCTGTTGAGAAGGTTGACGACTATACGGTCAAGTTCCACATGGTCGATTCCTTCCCGCGTCTCTCCCTCAAGTTTGGTGTTACCATCTGGGGCTGCGACTACTACATCGTACCTGAGCACATCTACTCCAAGGTAGAAGACGTTACCCAGTTCAAGGATTCCACCCCTGTAACGGCTGGACCGTACACCGTTAAGGATTATGATCCGAACGGCCAGTGGATTCTCTATCAGCTCCGTGAGGACTGGACCAGCTCCACGCTGGGCATCGCTGGTGCTGACCACTATGGCATCACCGCTGACATGGCTCCTGCAAAGTATGTCTGGTGCCGCGTTCTTGGCGATGACACCACCCGTCAGATGGCTATGATCAACAACCAGGTTGACCTCCTGTGCGAAGTCACGCCTGAAATTCTTGAGTACATGGTCAGCCAGAACAACAAGATCGCTTGCTGGTATGACGTATTCCCGTATGCTACCTCTGATGACCCCTGCTCCAAGGGCATCGGTTTCGGCATTGGCAATGGCGCTCCGTATGACAGCGCGGACTTCCGTTGGGGCGTAGCTCTTGCCATGGACTTCGACGAGATCTCCCTCTCCATCTTTGATGGCGCCGGACGTGCGTCCGTGTTCCCTATCATCACTGCTACCTCTGCTGGCCAGGAACTCTATTACAAGCCGCTGCTTGACTGGCTCCAGAACGAATTCGAACTGGATCTTGGCGATGGAACCACCACCAAGGTTTGGGATCCTGACTATGCAAAGCGCATGGCTGGTGAACTCGGCATCGAGGGCACCGATGAAGAACTCATCGACATGTTCGGTGTTGGCTGCTGGAAGTACAATCCGGAAGCTGCTGAGAAGCTCTTCATCAAGGCTGGTCTCGAGAAGAAGGCTGACGGCTGGTACTTCGATGGCAAGCCGTTCGTCATTCATCTGACCTATCTGGCTGACACTGAGGCTCAGGCTGGCCGCGGCGTTATCGCTGCTTATGATCAGCTGACCAAGTTCGGCTTCAACTGCGAGATTTCCTCTGAGTCCTCCGCTACCTGGGATACCATCAATGGTACCGGTGAATTCGAACTGCGCGGCATCTGGCCGACAGGCTTCATTACGAAGGACGTTTATGATCAGATTTCCGGCTGGGATGCCGACCTGATCAAGCCCGTTGGCGAGCTCGGCTCTGGCCAGGGCACCCGTTGGAACAACGCTGAGGCGACTGAGATCCTCCACAAGCTGGCCAAGGTTTCTCCGGATTCCGAAGAGTCCTATCAGCTGGGTCTTGACTTCCTCAAGGTTGCCATCAAGGATATGCCGTTCCTTGGATTCCATTCTGGCGTTAAGTTCGTGCCGACCAACAGCACCATTTGGGAAGGCTATCCGAATGCAGCCAATGCATACAACGGCCCGTGGTGGTGGTGGAGCTGCTTCAAGTACATCGCTCCGTATATCACGCTGGTGAAATAAGAAGATGCACTAAAGCTTAATCAAGCTTCATAACAATGCACGCGTTGCGCCTGCAGCGCGTGCATTCCTTATTTCATGTTAACTGCGAGTACGAAAGAAGGAGTGTAACCAGTGAAGTTTTGGAAATATCTGGGTCTGCGTGTACTTACGTGGGCACTGACGATTCTGATTGGCGTTACCTTCATCTTCTTCATTCCGCGCATGTTCCCATCTGACCCGGTGGAGAGCATGATTGGACAGATGCAGGCACGCTCCGGCCAGATGGACCCTGCAGCAAAGGAAGCACTGCGCACCTCGCTGCGTATTCAGTTTGGTCTTGAAGGCTCCCTGTGGGAGCAGTACACCTCGTTCCTCTGGAAAGGTCTTCTGCATTTTGACTTCGGACCGTCTCTGATGAGCTATCCGACACCCTGCAGCGAGATCATTGCACGCAACCTGCCGTATACCGTAGGTCTTTCGATGATCACCACAATCGTGGCGTGGGTCATTGGTAACCTGATTGGTCTTCTGGCAGGTTTCCGCAAGAATAAGCGTTCGTCAAAGATTCTTGAGGCGATTGCCATCTGTATTTATCCGATTCCGTATTTCATTCTCGCTCTGGTACTTCAGATTGTGTTTGCATATGTTCTGGGCTGGTTCCCGCTGCAGGCAACCATTCAGTACAGCAATGGTACCGGTGCATTTATTGCATCTCTGCTCCGTTCCTCCGTGCTTCCGGCACTGTCCATCCTGCTGCTCGGTACCGGCTGGTGGATCATTTCAATGAAATCCCTGTCCAGCACGACTGCTGAGGAAGACTTTGTGCTGTATGCCCGTTATCGCGGACTCAGCGAGAAGAAGATCGGCATCAACTACGTATTCAGGAACTCAATTCTGACACAGATTACTGCACTGGCAATGAGCCTGGGCGGTGTCTTTAACGGCTCCATTATGACCGAGATCATTTTCGGATATCCGGGCGTCGGCACCCTGATTCAGGGCGCTATCATGCAGTCGGACTACAACATGATTCTGGGATGTATTACCATTTCAATCGTGGCCATTTCGACCTGCACGCTGATTGCTGACCTCATCTATCCGTTTATTGATCCGCGGATTCGTTACAGCTAGGAAAGGGGGAAAGCAGAATGAAAAAGTTTTGGAAAAATGCTCCCCTCAGGCTGAAGCTGGGGTTGATTATCACGCTCTTTTTCCTTGTTCTGGGCTTTGTGGTGTACTTTATTCCGCATACCAATCCGTTCCCGAACAACATCCGTGCCAAGAATCTGGCGCCTTCTGCGGACCACTGGCTGGGCACTACCTCTCAGGGACAGGATATCTTCTGGCTGCTGATTGAAGCCATTCACAATTCTCTGACGATCGGATTTATCGTTGCTGCGATTGGCACCGTTGTCGGTGTTCTTGTTGGTCTGATTTCCGGTTTCGTGGGCGGTGCACTGGACCGTGTCCTGATGCTGATTACGGATACCTTCGTCGTTATCCCGTCCCTGCCGGTTCTGATCATGATGACATCGCTCATGAAAGGCAGCTCCACCGTGATATTGCTTGCCCTTGTTCTGGCAGTCTTTGCCTGGGCGTGGCCAAGCCGTCAGATCCGTTCCATGGCGCTGACCATGAAGGAACGCGATTTTATTCATACCGCCTGGTTCTCAGGTGAGGGCACCATTCAGACGGTTGTGACGGAGATTCTGCCGTTTGCGCTGACCTGGTCCCTGTCAAACTTCATGAACGCGACGCTTAGCGCAATTGCCTCTGAATCCGGACTTGCTGTTCTCGGTCTGTCACCGGGCAATCTGGTTTCCCTTGGAAACATGATTCAGTGGGCAAGAAACTACAACGCCATCATGATGGGGCGTTGGAACTGGATTCTCCCGCCGATCCTCGGCACCATTGTCCTGTTCGTCGGTCTGTTTATGCTGATCACGGGCTACAATGATTACATGGCCATGAAACGAGGTAGATAAAGATGCTGAAAATTGATCATTTGTCCGCCTCCTATAAGACAATCGACGGCAATATTCATGTTGTCAAGGATGTCAATTTTGAAATCTATGACAATGAGGTATTCGGTATTGCAGGCGAATCCGGATGCGGAAAATCCACACTGCTTAAAACCCTGTACGATATTGTTGAATTCCCGCTTGAAATTGACAAAGGCAAAGTTATCCTGAGCGGAACCAAGAACGGGAAACCTTTCTCTTATGAATCCGGCCAGATCCGCAAGAGCTGGTGGAATAATATTTCCTATGTTCCGCAGGCCGCACAGAGCGTTCTCAATCCGATCGTCCGCCTGAAGGATCAGTTCCTTGATTCCATTCCGGATGAGGACAAGAAGAACGAAACACCTGAGCAGACCATTAAGCGTGTTGCAAAGTATCTCGAAGAACTTGGTCTGTCCCCGGATGTGCTTGATGCCTTCCCGTTCCAGCTTTCCGGCGGTATGCGCCAGCGTGCCATCATCGCACTCGCCACATTCATGTCTCCGAATGTGGTGCTGGCAGATGAACCGACAACCGCTCTTGACGTTGTTGTACAGCGCGGCATCCTGATGATGCTCATGCGCCTCCAGCAGCAGTTTAAGAATACGCTGGTCATCGTCAGCCACGATATGGGTGTCCATTATCAGATTACCAACCGGATGGGCATCATGTATTCCGGCAGCTTTGTTGAGCTTGGAAAGACAGAGGACATCTTTGAAGATCCGATTCATCCCTATACGAAGATGCTGATCGGCGCACTGCCACGCGTTGGCGACAAGAGCCAGAAGGTTGGCATTCCCGGCCGTCCGCCGGCACTCAAGAATCCGCCGCCAGGATGCCGGTTTGCACCGCGCTGTCCCATGGCGACTGACAAGTGCCGTCAGGATCCGGCGCCGGAATTCCGGGAGATCAAGCCGGGCCGCTATGCAGCCTGCCACTATCTTGAACCGGAGGTGAACTGATATGGCAGATAAATTGCTTGAAGTCAAAAATGTCAGCAAGATCTTCCGTATCGGCGGCATGCTCAGCCGGAAGAAGATTGTTGCAGTTGACAATGTTTCCCTGAGTATTGATGCCGGCAAGCCGGTTATCCTTTCAATTGTTGGTGAATCCGGATGCGGCAAGTCTACACTGTGTAAAATGATTCTGCGGCTTCATGAGCCGGATGAGGGATCTATTACGCTGCTGGGACACAATTATGCTGATAAGAAAGGCTATGATCCCAACCAGTTCCGTCTGGATGTACAGCCGATCTTCCAGAACCCGTATGAGACATTCTCCATGCGGAAAACCGTAGACAGTTATCTGTACAACACAGCGCTTCGTCTTGGCATCTGCAAGACCCGTGCTGAGGCCGACAAACTGATTGACGAGACACTGCACAACGTCGGTATGTCGCTGCAGGTCGTCAAGGGCAAGTACATGACACAGTTCTCCGGCGGTGAGCTGCAGCGTGTCTCCATTGCACGTGCGCTTCTGACCAAGCCGAAGCTGATTATCGCGGATGAACCGGTTGCCGCCATTGACGCGTCCATGAAGATGAACATCGTCAACCTCTTCAAGGACCTCAAGGAGCAGTATCAGGTATCCTTCATCTACATTACGCATGACCTTTCTACGGCGTATTATGTATCCGATTACATCGCTACGCTTTACCGCGGCGGTCTGATTGAATACGGTCCTGCCAAGGAACTCATGGACAGCCCTGCACATCCGTATACGGAGCTGCTGATGAACGCTGTTCCGCGTGTGGGTGACAAGTGGAAGGACAACATGGTAATGCCGGACATGGAAGATAAGGAATACTCCATCACCTATTGCAAGTTTGCACCGCGCTGTCCGTATGCAACAGATGAGTGCCGCAAGAACCGTCCTGACATGGTAGAACTTGGCCAGGAACGCAAGGTGCTCTGCTATCATTCTCTGGTACAGCCACAGAAGTAAGTCGTGACCTGCCTTGCTTCTGAGTCATGAAAAAGAGTCAGGGGTTTCCCTGACTCTTTTTCAGTGCAGAACAGACAGGCATTATATGGCAGTTAATGATTTGGCACCGAGTGCCTGGCTTCAATTTGATGAACCTTATCCCAGCTTTTTCCGACTATAGCCAAACGTTATTCCCGCCTTGGTTCCAAAGCAGATGGCCCAGCATTTCATGCTGGTTTGTCAAATCATGACAACTGCAATTGATACGGTGCCGAAAGCACGACTATGTCATTAAGGGAGTTTGAAAAAAAGTACACACTGGCTCTTCACATTTTCGAAACACCCCAAAAGAATGTACAGGCTTATGTTTAACATTGTACACGGGAATTCAAGCTTACTTGGTCGAAAAAACAGAGCAGTAGCAGGTTTGTCATCCCATTCAATTAGATAAACAAAGGATGTCGTCCGGGTGCTGACTGTTAAAATATGCTCTTGAAGAGGAGAAAACAACATGTTTACGGATTACTGGAGTATCAATCCGCTGCCAGATGAGGCGGCCATTATCAGAGGGGACGGATACCGGATTACAATGCTGACCAATCGTCTGGTACGGCTTGAATATGAACCGAAAAATCAGTTCCTGGACGGTGCAACCCAAACAGCGATTAACCGTCATTTTCCTGTACCAGAGTATACTGTAATAAAAAAGGATGACGGCCTGATCATTGAAACAGATGCTTTGCGTTTGCGGTATGACGGCAAGGCGTTTTCACCTGCTGGTCTTACTGCCTCCCTGAAAGGCCAGCTGCTGAATCACGGCAGCATCTGGGTATACGGGGAAAATATGCGAAATCTTGGCGGGACTGCGAGAACGCTGGATGGCGCAAATGGTGCCATTTCGCTGGAAGATGGTCTTATGTCTACAGACGGATTTTCTGCACTTAATGACAGTTACAGCATGAGGCTTACGGAGGATGGACATCTGCTTCCGGCTCAAAAACACGGTATAGATCTGTATCTCTTTGCATATGGATGGGATTTCAAAGATGCACTGCGGGATTTCTATGTCCTTTCCGGTCGTGTTCCCATGATTCCGCGCTATGCACTTGGAAACTGGTGGAGCCGCTATTATCCATATACGGAGCAGAGTTACAGGACACTGATGGAGCGCTTTGCATCTGAGAAAGTACCGCTTTCTGTCTCTGTTCTGGATATGGACTGGCATATTACGGATATTGATCCAAAGTATGGGACAGGCTGGACGGGTTATACCTGGAACAAGGCGTATTTTCCGGATCCGAAGGGCTTTCTGAAATGGCTGCATGACCGGAATCTGCATGTTACCATGAATGAGCACCCTGCAGACGGTGTACGTGCGTATGAGGAGATTTATCCGGAACTGGCCAGGGCGATGGGCATAGATCCGGATTCAGGTGAGCCTGTAGAGTTTGATGCATCCAGTCAGACATTCCTGGATACGTTTGAACGGGTTGTTCTTGAACATTTCCGTGAAACCGGTGTTGACTTCTGGTGGCTTGACTGGCAGCAGCGTGGCGGAAGTTCTGTAGAAGGTGTCGATCCGCTGTTTGTATTGAACCATACACGCTGGCTGTATGAGAACAGTCATGGTGAGCGGAGCATGACGTTCTCGCGGTATGGTGGTCCTGGCAGCCACCGTTATCCAATTGGATTTTCCGGAGATACCTGTATAACCTGGGAAAGCCTGGCTTTCCAGCCGTATTTCACTGCGACAGCAGCCAATATTGGATATGGATGGTGGAGTCATGATATCGGCGGGCATATGCTGGGCATTCGGGATGAAACACTGACGGTTCGCTGGGTACAGTTTGGCGTTTTCTCACCGATTATGCGTCTGCATGCTTCACTGAATGAATTCCTTCGCAAGGAGCCGTGGTGTTACTCCATGGAGGGCGAGGCAGTAATGAAAGATTTCCTGCGTCTGCGTCACCGTCTTTGCCCCTGGCTGTATGATCAGGCGGTTACCTCAACGGAATCGGGCTCAGTGATTCTGTATCCGCTTTATTATGACTATCCTGTTTTTGAAGCCATAGAGATGCAGAAAGCAGCGTATATTTTTGGCAGGGATATGCTGATTGCACCGATCGTGACGCAGCAGGTTCCTGAAACGCGTCTGGGATCAACTGTGCTTTGGATGCCGGATGGCGTATGGATTGATTTCTTTACAGGACACCGTTACGAAGGCGGGCAGAAGATTCGTGTTTTCCGACCGTTGTCAGGTATGCCGGTGTTTGTCCGTCCGGGAACCATCATTCCAATGGATGGGGCTGAAACACTTCGTAACGGCTGTCCGCTTCCTGAGAAACTCTCTTTCCGGATTTTTGCAGGGGCTGCGGGCTCTCATACGCTGATAGAGGATAATGGCCGGTCGCCCATCTCACAGGACTATCGCAGGTGCGATACATGCTGTGAGCTTCTCTGGGGCGAAAATACGCAGATTCTCATTCATGCAGCTGAAGGTGCAGCAGATATTCTGCCGGCAGGCCGTCAGATTACGCTGGAGCTGGTAGATATGCCGAATGTGATGCCTGATGAAGTTTCCTGCGGCTTTTCCACTGACTATGACGCGGGCAGACGTACCCTGATCATCCATCTGGATGCAAAACCCGGTGAAGCAGTTTCACTTAAATGGGAAAAGAAGCCGGTCTGTCCGCAGCTGGACAAATATACGCTTCTTTACGATCTGCTTTTGCCGGTCCAAATGGACAATCAGGTAAAGGAGCATATTCTCAATCTCAGCAGCAGGCTTGAACGGGCTGAACAGAGAATTGCAGCGATCCAGTGCTGTGAACTGCCCGAAGGCCTTCTGGGGGCTTTAACGGAGATCGAACTGATCCGGTAATCCGGTTTATTCGATACTCTGAAATTTTATATAATAAAAAGTTTAGTAAGGAATTGTGGCTTAATCATTTTCTTATGGGATAGGTGTGTCCCCAATGGTGGTAGGTAGCACCTGTCTGACCCAGTGTCAAGGTCATTCGGCCATTTATCCCTCCAGCCCCCGAAGGGGCGTGAGCATAAAAGCCTCCTTCCCTTGACACTGGTTCAGACAGAAACTATAGGATAATCAAGGGGTGTAAGAACACCTCAGCCCTAAACTGGGCCGAAGTCAGTAGGAAAAAAGAGGCCATCGTCTATGATGAGAATGCATTTCGTTGCAGAAGGATACAAAATCATCAAGGCGAGGTATATAGACTGGGTTCAATGGACAACCTATAATTTTCGACAACTGATATTCTTTTTTGAGCATTCCATCCCGGCTGGAAGGTTTCAATAATTCTGACACAAGCATACACCGGACAGCTTCCGGTCGGGAAGTATTCTGTTTTAACGGTATGTTTGATCTGATGGACACTGACCGCGTCTGCCCTGTAAGTGGTTGCAGAATGCACATCAACTGGCATCGGAATCTGACACTCAGACATCTTTGCTTCGGCGGGAGCCACTCCGCTGTCAGTTTTGACCGGGTGCAGCTCGTGTGCAGATGCGGACATTCACATATGCAGGCATTCCCTTTTAAGGCGAAAGGCCACCAGATATCGGTGAAAATGTATCAGCCCAGTGGACGGGATCATGGTGTATTGCAAAGCGAATGAAAAGTAAATGGAGTTGTCTAAGGAAAATAGTCTCGGAATCAATGAGACAATTCAGAGACGCAGAGCGTGCTGATGTGATCAACATCATGGAATTAGTGAATGCTTCAGACAGCTTCACCAGCACCGAGGTTCAAGAGATACTCAGAAAGTCGAAGCACACTGCAGCTCGTCTGCTAAAAAAATGTGTGACGCAAGTCTTTTAAGCATGATAGGTGTGGGCAGGTCCACCAGGTATCAATATCCTAATCATGAGACGAATTGAGACGATTAATGAGATGATTTGACGCTCACATTTGCATAGAATGTATACATGCTGACGGAAACCGTTTAGATTTAAACGGGGAAGATGCCCGGTACTTTGGCCGGGGTGTCAAATATAGGGTGCCAGATATCATTGAGAAAGCAGATGGCTCAGCACTTCGTGCTGGTTTATCAAATAATGACAACGATTGATACGGTGCAGAAAGCACGGCAGTGTCATTAAAGCAGTTTTCAGACGATGTGAGCCTCAAAATATGCTGCTTCTTCAGATGTTGTAAGCAGACAGACCGGCTTGACCTGCCGGCTTTCTCTGGCGGCACGTTCCCAAAGCGGACGCATATAAGACTCCCAGGTTCCATTTTCGATTTTTCTGACAACAGGTGTCCCTATTTTGCCGCTATCCAGTTTGTGACTGAAATCATCACTGATATTTCTAAGCTCACCAATCAGGGCAGATCTCAGATGTTCCATATCAGGCGCAGACTGCATTTCCAGATAAAATGTATAATGGGGCAGGGGAATGGCGGCACGGTCCGCGTAAACCGTATAGTTCAGGAGTCTGACACCAACAGCTGCACATGCCTTTTCCACGGCTTCGTTCACCAGAGGCATGTGCAGTTTTTCCGTTGTCAGATTGAGTGTGCGGTTTTCCCGACCAAGCAGCCTGACCTTTGGACAGGTATTGCAAAAGCCGGTAATTTCCAGAAGGTCCCCCATTGGATACCGGTATAAACCGGAACCATTGGTGACCAGCAGCGTGCAACGCATGCCTTCTTTGAGCTGATCCATTGTCACGATTTGTCCATCCTCGAGGACAAACTCGTAAAAAGCACTGTCTGCAAGCAGCAGACCATCCCGATCATTCAGTTTTTCCGGAATTGTAAAGAGACCTTCACTGGCTGTATATCCCCGATGGAAAAATGAGAGATCACCAGTGTACTGTCTCAGCTGTCTTTCATAGATTTCATGCTCTGCAGCAGTTCCAGTAACAATGACTTTAATCTCCGGCCAGAGACGCTGCATCAGGGGTTCGCCATGGCTGGAATGGAATATTTCCCGGATTTCGGCGGCACGCTTCGGATTTGGCACAAGCCGTTTTCTGAGAACAGCACGAAGTCTGTCAGGCATTTGAATGGATTGATCAATTGTGCCCAGTTCAATCTGATGGGCAAGCAGCTCCCAGTGCCCTTCGAGATAATGCATGAATTCCAGTGGGTAGACGGCAAAGCTGCTCTGAATCTCAGTAATCTGGGGATTTTCAAGGGCAAAAAGAACATGAAGGGCCATGCTGTCCATTTCGGCTGCAGGCAGGATGACTTCCGGAGGGGATGTATAGAGAAAGGAGGCTAGACTTCGCTGGTTTTCTATCGTCCGGCTGGATATCAGGCAGACGGGGATGCCTGACGGTGTTTTGTGTGAGGTTGACTCGGCGATCAGCAGAATGGCACCATTTGACCAGATATCGCCCATTTCACGAGATGTGATGCCGAACATGGCGTCTATCAGATAACGTGTTTGTGTTTCAATCGATTTTTGAGAAACAGGAATCCATTTGGGCCGGCTGGTCGTGCCGGAGGTATAGTAAAAGCAGACAGGCAGATCCCGGGTAATCAGGCCGGTTTCGCCTTTTTCAGCCATACGTGTCACATAAGGCTCAAAGATATCCCAGCCACAGACGGGGACACGGTTAACATATTCTTCATATGAGCGGATAGATGCAAATCCATATTTTCGTCCAAATTCAGTATCCGCATTTTCACAAAGACAGTTTTTCAAAAATGCATCATTGATCTCTGGTGCGTGCCGGTTTACCTGTTCAAGAGTCTCAAGCGTGCTTTTGCCACGTTTGATGATTTCAGAAAAAATACGTTTACGGACCATAATCCGTCCTTCGCTGAGCACGGGTACCTCCATTTTCTCTGTCTGCTGTGGTTGTATGGCGGTGTCAGACCGGCATGGGATGACATAGTCCATGTCCTCAGGGGATAAGGCATGTTTCCACACACCAGTTCAGGCACAGCCAGTGGTGATGGATTTTCACGATGGATAAAAGGAATCTCAGTCTGTTATATACCCGGATATAATGGACAAAGACGGGGAAGATTTCTCAGGTGCTGCTTTGCCTGAACTGATTGGGTGTCATTCCTTTCAGTTCGCGGAATGCACGGGTAAAATATCCGGAATCCTGAAAACCGCACCGGTCGCTGATTTCGTTGATTTTGAGGTTTGAGGAAACCAGCAGTTCAGCGGCTTTCCGGACGCGCAGCTGTTTCAGAAACTGAATCGGCGGATGACCGATTGTACTCTTGAAACAGCGCAGACATTCGCTCTCACTGATCAGTGCACTCTGAGCGATATCGGAAAGGGTAATCTGCTCGGCGTAATGATCGTGTATAAACTGGAGCATGAGTTTGATCCGTTCGCCGTCCCGGACAGCTTTTTCAGAAATCTGCTGTCGGGTTGCGCCCATCTGGCTGAATACGCTGAAAATCAGTTCTGACAGGGAGGCACGGACACGAAATTCATATCCAGGTGCAGCATTTGCACCTTCCTGCCACGCGCTTTCAATACTGGCAAGAGCCTGCTGATGCCAGGGGTGTGATCCGTCCAGAAGTACGGATTTCGGGCCTTTCTGAATGAGCGGTTTCAGATATTTCTGCCAGTAAACGCTGTCTATTCCGCCGCCGATCAGGCGCGGACTGAAGACAACAGAATGGAAACGGCAGACTGTATCATCTGCTCTGCGTGCACCATGAAGAACACCGGCATTGATGAACATCCCCTGTCCGGCATGAAGTGTATATTTCCGGGAACCGGCAGCAACAAGGGAGAGCCCTTCATGCACGATCATGACCTCCAGTTCGTCATGCCAGTGCCATGGCACAGGAAACCTGCACAGGTCATCAAAATAAAATCCCGCCGGAAACAGAGCAGTACCGTGTGAGACCAGCTCTTTTCCCTGACTGGAAACAGTGCAGTGGGAAGGATCTGTTGGTGTGAGTGCCATGATTTTCTCCTTAAACAAAATATAAGCTTTCGGCTTTGTAACCAGTGCAGATGTCAATCATTGCCGAACCAGCCCGCAGGGCTGGGCCAAATCCTTAAACAAAATATAAGCTTTCGGCTTTGTAACCAGTGCAGATGTCAATCATTGCCGAACCAGCCCGCAGGGCTGGGC
>JAFUHD010000069.1 GCA_017469025.1 Clostridia bacterium
CATTAAAGGAGATGGCCCAGCATTTCATGCTGGTTTGTCAAATCATGACAACTGCAATTGATACGGTGCCGAAAGCACGACTATGACATTAAAGGAGAGGGCACATCACTTCGTGCTGGTCTGTCAAAAATGACAGCTGCAATGGTTGCAGGGCCGAAAGCGCAACTTTGTCATTGATGAAGGTCGCACAACATTCTGTGCGGATTATTCAAATACCGGCAGATACACTTTAATGGAACTGAACAGATAAAATGTCGCCTTGCAGGAGATGTCATGTTGCTTTGTGCCGGAAATCATGTCATTGGCCGATGCATATTTCTGTGCAGATAGACAAACCTTTTGCCATAGTAGAATTATTCCATGCAGAAAAAACGGGAACGGCATACCTCACAGCCAAACCGCAAATCCAAGACTTTCCAACGGGTAAAACCGCCTAAATATACGCTCCTCATTCTCCTGATTCTGCTTGCGATGCTGGTCGCACTCGTACTGTTTTCACCTACTGCCAGCAACCAGCCCGCAGCAAATGTATCCTGTACGGATGTGGATCCGGAAACGGCAGGCACGGGTGACATCCGCTTCCGGATTACCGAGGTCATGTCAAGCAACCGGACAGCCCTGCCGGATGAAACCGGCGCATTCCCTGACTGGATTGAACTGGCCAATACCGGAACAGAGCCGCTGGCAATCGGCGGATATGGCCTTTCAGACCGCGAAGACAAGATCCTGTTCGTCTTTCCGGACATGATCGTAAACGCGGGCGAACGCATTCTTGTCTTTGCTTCAGATGAAACGAAAAATACAGCAGGTCAGCCCCTGCATGCCAACTTTAAGATTTCCTCATCGGGCGACAAGCTGTTCCTGTTCGGTACAGACGGTATAGCGTATGAGCGTCTCGAGATTCCGGCAATGAACCCGAATATGAGCTATGCCTGGATCGGAAATGAAAACTATATCATCACGGAGGAATACTCGCCCGGTTACGAGAATACACAGGAAGGACTTGCTGCATTCCGTTCGGAACCACTGCTGCCTGAAGGACAGCTGGTCATTAATGAGATCTGCGCCTCCAGTCTTACGACCCTGGCAGATGATGATGGTGCCTATTCCGACTGGATTGAAATCCACAATCGCGGCAGTTCTCCTGTTGACCTGTCAAATTACGCGCTTTCGGACAATATTGACAGTCTCGTCAAGTGGCGTTTTCCGCAGGGGTGCATCATTCCGGCAAATGGATACTTTGTTGTATTTGCTTCCGGCAAGGATCGTCCTGCCGCTGCAGGCAGCTGGCCTCATGCCAGTTTCCGGCTCCGCAGCAACGGTGAAACCGTTATCCTGTCGGATGTTCAGGGCCGAATGCTGGATCTGGTTACCTATGACAATCTGCAGACGGATACCTCCTGGGGACGGGATGAATCATATGACGCATCCACCTTTAAGGTTTTCACACAGCCGACTCCGGGGCTTCCGAATATCCGTTCAAGCGAAACCGCAATGGATACTGCGCTTTGCCTGGCAAACACCTCCGGTCTGTACATTACGGAAGTCATGACCGGCAATACAAAAACACACGGCCCCGGTGTTAATTATTTCTATGATTACATTGAACTGTACAATATGAGTGGAAAGGCCGTTAACCTCAAGGGTTACGGCCTTTCTGATAACATCAAGAAACCGCGGAAGTGGACTTTCCCTGACCTGACCATTGAAAACAACAGTTACATGGTCATATACTGTGACAAGACCCAGACCACCAAAAAGGGTCAGTACACATTCACAACCTTCAATCTCGCCCAGACCGGCGAAACGGTTGTGCTCTCCACCCCGGAAGGCAAAATCCTTGACAAGATCGTCGTCCCACAGTTGTATGACGATACCTCATACGGACGTACGCTTGGACAGGCAGGCCTTTTCTATTACAGTACGCCAAGCCCGGGCGAACCCAATGGACCCGGCTTCATCGGCTATACAGAGGCGCCTGAATTTCTGACCCCCGGCGGCATCTTTGAACGCCCGATTACCGGCGAAAACGGCGTTACACTCTCCATTCCCCGCAACAGCATTGTACGCTATACTTTGGACGGCACAGATCCGACAATCTACTCCGATAAGTATACAGGACCGATTCCCATCGAGCACAACACAGTCGTCCGTGCACGTGCCTTCCAGGACGGTCTTGAGCCCTCTCAGGTGGTATCATCCACCTATCTGATCTCCGTCTACCATACCATGCCGGTTGTCTGTTTATCCACGGACCCGGATCACCTTTACAATGAATCATACGGCATGTTTGCAGATGGTCCGGATATTGACCGTGTCAATACGGATCCGCCGTGGAAAAAAGCAACCTACTGGCAGAAAAACTGGTTCACCGGCTGGCTTGAGTTTTACGATGAAAACGGCCGGCAGTGTGTATCCCAGGGCATGTCCTTCCGCGTCATGGGACAGTACTCTCTTGACATGCCGCAGAAGAGCCTTTATATCAAGGCAGACAGCCAGTTCGGAAAGTCCACCTTTGATTACTCATTCTTTGAAGACCGCCCATTCACCAATTATGCCGGCATTGTCCTCAGAAACGGCGGACAGGATGGACTCTACACACGCGTCATAGACGGTATGCAGTCACGCATTATCGACCAGAGCGGCAGCTCGGTTGTGCATCAGGCCTGGCGTCCGGTCATTGTCTACATCAACGGTGAGTACTGGGGACATTACAATCTGCGTGAACGCGCTGGATACAAGATGATCGCCCAGCATGAAGGATGGGATAATCCGGATGATATAGATGTGCTCGAGTCCAATGGTACAAGCTCCACCCAGGTCAATCACGGTTCCAATGCTGCCTACAAGGAACTGGTCGCCTATGTGGAAAGCCATGATCTTGCCAATGATGCAGAGGCATACGCCTATGTCTGTTCACAGGTGGATGTCGACAACATGATCGACTACTTCATCTTCGAGTCATACTTTGGAAATACTGACCCAGGTAATATCCGCTTCTACAGGAACGCGAAATCCGGCGACGGGAAATGGCGTTATCTGTTCTATGACTCCGACTGGGGATTCTTCAACGTCACGGTCGGCAGCAACCGTATTTCCGGCGGTGTAGCCTATGTACTTAATGAAAAAGGCATGGGGTCACAGAAGATCAAATCGAATGTGCTCATCCGAAACCTCATCAAGAATCCTGAAATTCGGGAGAAATTCCTGCGGCGGTACGGAGAACTGTACCGGACCGTTTTTACCACGGAAAATCTGACCCAGACCTTCAACAGGATGATTGCTGAAATCAAGCCGGAAATGGATCTTCATATGCAGCGCTGGGCAGCCCTGGTTGACAAGAAGATATCCTTCGACCAGCCAAAGAATGCCGACGGCGGTTACAACTACTGGGTGACCAGATGCGAGCGAATGCTCTCCCGCATCTTCCCCCGCCGTCCGTATTACATTTACAATGACATCCAGACCTACTTTGGTCTTACGGATGAACAGATGCTTGATTATATGGGTCCCCGCCTTGGTAATGAATAAACCTTTATTCCATGGTCTGATGCACAGCACCGGTTTGTAAAAAGCTGGTATTAAACCGAAAGCCAGTGCTGATGCTTATTTAGAAAATAGCCCGTCACTCTGCGCCGGTGTGTCTGGCAACGGGCAGCCAATCCAGTATTAAGCCGAAAGCTGATGCTGTTGCCCAAAAAGAGAGATGGCCCAGTCTTTGTACTGGTATGTCATGATCACAGAGATTGATACGGTGTCGAAAGCACACGATGATTAATGGAGGAAACGCAATATGCGCAGTATTATTAATGATGTAACCGTAACGGAATGGTTTGAACAGCAGATGATCGCCCTTACCCCGCTTAAAATGCTCATTGCCCTGGGCATGGGCTTCCTTGTCGGACTCATCATCGCCCTTGTCTACCGCAAGGCATTCCGCGGGGTCCTGTTCTCTCCGTCCTTTGCCACGACCCTGATCATGCTCTGCATGATCACCACCCCGGTTGTCATGTGTATCAAGAGCAATATTGCTTTGTCCATGGGTATGGTCGGTGCGCTTTCCATTGTCCGTTTCCGTACGGCAATCAAGGATCCGCTGGACACCGCTTACATGTTCTGGTCTCTGACAATGGGTATTCTGCTTGGTGCCGAACTGTATGTCATCGCCCTGGTTGTTGTTGCCGGCATTTCAGTTGCAATGCTCCTCCTCGCCTTCTTCCGTCTGCGCACCCCCAATACATACCTGCTGGTCGTACACTATGATGAGGAAGCCGAAGCCGATGTCATGGACTTTGTCCGGCGCATCAAGGTTCAGCGTCTGCGCAGCAAAGCCGTCACACCGGGCGGTGTTGAACTGACCGTGGAAGTCCAGCTCAAGGAGCGCTTTGATATCGTCAACAAGATGCTGGATACAGAGGGCGTGCACAATGCAACGCTCATTGCCTGCCAGTCTGAGGCCGGAAACTGATGCCTACCATCCGTAAGATACCGCTCCGGCATGAACTGAAATTTCTGATCACCCCTGCAGAGCTGGGCGTTCTGCGCTCCATCATCTCCCCGCTCATGCAGCACGATCCAAACGGCGGACCGACCAACGAATACCTGATCCGCTCCCTCTATTTTGACACCATAAATGACACTGCCCTCGAGGAGAAAATTGCCGGCGTTGGGAACCGGAAGAAATACCGGATCCGCATTTACAATTTCAGCGACAGGGTGATCAAACTGGAATGTAAAAGCAAATACGGCGATCTCATTTCCAAACAGTCCGTTTCGATTCCAAGGGATCTGGCTGATCAGCTGATTGCAGGAGATCCGGAAGGGCTTCAGCGTATGCGGCATCCACTTTTCCACGATGTATTCAGGGAAATGCGGACCAGACTGCTCCGCCCCGCCGTCATTGTTGACTATATCCGTGAGGCTTATATCATGGATGCGGAAGAGGTACGGATTACATTTGACAAGCAGATCCGGACCGGCCTTAATGCAATAGATATGTTTGATCCACATCTGCCGACTTATCCCGTCTTTGATGATCCTGTCGAAGTCCTCGAGGTAAAATACGACGAATTCCTGCCCTCATTTCTGCAGGCTGCACTCAGCAGTGTCACTGCCCAGCGTAGTGCTGTCAGCAAATACACCTGGTGCCGCCGCTTTGAAAACAAGGAATTCTGACGAAAACGCCTGCGCCGCAGGCGTTTTTCATTCCAAAAAAGTATACGTTGATAGTTGAACTCTGATACTAGAAAGCGCGGAAAATGGGAATTGTAAAGGAGATGGCCCAGCATTTCATGCTGGTTTGTCAAATCATGACAACTGCAATTGATACGGTGCCGAAAGCACGACAATGTCATTAAAGGGGCCGAAGGCGCCAGGCCTGCTGGGACCGGACCGTATCTTTGGCAGGTATTGATCCGGCCCGGGGTGTTTGCGAAGAAGTGACTACCGCTTCTTCGGATTATATGACTGGAACATCACGCGGGGTGGCGAAGAACGTTTCTTTGTCGATTAAGAGGACACTGGAACTTGTGACCGGTAACATCTCCAGAAATTCTTCTTATAAGACAGGATCCAAGATTTTTCGAGGAGATGCCAAGCCACAATATATAGCGGTTTATGGTTCGCCGGTTTCTATATATAGAGAGCCAACGTTTTACGGAAGGATGCCCAAAGGTGATCTAAGCCTGATAGACAAAGGGTTTTCGGACCTTCACCCGGACATGTGTGAAGAGTAACGTTTTACGGAGAGATGCCCGACGCTCTAGCCGCGCTCTCCAGCGGCTAACAGCCACTGATTTCAGCCTGTAAGAACCCATGTGTGGGCTCAAAAACGCAAAAAGCCGCCTCCACCGACAGCAGTGTCGACTATCGGCAGAAGCGGATCTTGCTTTTCGTGTTATTCCGTTACATTCCAGCACCTCGGCAACTGCTTTTATTGCATCCTTGACTTTTCCCATCTGCCCCTGAGACAGCTTTGTATCGATTGTCACGTCGATGTCCTCCGAAAAACGGCTGATCACTTTATGGCATTTTGATAAAGAGGTCCCGCCTTTAAATACGATGAACGGAAGGCGTTCCCTCAACCCTTTCAGGATGAGCGTCACATAATAATCCTTCTCAACAACTGCGGGAGCAAGCCGATTCTGGTCTGCCGCAAACAAAACAGCATTTCTGAATTCTTCTTTATTCTCATGTAGCCACGCCATTTAACAACCCCACCTCGTACATATTTCTGTAAATCCGGTCCGGATAATAAGGGAAGTACTGCTGCAAGGTATCAAAGCCCAAGCCGTTCGCCTTCATATAGCCCGTAAGCCGCTCTGTCAGCTCCGCGCCATCCAGCTCGGAGATATCGCTGACTTCCTTTATCAGGTCGAGGAACTGCAAGGCACTCGCATTGCCGTCATTCACTTCAACATAAGGTCTACGAATGATCACACGCAAGCTTCCGAGCTTAGTGTCCCGGTAATCAGTCGTAGCCTTGTTCGTATACACCTCATAAGCCATAGGAACCTGCGTGGTGAGCCCAAGCTGATTAGCGAACATCATCCCGCTCAGATAACCACATCGGTTGTCACCGTCTATCAGGTATTTCTTCCGGATCACATCGTCCGGGGACAGCATAGAACCGAAACGGAATATAGACTTTTTTGGAATATAGTAAATACCTGTATCAAATCGTTTCAACCGCCCATCCTCTGTCAGTTTTTTCAACTGCTGCCGCAGGGAGACAGGCTTCAAGCCGGGGATCGCGAGTTCTGAAAGGAAGATCGTCTCATTCTGTCCATAGTTCTCCAGAAGATAGCTGTAGACTTCATCGATCTGCGCCATGGTTCTTCCCTCCTTTTCAAAACATTTAAGAAGTATCTTCTTCTCGTTTGTTATTCTACGTTTTTTCAGAGCAAATAGCAAGCGATTTAAGGCTGTGGCACTACGTCACAGCCTTTATCATTGAAAGGAAAATCATGAACCAGCCGCGTCTCGGCGTCTACCTGGTCGATATGAAATACATCCGAAATTTAGCCCATGTGGATGATCATGTCATGTCTGTCCCCACAAATAGGGAAAAGCACAAGGCCCTTCATCGGTGTCATCGTTGTCTGTGAAGACAAGCAATACTGCGTTCCCCTCAGTTTGCCGAAGGAAAAGCACAAATCTATGAAGAACGATGTAGACTTCATGAAAATCCTTGATGGCGCCTCTTTATATTGTGCTCAATTCTTCAGATCTTCAAGAATAAAAGGAAGCATATATACAGGATAGAGCTGCAGCATCTCCGCATGACCGACATCTTTTTGTGATAACAAAATCTGCCTGAGCACTTGTTTGGAGTATTTCTTTTGAAAAGCCGTTATGGATTCATGTTTCCCTATTCCCGATGATTTGACCTCAAGAGGAATAATCTTCGTTTTAGACGGAAGGAGGAAATCAACCTCATAATAATGGGAGCTGTTTTCTTTCTCCCACGTATGATAGTAAAGCGCTATATCTGAACCGGCTATAATCTGAGCAGCCGCATTTTCATACAGATACCCTAAATCAGCCGGAAGCGAATCACTCAACAGTTTTGTATAAAAGTTCGTATCTGTCTCTCCGGATGAGTTAAAAATCATGGTAGTAAAAAGACCGGTATCCGCCAGGTACAGCTTAAATATGTCACTGTCCCTCGTCTGCGATAAGGCTATGCTGGGATTATGAACATTATAGCAAGGTAATACCGTCTTCGAATCCAGTAAGTCGTACAGTCGTTCCAGATCCTTGCCTATTTTCTTTTTCCCGGTAGCTGCTGATATGACGTAACTTCTTTTGTCCGTGGCAAGCTGACTTGGGATAGAATCATACATTCTTCCAATAAGACCGGTATTGTCTATTTTGAAAAAAAATCCTTCCGTGCACTTGGGACTTTTTTGAAGACCAAAGCGCCTTAAATTCCTGAATAGAAGTCTCTGTAACGTAGCAATTTTGGATTTTGAAAAGCTAAATTTAGCAAGATTTCCATTTTCTCAAGGGGATCAG
>JAFUHD010000070.1 GCA_017469025.1 Clostridia bacterium
CTGATCTGATGCCGGAATCATTGCCGCTGCCTTTGGACGCTCTATATATCCAAAGGTCCCAACAAGCACACTTTTCAGCTGCTCAATCTCCCGTCCCATGGCGTGCAGTATATCATGCGCATGGCAACCGGTTTCCATCAGGAGTTCCTGCCACATATGAACCGTACCTGCCGATGTACGCCGCTCTGAATTGATATATGCCATGCTGCGCAGTGTCACTCTGTGCAGATGAGGCGACATGCCTGTGACCCGTGCCACACCCACATCGCCACGCCCGTAACAGCGCAGTGCCATGGATTCAATCATCCTGACATCATATTCACCCAGTAATTCCTTGGTGATATCAGAATCCACTTTGGCCAGTCCTACCAGCAGATGACCCGTTCCAACCGTAGACAGTCCCATTCCGGCAGCACTGATCTGTGCCTGTACATATGCCCTGGTTGCACCCGGTGAAAAGCCGTTGGGTATGATCACGGTCTGCTCCTTTCTCCCTCTGCGTATGTCCTGCGCTTTGCAATCGTAAGGAGCATACTCCGAAGCGTCCCCGCAGCCAGTGCATCTTTCATCTGCAGTGGCAGCGGAACAGCAGTCGGATTCAGTGCAGCATGCATAAGACATGCCTCATCTTCCGTCACAATCTTTTCTGTCTTGAGCGTTTCAATAATCTTCGCAGCTTCAACAGAACTGATCGAAGTGCCAATCCGCTGATACAGTGTCTGCAGGAGTTCCTCCCGGCTGGTTGCTGCAAGCCGCATGATCCGGATATATCCGCCGCCGCCACGTCTGCTTTCTATCACATAACCGTGTTCCGGTGTAAAACGCGTTGCCAGAACATAATTGATCTGTGACGGCGCGCACTGAAAATGCTCCGCCAGTTCATTACGTCTCAGTTCTACTTCGCTTGCCTGTGCCTCGTCTTCGTCGTCCACCAGCAGTGCTTTGATAAAATCTTCAATGGAATCACTTAACAGTTTCATGTTCCCGCCTCGCTTTAACTATCTTTGACCTTCCATATTATAATTGCTTTTCCCGAAAATATCAACTGCTTTGTTTTCGAGCAATACCCACAATTAATACGCGTTTTTCACCTCCTTTCTTGCAAACCACTATCCTACTGCATTCCGTCTGCACCATCTCAAATGTCTTTGGAACAATGTTCCCCGCGACATGTCTGACCTACGCGTTTGTAAAATGCCCTGTGCTGCATAACCGGGCTCCAGATTATCCGCCCCAGTGTTCATCACTCATGGATTTCTATCGGCAGGCCATCCGGGTCGCGAAAGAATGTCATTGCCTTACCGGTATACGCATCCATTCTTATCTGTTCACAGACGATGCCTTTTTCTCTCAGTTCACTGACCGTATCTGCAACCGATTTGACTTTAAACGCAATATGACGAAGACCATATGCTTCCGGATTTGTCACCCGGACCGGATGACCGCGCATAATAAACAGTTCGATCTCAGTATTCCCGTCCACGCGAAGATCTATCTTCCAGTCATCTCGGGCAGCTCTATAATTCTCACGGATGATTTCAAAACCAAGCGCATGCACATAGAATGCGATTGCTTTTTCCCTGTCAGAACATATTATCGCAATGTGATGAATTGTATCCAGATTCATGTCCGTTATCCCTCCCTCTGACAAAGACCATCACCGTGATATTCCGGCAAATACAGGGTGTGAAGTATGCGTAATAATGAGATAAAAGCGTCCGTTAAATGTGCTTACGCACATTTAACGGACTGTTAATAGTTTTGTATTATAGAAAACAGAAATCATACAAACATATCTTCAGTCTATGAATTCAATACCGTCCGCTCCCATATGGCTGACACGGGCAAGTGACAAAACCGGGATGCCGAGTTCATCCAGACGGGCACGGCCGGACTGGAAGGATTTCTCAATGACAATTCCAATACCGCACAGTGTGGCATTGGCTTCCCGTACCAGGTTAATTGCACCAAATGCCGCTTCTCCGCTGGCAAGATAATCATCAATAAAAAGCACACGTTCGCCTGCCGGCAGAAAATCGCGCTTTACTGTCAGCTGATACTCCGTTCCTTTGGTAAAAGACCGGACGGTGGTCTGCATGAGATCACCAGTCAGAATTTTTGAAATCTGTTTCTTCATGATGACAAGCGGTACACCAAGCTCATATGCAGTAAATGCTGCAGGTGCTATTCCGGAGCTCTCTATGGTCAAAATACGCTGAACACCGCCATTCCTGAAAAATGATGCAAATGTTTCTCCTATATTGTGCATCAACGCTGGGTCTACCTGATGATTCAGAAATGTATCTACGAGCAAAACATCCTGATTAATCACTTTACCGCGGGTTAAAATGGCTTCCTGTAATTCTTTCATAGCAATTCTTCTTTCTTTTGCATTATAGAGAAGTATAAAAGCATTCAGAACCGGTTCATAACAGTCCATAAATGGAACTGACATAGGTCAATAGGACAGTCATTATGAGCAACAGGAAATAGTGGTGTCAAAGCGCCTGATGATTGCCTGCAGACGGGCAATTTATCCGGTAGAGCGCTCAAAAGGAACTCAAAAACAGTCCGCAGGCAGCATCCCGGGATGATAAAGCGGTTCCTTCTGCACCAGAAAAAGCATAAATATCCGGAAAAAATCATTTCATCCTGTTAATATCACTTCGGATTTGGTCAAGCATAGCCTTCTCCAGTGCCTCCTGACCGGTATAGTTTTCTCGTTCAAACCAGATGATACGCGGATCGCGGCGGAACCAGGTCCACTGACGTTTGGCATACCGGCGGGTATTTCTCTGAATTCGTTCCCTTGCAAATTCCATATTAATAGTGCCGCTGGAAACTTCTGCCAGTTCAGGATAGCCGATTGCCTGACTGACACCGCCGTCTGTCCTGTCAAAGCGGATGCCTGCAGACATGAGGTTCTCCACCTCCTGCTGCCAGCCTGCAGCGATCATCCGGTGTACACGGGCGTTCAAATGGCTGTAAAGACGTTCGCGGTCCATAGACAGTCCATACACCAGAATATGATATGGTCCTTCTGAACGTGTCTGCTCGCTCTTGCGCTGTCCGGTTGTTTCATAGATCTCAATCGCCCGCACCACACGATGAACATCGTTTGGATGAAGTTTTGAAGCACTGTCCGGATCAATCGACTGAAGCCGTTTAAACAGTTCAAGACGTCCTTCTTCGGTTTCTGCCTGTGCATGCAAAGCTGCACGCAGTTCAGGATCTGCACCTTCATCCCCCATGGTCAGTTCATAACTTAATGCATCCAGGTAAAAGCCTGTCCCGCCGACCAGCATCGGCACATGGCTGCGGCTGAGGATGCCGTCTATTGTCTCAGCGGCGTCCCGTTTATAGTCAGAAACCGTGTAAATGGTCTTTGGATCGGCAATATCCAAAAGATGATGCGGTATGCCCTCCATTTCAGACGCATGCAGTTTGGCAGTTCCAATATCAAGGCCTCGGTAGACCTGCATGGAATCCATGGAGATGATCTCCACATTTCCAAGCGCTTTTGCCAGATGAATGGCAGTCTCGGATTTTCCTATGCCTGTCGGTCCGACAACGGCCAGAATCAGCGGTTTTTTCACCGCTGTCTGTCCACATTCCTGATTTCGGCGCAGGGCGCCAGGATCTGTATTAGTCATTGATTCTCCGGAATTTCTTTTCTATCTCAGTGCGATTCAAAATAACCACCAGCGGCCGCCCATGCGGGCACGTTGGAGGCGCACCCGTTCTCTGCATCTCCTTAAGGAGTGCGGAGATCTCAGCATTCTCCAGTTTGTCCCCGCCCTTGATGGCCTTCTTGCAAGCCATCTGTAAAATAGCATCCCGACGCTTCTGTTTTGTTGTCAGCACACGCAGTTCTCCAAGATGATCTATCATCTCCAGGAATGCAGCACGTGTTTCCGGCTGTCCGAGAACATTCGGAACGGCACGGATCTGATAATCTGATTCACCAAACGGTTCTATCTCATATCCCGCTGAAGCAATCTCATCTTTGTATGTTTCAAGCTTGACCGCATCCTGTGGTGTTACATGAACGATCTGCGGTACCAGGAGAAGCTGTGAGCCGCCGCCGAGATCGATCTCTTTCATCAGCCGCTCATAAAGAATGCGTTCATGCGCTGCATGCTGGTCAATCATCAGAATCTGCTTCTGATTTTGCAGCAGAATATAGGTATCAAAAGCCGTCCCAATCAGCTCATACCCGGCAAAGGCATCCTCCTGCTCCTGCTGTTCCATCTCTTCAAACTCTATAAATTTGGTCTGTTCTCCCTGAACCTGGGGTTTTTCGTGTTCTGTACGTTCCGGATAGATTGATGCAACCGCTTCAAGCCTTGTTTCAGCGGAGGTCTCCGCAGTCTCAGAAACACGCTCTGTTCCAGCAGATGCCATCGGTTTCGGTTCACGTACATTTGCGCCAAAGTAATTGGTAACCACGGAAGCAAAATTCTGATCATCCTGAATGGATGTATCCGGTTCACGAGAGACCGGCTCTTCTGCATGTGTATGTACAGGTACAGTCGGAACCGTTGGCGGCACCGTTACCGGTACCGCTTCAATGTCCGGAACAATGCGGTTCTTTTCCAGTTCATCTCTTTTTTCCGGGGCAAGCCAGGCGTCTTGAGGCTCTGCCTTTTCATGTTCAGAATCAGACGCTTCCAGCGCCTTCACATCCACTGGCTTCGTGGTTTCAATGATGGCAGCCGCAGTTTTCGTCCCCGTTTCAGGCGACGTTCCTACCACCTGCATAGGCACCGGATCCGGACGGGTATCCCCCGTATGGATCATTTCCGGAGCACCGCTGAGCGGTGAG
This sequence comes from Clostridia bacterium, assembly GCA_017469025.1. Classification (GTDB taxonomy): domain Bacteria; phylum Bacillota; class Clostridia; order Christensenellales; family Aristaeellaceae; genus Ventricola. The sequence goes on from JAFUHD010000070.1 coordinate 4,826, forward strand.
ATGGAAAACGCATCATGCACTGCCTGAGACAGTTTCTGGTAAATCAGATTTTCATCGCTGAACCGCACTTCCAGTTTATTTGGATGCACATTCACATCTACCAGCGTTGCAGGCATCTTCATGTGGATAACACAAACCGGATAGTGTCCGATCGTGAACCGCTCTCTTGCACCATCCTCAAGTGCCTGGGAGAGCAGTGGCGAACGGATGCTCCGTCCGTTAATAATAAATGTCTGACGTGCCCGGTTTGCCCTGGCTTCCTGTCCGACACCGATCAGACCATCTATCGAGACTGATCCCTCCGCATGAACCTGCACCATGTTTTCAGCTGTCTCGCGTCCGTAGAGACAGAATACCGCACTTCTCAGATCTCCGTTGCCGGAACTGGAATACACCTGCTTGCCGTTGGAAATCAGGCGAAGTGATATTTCAGGTCTCGACAAAATCAGTCTTTGCAGAATTTCCGCAACCTTGGATGCCTCTGTTGCCGGTTTCTTAAGGAATTTAAGACGCACAGGCGTATTATAGAACAGATCCCGGACAACAATGGTCGTCCCCTGGGGTGCTGCAGCATCCGTGATTTCCTTTATGACTCCGCCTTCATTGACAGCGCGTGTTCCGATCTGTTCACCCTGCCGGTGCGTAGTCAGCGTCATACGTGATACCGCAGCAATTGAGGCGAGCGCCTCGCCCCTGAACCCGAGTGTTGACAGATGAAAAAGATCATCCGTTGTGGCAATCTTACTGGTTGCATGCCTTTCGAACGCCATACGGATATCCCTGTTCCGGATGCCGCGGCCATTATCCGTCACGCGTATAAATGAGATACCACCATCCCGGATTTCCACAGTAATGCAGTTTGCGCCGGAATCCAGACTGTTCTCCACCATTTCCTTGATTGCACTGGCAGGATTTTCAACAACTTCACCGGCAGCAATCTTGCCGATCAGCTCTTCTCCAAGCCGCTGAATCGGTCTGTCTTCCATAGTTTCTCATGCCCCCTGTTTCTGTTTCCTGTCCATACAGCATAAAAAGCACATACGCTGTATCTGTTTCCCCTGATATTCTGAAAGCATGCCTAATCATCACACGTTCTGAATGATGACAATTCAATATCTTCAATCTGTACATCCAATACAGTTCGCCGATACGTCCAATATGCCTGCACCTTTTTTCTCCGGCGGTTTCCCGTTTTTACGCCTGACGTGCCTTTTCCTTGAGAAGAAACAGCATGTTCAGCGCATCTATTGGTGTCATGGACATCACATCAATATTGCGTATTTCCTCAATCAGGTCCATTGCCGGAGACTCAAAGAGATTCACCTGCTTGGGTGCAGATTCGGTACCAAGAATATCAGAACCTATTTTGTGCTGGGTTGTCTGATTTGCTTCTATACGGGCCAGAATCTCACGGGCCCGCATAACAACCGGCTTGGGCAGACCGGCCAGCTGGGCAACGTGAATGCCGAAGCTTTTATCAGCACCGCCCCGCTCAATCTTGCGCAGAAACAGAATGCTGTTTCCGCGCTCCAAGACCTTGATCTGATAATTGACGACACCCTCTACATTGCCCTCAAGTTCACTCAGTTCATGATAATGCGTGGCAAAGAGCGTCTTGGCGCCGATCTTTTCCTTATCCACCAGATACTCAACCACAGCCCAGGCAATGGACAATCCATCGAACGTACTGGTTCCGCGTCCGATCTCATCCAGAAGAATGAGCGAATTCGGCGTCGCGTTGCGCAGAATGTTTGACATTTCATTCATCTCTACCATGAATGTCGACTGCCCGCTGGCCAGATCATCCGAAGCACCCACACGCGTAAAAATCCGATCGACCAGACCGATTCTCGCACTGTCTGCCGGCACAAAGCTGCCAATATGTGCCATGAGTGTGATAAGCGCAATCTGCCGCATATATGTACTCTTACCAGCCATATTGGGGCCGGTAATGATCAGCATGCGGTTGCTCCCGGTATCCATTTCGGTATCATTGGGAACAAACAGCTCATCCCCGTGCAGACTCGCCTCAACCACAGGATGACGTCCGCCTTCAATATGAATGGTTCCATCCTCCGCTATTTCCGGACGGATGTAGCGGTGACGGACGGCTGCCACCGACAGGGATATCACGGCATCGAGTGTCTTGAGCGCAACAGCAATCTTCCGTATATTCGGAATCTGTTCAACCAGAAAATCACGCAGCGCCGCATACAGGCTCTGTTCAAGCCGCGTTGCCCGTTCCTGCGCACCAAGAACAGTCTCTTCAATTTCGTGCAGTTCAGGTGTTGTAAAGCGCTCTGCATTCGCCAGCGTCTGCTTGCGCGTATAACGCATGGGAACCAGATCATAGAAGGACTTCGTCACTTCGATATAGTAACCAAACACACGATTGTACTGGATTTTGAGGTTCTTGATTCCGGTTTCTTCCCGTTCCTTTGCCTCAAGATCTGCGATCCACTGCCGCCCATTGGTTGCTGCTTCCCTCAGCTTGTCCAGTTCCTCTGAATACCCGCTCCGGATTACATGCCCTTCGCTGAGAAGTGCCGGTGCATCCGGATCTATAGATGCTTCAATACGGTCCGTAACCTCTGTCAAGGGCGTCAGCTCACCGCTGAGACGCTCAATAAGACTGCTCCCTGACATGGACCGCAGCCTGGACTGAATTTCCGGTACATGGCTGAGTGAACCCAGGAGCGCAAGACAATCCTTGGGACCGACTGTCCTGTAGGCAATCCTGCTCAGAAGACGTTCTATGTCATATACATGGGTCAGTTCACCACGAACGGCATCTGCTGTCATGTCATCCGAAACAAAGGCACCGACAGCATCCAGCCGCTCCTCGATATCTGCACGGACAGCAAACGGCTGCTCAATGAACCCGCGGAGTATGCGGGAACCCATGGCGGTACAGGTATAATCCAGTATGTCCAGGAGTGAGCCTTTTTTCTGGTGTGTCCGCATCGTCTCGCTGAGTTCCAGATTCCGGCGTGCTGTCCGGTCAAGAACCATATACTTGCGGTTATAATAACGCTCCAGGCTCGTTATGTGCTCAAGCGCATTTTTCTGTGTCGTTTCAAGATAGTACAGCAGTGCACCGGCAGCCCGGATCCCTGTCGGCAGATCATCTATTCCAAAGGCAGACAGGGATGCAACATGAAAGTGTTCACATAACAGTGAAGTCGCCCGCTGAAGACGGTATGCCTGATTGTTTTCCACACTGTATGGAAGTTCTGTAAGTCCCTCCGGCAGCGCTGTATTGGCAATGATCTCCTTTGGACCGATCCGTATCAGTTCATCCGGCAGTGTCTGCACAAACCGATCTATTTCGTATACGTAAAATTCGCCCGTGGACACATCTGCAAAAGCCAGTCCCGCACGTGTTCCATCCATACAGACTGAAAGCAGATAGTTGTTTTTATGCTCATCGAGCATGGAAGTCTCAATAACCGTCCCCGGCGTTACTACACGGATTACACCACGCTTTACCAGTCCCTTAACGGTTGCGGGATCTTCCAGCTGCTCGCAGATGGCTACCTTATACCCTTTTTCAATCAGCTGATTGATATACGTATCCGCGCTATGAAACGGAACGCCGCACATAGGTGCTCTTGCTGTCATGCCGCAGGATTTTCCTGTCAGCGTTAAGTCCAGCACTCTGGATGCAAACAGTGCATCCTCAAAGAACATTTCATAGAAGTCCCCCAGCCGGAAAAACAAAATCATTCCGGGATACAGCGTCTTCATATTCAGATACTGACGCATCATTGGGGTAAAATCTGCCATTCTTTCCTCCGTTTCATTTCTCGGACGACTGCCCGCAAAACCACATACACCGCAGACGGTAAGGGGTTTGCCAGTCCGCCCGCATCATGCATCTCTTTATCCGTTTTCCATCCGGTTATCTGGATTCGGACAGAAACATTATTCCTGGAATTTCACTGTCAGGTCAACTGGTTTATGACATCGATTATGATCTTTCCCCTGTTCTGTGTTTCGCGGTGTTTTCAGCCAATCCTGATGTCCCGTTCAAGTGATGTGCCCTTATTCCCGTTCCAGCAGCATCAGGAACCTTCCGCTCTGCTTCCTTCACTGCGCAATGTTTTTTCTTTGCTTCACTCATTTCAAAAGCAATTCAGCGTCAACAGGCAGCTGGGAAGATCAAATACCGAAAGGGCCTGTCCAGTCAGACAGACCCGCATCCGGAACAACCGCCGCAGTTGCCGCTGCAACTGCTGAGGGCGGAAATTTCACCGGTAATCGTGAATTGCAGAATATTGTTCACCTGCTCCATCAGACGGGAAAAGCCTTCTCTGGCCCTGTCTCTCCGCTCAATGGCAGGCAATGCAGACAGGCTCTGCTTGAGCGCTTCCAGCTGGCTCGAAATAGCAAGACGTTCCTCACCGTCCGGCGTGGACTTGAGACGGTCTGTCATCTCTTTCACAGACTGCTCTATCGTCTTCACAGCCGGATCAGATTCTGCTTCGGATTCTGCAAGCTGCATGGCCCTGAAAGCATCCGAATTCACTATGGCCTCACCCAGTGCGCGTGAACGCTCAATTACTTCAATCATGTAACTCCTCCGTATCTGCTGTCGGCGAATCTTCGATAGTTCAGGTGCCGGCACCGTGACAGTCCATAAAGCTTTAAAGAATCAATCTCCTGATCCCCTGTCCTGTAAAATGAAGCCTCACGCCTGTACAAGGGTACCGCGCAGCGTCGTCTCCCGGGCTTCTGTAATGCGGACCGGCAGAATACTGCCGATCATATCCGGCGAACCGTCAAAATTAACCGTAATGTTGTATTCGTTCTTTCCCGACATCTGATGAATATCACGGCGTGACGGAGCATCTACCAGCACATGATGCGTCTGACCAATATAATGTTCAAAGTTCTCACTTGTAATCCGTTTCTGAATTGCAATCAATTCCTGAATGCGGCGGGATGCAGTTTCGGGATCCACCTGATCCGGCATTTTTGCTGCCGGCGTCCCCGTACGGGGTGAATAGATGAAAGTGAACGCGCTGTCATAACGGACCTGTTCTACCAGGGAACAGGTATCCCTGAACTCCTGCTCCGTCTCACCGGGATAAGCCACGATGATATCTGTGCTGAGGCTGATATTTTTAATCCGTTCCCGCAGCATCGCAACTTTCTCAAGATAGATCTCACGTGTATAACGGCGGTTCATGGATTTCAGAATGCGGTTGTTTCCGTGCTGTACCGGCAGATGCAGCTGCGGGCAGATGTGCCGGCTGCCTGCCATGACATCCATAAGTTCCGGCGAAAGGTCCTTCGGATGCGAGGTCATGAACCGGATGCGCTCTATCCCGATTTCATCTATCGCTGCCAAAAGTTTCGGAAAATTCATTCCCTCCGGGCGGTCCAGGCCATATGAATTGACATTCTGACCGAGGAGCATGATCTCCTTTACACCATCCCGGTAAAGTGCTTCAGCCTCTCTCAGAATGCGCTCACTGTCACGTGAACGTTCCCGTCCACGGACAGACGGGACAATGCAGTAGGAACAAAAGTTATTGCACCCGTACATAATCGTGATATAGGCCTGATACGGATTGCTCCTTACTATGGGCAGGTCCTCCGGCACTGTTCCAAGATCGTCCGGTACCACCTCTATCACGCGTCTCTGCTTTAGCACCATCTGTTCAAACAGTGTCGGAAAGTGATACAGATTATGTGTACCAAACGCAAGGTCCACAAAGGGATATGTCCTCAGAATCTGTTCTGCCATTCCCGGCTCCTGAATCATACAGCCGCATACGGCAACCCGCAGCTGGGGATTGGTCTTTTTAAGTTCTTTCAGCCACGTAACATTTCCAAGCGCACGGCGTTCCGCATTGTCACGGACACAACAGGTATTAAAAATGACAAAATCCGCACAGGTCCTGTCTGCTGCCGCGCTGAGACCCATGTTTTCGAGCATGCCGGTCAGCGTTTCACTGTCATGCACATTCATCTGACAGCCGTAGGTCACAATAAAATAGCTGGCCGGGCGTCCTGCCATCCCACGGACGCGCTGCATGCAGGCCTGCTCTTCAAGAATTGTTTCCTGCGGAATCTCTGCGGTCATTCGTCTCATTAAGGTATTCTCCTTTGGATTATACTTATCATTACTGACTGGATAAAGAATAGTTTCGCTCCGAATGCAGCGAGAACTGCACATTTTCAAAAAAAGGATCTTTCCGGATCAGCTCCTGAACCTCACGGCTGCATCCGATTCTGTATCCGCTTTCCTGCCCGGCACGAAGCCGTCTGGCAACAGTACGCCTGATTTCTCCCTCTGTCTGACGTGCGTCAGGCAGGCTGCCTGTTCCCTGACATACTGAACATGCAGTACGGATCTGTCTGTACAGCGGCAGACCAGTGCGCTTTCTGGTAAGCTGCAGAATACCCAGACTGGTAATGCCCTCTTCATGTACTGCCGGATCCAGCTTCATCCGGGAACGGACAAATTCAAGCAGCTGTTCACGACGTGCCTGTCTGTCCATGTCAATGAGATCCACCAGAATGATACCGCCCATATTACACAGCCGGATATGCTGCAATACCATTTCTGCCGCCTCGAGATTAACAGCCAGCGCTTTCTCATCCGGTGAACCCTTTCGTTCATCCCGTCCGGAATTGACATCATAGACCGTAAACGCTTCCGTTTGGTCCACAACCAGGAATCCGCCGGATTTGAGCCAGATACGCCGCCTTCCTGCCTTTTCAAGCTGTTCATCAATCTGATATGGATCAAAGATCAGCGGCCCATCTGCAGAATCATCAAATATCCTGGCACCTTCTGTGCCTGTAAGGGACTGCTCTGCAATGAGCGCTTCTGCAAATTCGCTGCTGTTCACATGGATTTCAGCGCCAGGCTGACAGAGCATGGAACGGCACCGCTGCGGAACCGTACTGACAGATAACAGGCCTGGCGTGTAGCTCTGCTCCGCCATCTTCCGGATCTCTTCCCATTTCGAAAGGAGTCGGCTTAATTCATGGTCAAATGGCGTTTTATCCCCTTCAAGTGTTTGCCAGTCTGTGCGCACAATCAACCCGCTTCCATCCGGGCACCGGGTCAGCGCATATGCTTTGGCTTCTGCCTGTTCCCTTTCAGGAAGTTTCTTTGAAACATGCACACCAGGACTTTGGGGCGTCAGTACCAGATAATGCCCCGTCAGCTGCGGCAGATCTGTCACACGGATGCCTTTTGTCTCAGTTGTGGGAATGGCCTCAGCCTGAACCAGGCAGCGGTCTCCCTGACGGTACCGGTGATCTGCATGCGGCAGAAAAGCCGGCAATGCTTCTCCGATGTCTACAAATGCCGCATCCAGTGATGGAACAACGCGCAGAACTTTTCCGCGATAAAACTGTTCCGGCACAGGTGCATCAGGGAGCTGGCTTTCATATTCAGCCAGCCTCCCGTCCTCCAGCAATGCATAACGTGTTTCAAATGGCCCAACATCTACAATCAGTTTCCGGATCATGGCATATCAAACAGTGGACACAGCTGTCCATTGCAGCGCCCAAAGAGTCCTGTACGCCGGATAAAAACGGATGGCACCGGAATACCGGCAAAACCGGAAAGTGCCTCAAGAAGCAGGGTCGGTTTAAGTGTGGCCGGTTCCGTAAAAGAAACCGTCGCCTGCAGGACTGGAAGACCATTATCGGTTTCACCGGCCAGTTCAAAGATCATGGGACGGATATCCACCATACGCTCAGCACTCTTGCTTTTGCGCAGTGCCATGATTTCTCTCTGTGCCAGGAAAGCCGGTATAGCTGCTTTAAGTGCTGCACCAGCCTCTGCATCATGAATGGTGAAGCGGTATGAAGCAGCCTCAAGCAGAGCGCCCATCTTCTTGAAACGGTCATCTACGAGACGCACGCGTATAACCGGTAATGCCGCGGGAAGCGCCGCCTGAAGTGCAGACAGAGCTTCCGCTTCCGTCACCGGTTCTGCCATCGCAACATCCAGTATTTCAGAATCTCCGGGAATACCACTGGACAGTGCTGATGCAAAGGACATGTTCATATGCGGATTAAACCCTTTGGAATAGGAGACGGGCAGATGACTGCGTCTGAGAGCCCGCTGCATTGTCCGCTGCATATCAAGCAGGCCCAGGTGGCGGACCCGTTCGGTTTTTTCAAATTCGATCAGCAGTCTCATCCTACACATGCTCCTTCAAAACGCTTAAGTCCGCAGCCGTGACAGCCTTTGCGGCAGTCCGGCGTAATCTTCGCCTGCATTGCCAGTTCATGCTCATGCCAGAGAAATGCCTCTGTAACACCTGCATCAATAAAGGACCATGGGAACAATTCGCCCTTCTCCCGTCTCCGGTTGGCATAGAAAGCCGGATCCACATGACAGGATTCAAATGCCTGCATCCACAGGTCAAAGCGGAACTGATCAGACCATCCGTCAAAGCGGCATCCGCTGCGCCAGGCAGTTTCAAGAACATCTGCCGTTCGCCGGTCACCCCGTGCAAAAACAGCCTCAAGGAAAGAAACCTCCGGGGTGTGCCAGTTGAATTCAACGCCCTTGATATGCATGATCTGACAAAGGTATTTCTGCTTTTCACGGAACTGCTCAAGCGTATCCTGCGGTTCCCACTGAAACGGTGTGAACGGCTTTGGTACAAAGCAGGATGCACTGCAGTTCACCCTGAGCCCGCGGGCCCTCTGTTCCTTCGGTGTGGCAAAATACTGACGAACCACTTTGTTTGCCAGTTGGGGAATGCCGTCCAGGTCTTCCGTGGTTTCTGTCGGCAGACCGAACATGAAATAAAGCTTGATGCTGCTCCAGCCACCGGCAAACGCATCTTTAACAGAACTCGTGAGGTCCTCCTCCGTGATGCCTTTGTTGATGACATCCCGCAGGCGCTGTGTACCCGCTTCCATTGCATACGTCAGGCTGGTCTTGCGAACCCGCTGGGTTTCCTCAAGCGTTGCCTTAAGCTCGCTGTCAAGCCTCAGAGACGGGAGTGACAGAGACACACGCTGCTTTTCAAAGCGTTCCATCATCTCATGGGCGAGCTGCGGCAGACAGCTGTAGTCGCCTGTCGAAAGCGAAGACAGCGTAATCTCCTCATATCCGGTGTTGTCCACGAGCTTTTGTGCCAGATCCAGGATATGTTCCATGGAACGCTCACGAACCGGCCGGTAAATCATGCCCGCCTGACAGAAACGACACCCACGCGTACAGACGCGCAGCACCTCAATGTTAAGCCTGTCATGCACGATCTCCATATATGGTACGATGACATTTTCGGGATATTCAGCACTGTCAAGATCCGCAACCATGTTTTTGCGGACAACGGCCGGGACACCTTCACGAACCGGTGTAAATGCCGCGAGTGTGCCATCCTCATGATAAGATGCTTCATAAAGAGACGGTACATACACACCCTCAAGCTGACTGAGTTCATAAAGACACTCAGCACGGCTGA
>JAFUHD010000071.1 GCA_017469025.1 Clostridia bacterium
ACTTCTTTCAGCGCAATGGAAGGCGAAATTGATCCTGAGGATCTGATTCAGGAAGACAATATCGTCATCACATTTACGCACTTCGGTTATATCAAGCGTATTGCAACAGATACTTACCGCAGTCAGCGCCGTGGTGGAAAGGGCATTACCGCACTTACCGCAAAAGAAGAAGATTTCGCAAAACAGGTCCTTGCGTGTTCAACGCATGATGAAATCCTGTTCTTTACCAATCGCGGCCGTGTCTATAAGCTCAAGGGATATGAGATTCCTGAAGCCGGACGCACAGCAAAGGGGACCGCAATTGTCAACCTGCTGCAGATTGACGGCGGTGAAAAAGTCACTGCAATGATTCCGCTGCCCCGTGAGAAGGAAGGATTCACCCTTGTCATGGTGACACGTCAGGGTCTTATCAAGCGAACCGAACTCTCTGACTTTGAGAATCTCCGCAAGATGGGACTCATTGCCATCAATCTCAACGAAGGTGACGAGATGGTCGGTGTTGAACTGACCCGCGGCGGCGATCAGCTGATGATCGCAACAAAGTCCGGCATGGCAATCCGTTTCAATGAGGAAGATGTCCGCGTTATGGGGCGGCAGGCCATGGGTGTACGCTCCATGCGTATCAGTGAATCTGATGAGATCGTTTCCCTTGATAAGGTTCGGGATAATTCGACAGTACTGACTATCACGGAAAACGGTTTTGGAAAGCGGACATCGCTTGAAGCGTTCCGTGAACAGAGCAGAGCCGGTAAAGGCATCAGAGCAATGAATATCTCCGAGGAAACTGGAAATCTTGTTCGTATGCTGATTCTGAGAAACGGTCTTGATCTGATGCTCATTACGGATGATGGAACCATCATCCGGATTCCGGTAGACTCCATTTCTGTTGTAGGCAGGGTGACAAAGGGTGTCCGTTTAATGCGTCTGGCCGAAGGACACAAGATTGTATCGGTAACAGTGACAGAACCGGAGGAGGAAACATCTGACATTGATGAAGATGTAGCTGTTGAAACAGATGAAATACCGGATGTGGAAACTGAATCTTCAGTGGATGCAGATGAACCGGAAACACCTGTTCATGTAGAGAACGAGACATCAAACGACGAACTGTAATGACTGCGGCCGACTGGCAGTCACTGCCAGTCGGCTTCGATATTGATTAATTACTGTCTGTAAAATACGGACAGATGAGGAGGAAGTTAAGGGAAGTACTGGATTTGCGGCAGATACTGTCTGCACCTGCTGCTGATTATGAAGGAAAGACCGTTACAGTACAGGGCTGGGTACGTAATCACAGGAAACAGAAAAACATCGGTTTTATGGAGTTTTTCGACGGAACGATATTCGCCAATATTCAGATTGTTTACGATGAAAACGTTACCGATTTTCCTGCGGTTCAGGCAATACGCAATGGTTCAGCCATCTCCGCAACCGGAAAGCTTGTAATGGGCCGGAATGGGACACTTGAAATGATGGCAGAGGGGATTGTGCTTGAAGGAGATTCACCCGAGGATTATCCATTGCAGCCTAAGCGTCATTCGCTTGAGTTTCTTCGTGATATTGCCTATCTGCGCCCGAGAACACGTCTTTTCCAGGCTGTATTCCGTGTACGTTCAATTGCTGCGCAGGCTGTACACAATTACTTCCAGTCCCGTGGATACGTATATGTGCATACACCGCTGATTACTGCAAATGATGGAGAGGGTGCCGGAAATACATTTACAGTAACTGCTGCCGCTCCTGGATCATGCATAAAGCCTGAGGACGATTTCTTCGGAAAACCGACTTCTCTTGCAGTTACCGGACAGCTTGAGGGTGAAACCTTTGCACTGGCTTACAAACGGATTTACACGTTTGGACCAACATTCCGTGCAGAAAACTCCAATACCAAAACACATGCTGCTGAATTCTGGATGATAGAGCCGGAAATCTGCTTCTGTGATCTCCAGCAGCTGATGGATATTGAAGAAGATTTCCTGAAGGGTGTTGTCCGCGAAGTGCTTGAAAAAGCCATGCCTGAGCTTGAATTCCTGCAGAGCTATGCCAAGTCCAACCTGATCCAGAAACTTCAGGATCTGCTGGATTCTCACGTAGCACGTGTGACCCATGCTGAAGCGATCCGGATTCTCCGGGAGGCTCCCAAGGCATTCGAGCATGAGGCTATGCCAGGTGAGGACATCTTCAAGGAACACGAGAAATATCTTACCGAAGAATACTTCAAGTCTCCTGTATTCGTATACGACTGGCCAAAGGATATCAAGGCATTCTACATGTACCAGAATGAAGATGGGCAGACTGTCGGCGGCGTCGATCTGCTTGTGCCTGGTTCCGGTGAGCTCATGGGCGGCAGCCAGCGTGAACACCGTTATGACCGTCTCTGCAGACGTATGGATGAACTCCACATCTCCAGGGAGCAGATGGAATGGTATGTCAATCTGCGCAAGTTTGGCGGCTGCGTACATTCAGGTTTCGGTATGGGCTTCGAACGTCTTGTTATGTACCTGACAGATATTGAGAATATACGTGATGTACTTCCGTATCCCCGTACGCCTGGAAACTGTGATTTCTAATTTTCTGACAGGGATCCATATGATGGATCCCTGCTTTTTTTGATCCGTATAAAAAAAGGGACCTCATTCAGGTCCCTCAGGATTAACGCCACATAGTATTGCGGTAATTCTGCCTTGTTTTAAAATACCGTATCTCATTTCGAATCATATTGCTGAGATCACCGCCGACAAACAGGAAAACATTGACGAGGCAGAGAAGAATTGTGATCTTTGTCGAAATTGAACCGACGATAAAACGCCAAATAAAGATCAGGGCATCAAACAGTGCCAGATACTTCATTTTAATGGGAATAATCATAAATAACAGAACCTGTTGATCCGGCCAGATCGCTGCATAGGCAAAGAACAATGAGAGGTTCAGATAAGAATTGTCAGCATACCCTGTAATCATGCAGGCAATAATAGCACCCAGCATTCCTACCCAGTAAAAGAGGTTAAAACGCACAGTTCCCCACATGCGTTCAAGGCTTTGTCCGATGAAATAGTAAAAATACAGTGCAAAGATGATAAAGATCGGCGAAGATGATGGCGGGCATATGACAAATGTGAGCAGTCTCCATATCTGCCCCTGAAGTATTGCTGACCGGGATAGACTGATGGTGCTGTAAATACGATACCCCAGAGTAGGCCAGATATACATCAGCGCAAAGATAACGCCCTGTCCAATAACAATGTACTGCATCAGATTCGGAATGGTAAATGGCCGTATTTTCCGTTCAAGCTCAGGATTAATTCTGTTGTTCACTTGGAAATCACCTCTATATAAGTATATCAGACTTTGTTTCAAAGAAAAAGAGCACGTTTAAAAATCTGTCCAAAAACCCATGAAACAGCGTCATTCATATGAATCAACACGTTTATGTCATAATCAGGTAAAACGCGGCATTCTCACTTTCGCAGGAATTCGATCATCCAAAAATCCACACCTTGACGAAGAGTTTGAAAGAGTTATGGAAACACATAGGATGTGAAAGACTAGCGGATACTCCGCGCCCGACCTGTGCCCGTTACTTTGGCAATTCACCTCCAAAAATCCATACAAATAAAATTTTAAAAAATCATTGACACAGACACACAAAATGCATATAATAACACTTGTTCGCAAGAACGATATTCCTCAGTAGCTCAATGGCAGAGCATTCGGCTGTTAACCGAAGGGTTGTAGGTTCGAGCCCTACCTGGGGAGCTTCTTTTTTATAATCCGAACTGTGTTTCCTGAGGAAACTGGTTCGGATTTTCGTTTTCTCTGGTTTAATTAGGGAGGGAATCAGATTGCTGGTTAAACGTGATTGTTATTTTGATGCTGTCGGTGCCAACCGTCCATTGCATATATGGCTGCCGGATGATTATCATTCCAGTGATGAGCAGTATCCGGTAATGTACTTTTTTGATGGTCACAATCTGTACCGGAACGAAGATGCGACTTATGGCAAATCCTGGGGTCTGGCGGATTATCTGACAGGCTGGGACAAGAAAATCATTTGTGTCGGGATGGAATGCGGACACGGCGAGGGAGAACGACTCAGTGAGTACATGCCGTTCCGTCCTTACAGAGGGGCTTTCTCCCAGTATGAAGCAAAAGGCGATCTCACTATGCAGTGGATCGTCAACACTGTAAAGCCCCTGATCGACCAGACATATCGTACAATTCCGTTCCGGGAATGTACAGGCATTGCCGGCTCCAGCATGGGTGGTCTCATGTCTGTATATGCTGTATCACATTATAACCGCTGGTTTTCAAAAGGTGGGTGCCTGTCATCCGCTATTGGCTTTTGCGCACCACAGATCTTCAATGATATGAATCAGGATACAATTGATCCGGATACACGTATTTTTCTTTCCTGGGGTACACTGGAAACAAAGGGAATTGAGAATCCCTGGATTGAGGACAGGGAAAGTTATACATACCGCAGAAACAAGGCGGTAGCCAATAAAATCGAAAACCATGGCGGTATTGCAAGACTGTACTGCCAGGTGGGGGGTCAGCATTGTGAGGCTGACTGGGAAAAGCAGCTGCCTTTGTTTCTGCCATTCCTGTGGCAAAACAGATGATTATTCCTCAGCCCGATCATAGCAGTCGAGAAAAGAAAAGACATGGCCTTTGGATTTCCAGCCGACCATGGTATCGAGGCAACAGGCATGTATGCTGTTGAAAATACTTTTTTCGATATCAGGATTGTCTTTTTTGAGCGAGGCAATCAGATGTTTGATTTCAAGCCTCTTCGAATTTGAGTTGCCATTGCGTTGTATATCAGCTGCAGCCTGTTCGGTGAAACGGCAGGCACACTGCAGAAACGACAGGTGATTATAGTCTCTCCAGGCAATAATATCTGCTTCATGAATGCAGTACAGCGGCCGAATCAGTTCCATGCCTTCAAAGTTTTTGCTGTGAAGTTTGGGCAGCATGGCTTGCAGCTGGGCCCCGTAAAACATTCCAAGAACCGTTGTTTCTATCACATCATTGAAATGATGTCCCAGCGCTATCTTATTGCATCCGCGGCGTTTGGCTTCACTGTATAGAAAACCGCGGCGCATTCTCGCACACAGATAGCACGGATTGTCATCTGCGCTGTTGGCAGCATCGAATACATTGCTTTCAAAAACTTCGATCGGGATTTCCATAAGTTTTGCATTGTCTTCGATTTTCTGCTGATTGGCCGGATTGTATCCGGGATTCATCACCAGAAAACAGAGTTCAAAGGGAATTGTACTATGTCTCGACAGTTCCTGCATGAGTTTTGCCATAAGCATGGAGTCTTTTCCACCCGAAATACAGACAGCGATTCTGTCACCGGGGGAGATCAGTTCATACTGCCGGATGGCATGCATGAAAGGCGTCCACAATTCCTTGCGGTATTTTTTATTAATGCTGCGTTCTATCAGCTGGCATGTTGTCAGTTCCCGACTCATATCAGTCTCTCTTTCAGTACGGTTTTCGGACCATTATACGAATGCCTGTGTGAATTGTCAATTCCTATTTTTTCTGTAGGAATACTTGTATCTGAGGAAGCCTTATGAACAATATACTGAATTACCAAAGTTCTGAATATGACTGTGGTCCTGTTTCTTTGACCAATGCGTTGCGCTTTCTGTTTGAGCGTAAAGAATTACAGCCGGATCTGCTTCGCGGCATATTCCTGTATACACTCGATACATTCAATGAACATGGAGAATGTGGAAAACGCGGGACATCAAAAGCATCCATGAGTTTTATTTCCGAATGGTTTAACGGCTATGGATGTATCAGAAAATTCCCGATACGTTCTGAGTACCTGAGTGGGGCGACTGTTGCTGCAGCCCAGGACGGAAAGATCGCTGATGCGCTCCGTGCCAATGGGGTTGCTATTGTGCGCTGCACTTTGGGGGAAGATGAGCATTACATTCTGCTGACAGGACTTGAAGAAGATGGAATTGCTCTATTTGATCCATATGAGGTAGATCCGTCTTATTTTTTGACAGAAAGCAGTTCAAGAGGTGGCGTTCGTGTTATAGATGACGAGCCGAGAAGGTGTAACCAGGTCGTCAGCGAACAGGTCTTGGACAGCACGGGAAAAAATGATTATGCACTTGGACCATACGAAGAACGGGAAGCTCTGATTGTTTACAATGTGAATACAGAAAAGCAGGTATGAAAAAATGAAAGTATCTACAAAAGGCAGATATGCGCTCAGGTTCATGATAGATCTGGCAGAACATGAGGCAGAAGGCCCGATCACGTTGAAAGATATCTCCAATCGTCAGGGCATATCTGTTAAATATCTTGAACATGTTGCAACACAGCTGACTCGTGCCGGCCTGATTCGAAGTATCCGCGGCAATCAGGGCGGATACAGGTTAAGCCGTGAACCATCTGCTTACACTGCGGATGAGATATTGACAGTGGTGGAGGGCAGACTGTGTCCGGTTGCCTGTCTTGAACAAACCCCGAATCAGTGCGAGCGTTATGCTTTCTGTAAAACAGTCCGATTTTGGGAAGGGCTTGAGAAAGCAGTCAGTACCTATCTCAGGTCCTACACCCTTAAAGATCTGATGAACAGTTCCATGCCGGAAAATGCCGGCGATTATTGTATCTGAACATAAAAAAAGACTTATCCCATGGATAAGTCTTTTTGCATTTTTGGCATCAGACGATAGAAACTTTGCCTTTACTGACCTTGAAGAAGATGAGCAGAAGCGCACCACTTGTCAGTGTCAAAATAGAGGCAAGTGCGGCACCTGTACCAACCGAGTTTCTTACAATTGCCGTATAGCTGGCAACTGTGATGGTCGCTGTCTTGCCTGTATAGAGCATAATGGATGTTGACAGTTCATTGATACATGTAACCCATGAAATAATGGCTCCGCTTAAAACACCCGGCAGCATCATACGGACCGTTACCTTGGCAAAGGTCTTCATAGGGGATACACCAAGGTTGATGGAAGCCTCTTCAATCGACGGATCCATCTGCATAAGAAATGCACTGCCTGAACGGACTGTATAGGGCATTTTCCGGATGATCATTGAAATGATGATGATGCTTGCCGTACCGGTCAGCCGGATGACAGTGCCATCAGCTGTACGCCCCAGGTTATTGAAAGCAACAATATAGCAAAGGCCCAGAACAGATCCAGGAATGACATACGGTGCCATCATGAGCATATCCAGTGCGCCTCCGGTTTTTCCGCGGCGACGTACAATGACATAACTCATCAGAATACCAAGCACAAGAATGAACAGAATCGCAACTGTTGAGAAAACAAAAGAGTTGCGAATGTTTGTCGTCAGGCTTCGCCCAAGTTCAGCATAATGCTCAAGTGTAAAACCTTCTGAGAAAACAAAGTTGGAGTAGTTTGTTTTTACGAAGGAACAGAACACAACGACAGCCTGTGGCAGAAATGCAATCAGCGTTACAATAGCAACCGGAAGGGTAATCAGAAAACGCTTTACACCATGGTACTCTGCTATTGCAGGCGGACGAAGTGCACTCATCTGATAATTCTTCCGAGCAACCCACCATTTCTGCAGGAACAGAATCAAAAGTGAGATCACGACGATAATCATCGAAATGGCACTGGCGAGATTTGCATTGCCGCCAGTCTCGCTCAGATACTCGTTGTAGATCAAAACAGGGAGCGTACGGAAATTGCCGCCCGCGAGAATACCGGGAGTACCAAAGTCAGCAAGTGCAGTCATGAAAACCATGAGAGCTCCAGCTGCAATAGAAGGCATAACGACCGGAACCGTAACCGTCAGCATACGGCGAAGTTTTCCAGAACCGAGGTTTTCAGCGCATTCTTCAACGGAACGGTCAATTGAGCCCATGGCGCCAGAAACATAGAGATATACGTACGGAAACAGCTTAAGGGTAAATACCGCACAGCAGCCACCCAGACCGTAAATAGAGGGGATCGTAATGCCGAAGGTGCTGGTAAACCACTGGGTGATGATGCCGGCATTGCCAAACAGAATAATCCAGGAATAAGCACCCAGGAATGGGGGACACATGAGTGAAAGAATGATCAGCACATGCCAGAACGTCTTTCCGGCAATATTAAAGCGTGTCATCAGATAAGCCATTGGAACACCAATCAGAACGGACAGAATTGTCGGAATCAGGCTCATCTGGAGGCTGTTTGAAAGTGCTGAATAATAGTATTTCTTCTGAAAGAAACGGCTGAAGTTATACATCGTAAAACCGTCAGCCTTAGTAGAACGGAAACTGTTTATGACAAGGGTAGAAAAAGGGTAGACAAGGAAGATCAGAAAGACAGCAAAAATGATGATTTTTACCCAGAACCAGAAATCCGTATAGAAAGGCGTACCGCTTTTCTTGTTTCCGCCTAGCATGAGATAACCTCCTCGCTGCTCTTTTTATAGAGGGAAACCTGGCGGGGATTAAAGTCGATGAATACTTTTTCACCGACGGATCTGGTGCTGTCTGTATCTTTAGTATACTCATTCAGCTCGATTATCTGATCATTCTCGAGTTTGATTTCATACTGGACGAAGTCGCCCAGGAACAGTGCCAAAGTAATCGTACCGGCAATACCATGGTCAGACAGGAACAACTGTTCGGGGCGGGCACTCAAAATGGCATCACCATTGAATTCCTGACGTACCGGCATCTTAAAACTGTATTTGCCTTCAATTTCAACGGTTGCAGTTTTGTTTGCTGATGTAACCCTGCAGTCAATGAAGTTTGAAACACCGATGAAATTGGCAACAAATGGATTCGCGGGTTTCCGGTAGATTTCCTCAGGTGCACCAACCTGCATTATGTTGCCCTCTTTCATGACGGCTATACGGTCAGAAATTGCAAGGGCTTCCTCCTGGTCATGTGTAACATAAATTGTCGTTATTCCGAGACGCTGCTGCAGCTTTTTAATCGTAGTACGCATCTGGACGCGAAGCTTTGCATCCAGGTTTGACAGTGGTTCATCCATCAACAGCACACTTGGCTCAATGACAAATGCACGTGCAAGCGCAACACGCTGCTGCTGACCACCTGAGAGTTCATTGGGTTTGCGCGTTGCCAGATGGTCTATCTGTACCATTTTAAGCGCTTCTTGAACCCTGGGACCGATTTCTGCATTGGGAACCTTGCGTGCTTTAAGACCGTAAGCTACATTTTCCGTAACATTGAGATGGGGGAAAATAGCATAGTTCTGGAATACCATTCCGATGTCGCGCTTATGGGCGGCAACATTGTTTATAACCTTGTCGTCAAAACAGATTTCACCGCCGTCCACTGTGTTGAAACCGGCAATCATTCGAAGAAGCGTCGTTTTTCCGCAGCCGGACGGTCCAAGCAGTGTAAAAAATTCTCCCGGTTTAATGTCAAGACTGATATTGTTTACAGCCTGAAAATCTCCATACCGCTTAACGGCATTCCGTATGATAACAGCCTGGCTTTTGTTCGTCTGTTGGCTCATAATGTATCCCTTTCTTTCAATGCAAAAGTGCTCCGAGAGTCTCGGAGCACTATGAGATCAAGAGTTCGATTACTCGGTGATAACATCCTTCCAGGTATCAACGATGTCAGCCTTGTTAGAGGCAGCATAATCGAAATTATAGGTCATGATCGGGAAGCTGCTGAGCTCCGGCAGGCCTTTCGGGGTAACGTCGCTGCGGATCGGACGACGACCGTAATCGGCATTCTGTGCAGTCTGGCACTCGGCACTCAGAACATACTCAACAAAGAGCTGTGCGAGTTCGAGGTTCGGACAGTCCTTAACAATCGCAACACCATCCGGAACAGCAGAGGTGCCATCCTTCGGATAGACGATCTTCAGGTGGCCTGCATCACTGGTGTCATACTGAATGGCAGCTTTCTCAAGCGTGATACCGATTGGATATTCTCCAGAGTCAACATTCTTGTGGGCACCGGAGGAACCGCTCTGCACGACAAGGTTCGGAACCATGCTGCGAACGACATCCCAGCCAGCTTTGTAATCATCAGACGCTTCGCCGTAGATCATGAAAATAGTGCAAAGCTGGGTGAAGGCAGAACCTGAAGAAGCAGGGTCAGCAAAAGCGATCTTGCCTGCCCACTTGGGATCTGCAAGATCCTTCCATGTCTCAGGAATGTCCGCTTCAGCTACGAGATCAGTATTGACGAGGAAAACCATTGGTAATGGAGATTCGCCAATCCAGAAGAACTCCGGATCATACAGTGCAGAATCAATCAGATCAATGCAGCTGGGCTTGTAAGCCTGGAAGTAATTCTTGTAAGCAGCCAGACTGTCAGCACCGCCGCCCCAGAGCACGTCGGCCATCGGAGCAGCTGCCTCAGCAGCAATACGGTTAAGCAGATTGCCGGTACCATCAGCAACTACTTCAACCTTGACATTCGGATACTTGGCTTCGAATCCGGCAACGCCTGCATTGAGCGGATCGGCATCATGCGGGGAATAGATGGTCAGGCTTCCGGTATACTCTTCCGGTGCCTTCTCGGCAAAAGCAGACACCAATGCCAGAGACAGGATCGCAGCGAGTATGATTGCGAGTAATTTTTTCATAAGGATACCTCCTATTTATTTCTACCGGATCTATCCGGTGAAGATGTAGATATTATAACATGAAGAATATTGAAAGTAAATAAAAAATGTATTTTAAAGTCGTCAAAAAGGCACGAACCAGGATGATTCTCCCACCATCTTGCAAAACGCACCAGTGCGCTGGCACTTACTTCGTTTCTGTCTGACCGGATGAATCTGTCCAGTCATGCAGAGAAGCCTCAAGGCTGACAGAAAAGAATCGGTGAATCTTACTCATAAATTCCTCCGGCCTTTCCATCATACCCTCACCGATCCAATGAAGCGTCATGCCAGACAGGCCATAGGCAACCATATCAACAATAAACCTCTGGTCGCTTTCGGATAGCTCCGTAAAATACCTGCTGTCCGAAAAGTATTTCTGGAGCTTCGGGCGAGATACGGTGATGATTTCCTGTTCAATGACAGACCGGTCCAATGAGTGGTAGACATTCAGAACCATAGCTCTGTTCTGAAGAAGAAAATCAACGAATGCATCCAGTCCCTGATCAATGCTGGATGGTTCAAATTCCGTTTCCATAAAACGACGTGTTTCTTCTGTAAGTGTCCATTTAAGCAAATCATAAACATCATGAAAGTGATAATAAAATGTCTTCCTGCTGACTTCAGCATCTTCAGTAACAGCCTGAACTGTGATATTATCGAGTGTTGTCCTTGAAAGTAGCTTTTTCAGAGAAAGAGACAGCATCCGTTTTGTTATATTAGACAATTTAAAACCCCTTTGCATTTACAGTTCTGGAAAAGGCATTATTCAGAGAGACGTACAACAAGCACATCCCCAATTTTCCTGATACTTTTACTTGCAGGAAAAACGGGCATTTCCATAACTTCATCAAATACAGCAAGTTTTTCCTGTTCGAATTCACTGATGCAGTTCATCGGATAACCAAGTGTTTCCCAAAAATACCAGGTTGTCTGACTTCTGCTGGTCAGTGAAGTGTTTCCTCGAAGAACATTAAGAGCACTGAGGTGTTCAAATCCTTCACGTTCCATGACAAGTGGAGAACCGGAAGGTGAACCGACAAAAGCGACCGGAGTATCCCCTGGTTTAAAATCATCTCTTTCCTCCAGCCGGGAAATGACCTGCGTCATCAGGGAGAGACTTGTATCAAAATCCAGATTGACCCTGAGATAGGCCTGATTGGCAAAAATAAGATATCCGGTAAAGAGGATTGCGTAAGCACTCAGAATGATGCGTCTTAACACCTTTTTTTGCCAGACTGAACGAATCAATATAAAAGGAAGCAGTTCCAGAAAGAGGGTACAAATCGGAAACTGGGAAACAGAAGTTCCCAGCACAGGAAGGGAAGGCAGCAGCCATAGACAGAGCGCTGCGACGGTCAGCGGCAGACTCCGACTGGCCCAAAGCGCATACGTGGATAATATCAGAAAAAAGTAACGGAGCAGGATAAGCAGATGAGGATAATTTGTCACGCCTGTAAACAGACTTAAGGTCGGATTAAATATACTCGAAAGAAAAGACCGTCCGTCTGCTGGGAGCAGATCAATTTCAAGGTCATTTCCGCTGTGGCGGCTAAAAAACCATGCGCCGGCAATCGCGGTCAATAAAGCCATCAGAGAAATCACGACGGATAGTACCGTTTCTTTCCACGAAAATTTTCTGCTGCTTTCATGGCTCATGATGACCGAAACTGTATGCAGCAGCATAATACAGAAAAACAGAATAAACAGGTCGAGTGAAAGTCCATAAGCAGCTGTCAAAAGCAGATATGAAACAGGAAAACAGCGAAAACTGTAAGTCAGCAGGGCATAAGCACCAACGATGAGCAGAAAAGCCAGACAGGGTATGTCTGCCAGATACAGTGAACCCACATTGATTTCAAGCAGTGTCGGAAAGAAAAAAAGTATACCGCTCAGAATGCATTGAGATGGCAGATCCCGTATTTGCAAGAGCTCGGCAAGGATGAGCTCGGCACCAAACAGGTATAAAAAAGACAGCATTCCGATCAGAAATGGTGATGCAATACTGCCCCTTATGCGCAGATAAAAAGAACGAAGAAACTGTCCCTGACTGATTGCTGCTCCGCCAGCTTTTTCAGCGTTCAGCATCAGGCTCTCTCCACGCAGCGACAGATTGAAATAGCAGAAAGCATGCCCGGCCAGGCAGCAGGCAAGTGCAATCAGCAGCAGCTTTGCTACAAAGGATTTATCAATTGAACGTGTCATGAATACCTCACCACTACAGATGAATTACAAGTACGCCGTCAATCATGCGTATATAGCCGTTTTCAGGATAGGATGGCAGTGCTTCAATTTCAGCCCTGCACTGTTCATACCATTGTCCAGAATCTTCAAGAAAGCGGACTGAACTGCCGAGATTTTGTTTAAGGTACCATTCTGTCGAAGTTTCATAGGCAGCAGCATACATGTAACGAGCTCCCTGCATGGGGTTCAGATCATCAAACCCATCCCGCATCATTGCAATTCTTGACGCAGGCAGATATCCTATTATATGAACCGGTGTTGTGCCCGGCATATACTCATCAATTCTGCCGGCATCTGACAGAATTCGGGTAAAAGCAGAAAGGGTGGATCTGTACTCTACATCCCGTTTGATCGCAAGACGGTTGGATGTTATTACATTAATGCCAAGATAAATACAGAACAGCAAAAGCAGTGGGAATTCCAACAGTCTTCTCATCTGAAAAGTCCCGTTATACCTGTCAAGCAGCACAAAAGGCAGCAGATAGAAAAAGTAAATGGAAACGATCATAAGGCCATTAATGATGCCACTGGAAATCAAATAGACGAAGTTCATGCCCAGTGGGAGTACCAGATAAAGCAATACTGCCGTCAGCCGGGCACCCCTTGAACGCTTTCCAAGAACAGCAAAGGAAAGAACCGCTGTCAACAGGAGAAAACACAGGTTGAGCGGAACAGGAATAAGTGCTCTGTGGCTGGGAATAATAAGACGGTTGCCCGGATGAAAGAGGTAAATCAGAGGCAGAAGAAAAGCATCCGGCAGATGCCGCAGGAAGGATTCTGGTGTTACCTCCACTAACCGTCCCACACCATTATATTCATAAGATGCATGTATACCAAAGTATGATAAAACTATATTGAGCACTCCGGCATACAGCAAGAGGCCAAGAAAAAGGGACAGAACAGACCGAATCCCCTTTTTCCATACGGTTCCGACGTTGCAGCCGTCAATCAATTCCGTGAGATACAGAAAAATAAGAAGAACAGCACCGCATGTAAGGTAGCTTGGATATAGTGCCAGTGTACACATATAGCAAAACGGGCTGATCAGAAAGCCAAATTTGTATTTCCAGTCTAACCAGGCCCCAAGGCTTACAAATAACAATGCCAAAGCATATACATCAGTCCAGGGCAGATAGGTTGCATTGGACAGGGAAATCGTCTCATTGACTGTCAGTATGGTACACAGGGCAATCACCGCAGCATAATGACGTATTGAAAGCATGTCAAGAATCAGACAGGCGCAGATAAAAAAGAATGAAGTTGCGAAGATGCCGACAACAAACGGAGCGACGATTCTGCCGCGAACCAGCCAGTATACAGGCTGCAGGAAACGGCCAAGGGATATCTGATAAAGCCAGTCATTGCCTTCAAACAACAATGTAGAGTCACCGGAAAAACCAAGTGACAGGTACCGATAGCCTGAGGCGATTAAGGCCGAACAGAAAACAGCCAGTGCTGCAAGCCTCACCCTCTTTTTTGATTCCATTTCATCCTTCCTTCCAAGCCTGCGAAGATTAAAACCATCGGGTATTCCAATAGAAAAAATGCCGAATAAAAAAGTATATACCGTTATATAGTGATACATAGATTGTAAGGGGCAGTGAAAAACTTGTCAAGGCAGGGGGAAAAACGTCAAATAAAAGTATGATTTCCGTTCTGTGTTTTTTTTCTGTCTGTGTTTTTTCTGTAAAGGGAAACGGGGCAAAGCAGTTTGAAACACAGACAGATTAGAAGGAATATATTGCATACAATGAAACAAAAGTTCCTGAAAGTTTCACAATTCGTCCCCTGATTCCGTTGACATCGCAATGTGAGACGGCTATAATTGAAAAACGTAGAGGACTGTCGTTTCATTTTTCTGTGGAACGGCAGGATTTAGGTTTGTTCTCACAACCATGTAGGGAGGTAGATTTCCAATGGCCAAGAAAATGACCGTAGACGGCAATACAGCCGTCAGCCACGTTGCATATGCGTTCAGTGACGTGGCGGCAATTTACCCGATCACTCCGTCTTCGCCGATGGCTGAAGTTGCGGATGACTGGGCTGCTCATGACAGAATGAACATGTTCGGACAGACCGTTCGTATTGCAGAAATGCAGTCCGAAGCCGGTGCTGCCGGTGCTGTTCACGGATCCCTCAAGGCTGGTGCTCTGACCACAACGTTTACCGCGTCCCAGGGTCTCCTGCTGATGATCCCGAATATGTACAAGATCTCCGGCGAGCTGCTGCCGTGCGTTTTCCACGTCAGTGCCCGTGCACTTGCATATCATGCACTTTCCATCTTCGGTGACCATTCCGACGTTATGGCCTGCCGTCAGACTGGATTTGCCATGCTCGCATCCAACTCCGTCCAGGAGGCTGAGGACATGGCGCTGGTTGCTCACTTGGCTACCCTCGAGAGCTCCATACCGTTCCTGCATTTCTTTGACGGTTTCCGTACCTCTCATGAGATCCAGAAGATTGATGAAATCGATTACGAAGACATCAAGAAGCTCGTTCCATGGGATAAGGTCGAAGCGTTCCGTGCGCGTGCCCTCAATCCGGAGCATCCTCACCTTGGCGGTACTGCCCAGAACCCGGATATCTATTTCCAGGGCCGTGAGGCAGCCAACAAGTATTATCTCGAAACCCCGGACATCGTTGAGAAGGTCATGGACAAGGTCAGCGAGCTGACCGGACGTCCGCACAAGCCGTTTGACTATGTCGGCGCTGCTGATGCTGAATATGTTATCGTCGCGATGGGCTCCGGCTGCGATGTAATTACCGAAGCCGTGAACAAGCTCAACACCTTGGGCGAAAAGGTCGGCCTGGTTGCTGTACATCTCTATCGTCCGTTTGACGCAAAGCGTTTCAGCGATGCACTCCCGCAGACGGTCAAGAAGATTGCTGTTCTGGACCGTACAAAGGAATCCGGTTCCCTCGGCGAGCCGCTTTACCTGGATGTTGTCACTGCACTCAGTGAACAGGGACGGAACATCGAAGTTGTCGGCGGACGCTATGGCCTCTGTTCCAAAGAGTTCACTCCGACCCATGTCAAGGCTGTCTTTGACAACCTCAAACTGGATGCACCGAAGAATCACTTCACCGTCGGCATCGTTGATGATGTAACCAACACCAGTCTGCCGGTCGGCGAAATCTTCAATGCTGCGCCAGAGGGAGCTATCTCCTGCAAGTTCTACGGACTTGGCTCGGATGGTACCGTTGGCGCCAACAAGAACAGCATCAAAATTATCGGCGACCATACCGATATGTATGCTCAGGCTTACTTCGCATATGACTCCAAGAAATCCGGTGGTCTGACTGTTTCCCATCTGCGTTTCGGCAAGTCCCCGATCCAGAGCCCGTATCAGATCGATGCGGCTGACTTTACAGCCTGCCACAACCCGGCTTATGTGACGCAGTATGACATGCTCTCCACCCTGAAGGATGGCGGCACGTTCCTGCTCAACTGCCAGTGGAGCGATGAGGAGCTGAATGCGAATCTGCCCGCAAGCATGAAGCAGATGCTGGCCAAGAAGCACATCAAGTTCTATGCTATCGATGCTATTGACCTTGCCGCAAAAGTCGGCATGGGCAACCGCATCAACACGATCATGCAGGCAGCCTTCTTTAAGCTGGCTGCGGTTATCCCGTACGATCAGGCTGACGAGTACATGAAGCAGTACGCCAAAAAGACCTATGGCAAGAAGGGCGATGCTGTTGTTCAGAAGAACTGGGATGCTATTGATATTGCTATCTCCGGTCTGCGTGAGGTCAAGGTTCCCGCTGAGTGGGCCAACGCCACAACCGGTGCCGAGGCAATGCATGTCAAGGGCGACAAGTACTTCGAAGAGTTCATTAAACCTGTTCTGGCACAGGAAGGCGACAAGCTGCCGGTCTCCAAGATCGCTGCTGATGGAACCTGCCCGACCGGAACGACCAAGTATGAGAAGCGCGGTATCGCGGTGAAGGTCCCGGCATGGGACGTCACCAAGTGCGTACAGTGCAACCAGTGCTCTCTGGTCTGCCCGCATGCTGCGATCCGTCCGTACCTCATCGATGCCGATGCTGCAAAGCCGGAAACCTTCGTTACGAAGAAGGCCAATGGCAAGAACTTCGCCGGCAAGGAATATCGCATTCAGATTTCTCCGCTCGATTGCACGGGCTGCGGAAACTGCGTGGATGTCTGCCTCGGCAAGTGCCTTACCATGGAGCCGCTGGCAGAGCAGAGAACAGTACAGGAGGCCAACTGGGAGTTTGCCCAGACGCTGCCTGAGGTTGATCCGTCCCTGCTCAACAAGACCATTGCCAAGGACAGCCAGTTCCTCAAGCCGCTCTTTGAGTTCTCCGGTGCCTGCGCAGGCTGCGGCGAAACACCGTATGTCAAGCTGGTTACACAGCTGTTCGGCGACCGCATGATGATTGCGAACGCTACGGGCTGCTCCTCCATTTATGGCGGCAGCGCACCGACCGTTCCGTATACTACCAACGACAAGGGCCAGGGTCCTGCCTGGGCTAACAGCCTGTTCGAGGACAATGCTGAGTTTGGCTACGGTATGTTCCTGGCTACCAAACAGCGTCGTTTGAAGCTTGCCGAGCTTGTTGGCGAACTCTGTGAGAAGACTGATGATGCTGAAAAGAAGGCCGTTTGCCAGGCTTGGCTTGAGACCATGAACGACGGTGAGAAGTCCAAGGAAACTTCCGCTGCACTCGCAGCCATGGTTGACGGCATGGATTGTGATCTTGCCAAGCAGATTGCCGGCATGAAGGACATGATGGTTAAGAAGAGCCAGTGGATCTTCGGCGGCGATGGCTGGGCATATGACATCGGCTACGGCGGAGTCGATCACGTTCTGGCTCAGGGTGAGGATGTCAACATTCTCGTTCTGGATACTGAGGTTTACTCCAATACTGGTGGACAGGCTTCCAAGTCCACACCGACCGGTTCCATTGCCAAATTTGCGGCTTCCGGTAAGAAGACCCGCAAGAAGGATCTCGGCATGATGGCCATGTCCTATGGTTATGTCTATGTCGCGACTGTTGCAATGAGTGCCAATCCGCAGCAGCTCCTGAAGGCCATGAATGAGGCTGAGGCTTATCCGGGCCCGTCCCTGATCATTGCCTATGCACCGTGCATCAACCATGGTATCAACATGGCGCACGCTCAGATGGAGATCAAGCACGCTGTAGCCTGTGGTTACTGGCCGCTGTATCGCTACAACCCGGCGCTTGAAGAGCAGGGCAAGAACCCGCTGACCGTTGACAGCAAGGATCCGAGCGAGAGCTATCAGGACTTCATCAAAGGTGAGGTTCGTTATGCTTCTCTGGCCAAGCTGTTCCCGGCCACTGCTGAGGAAGCATACAAGATCAACGAAGAGGATGCAAAGCGTCGTCTTGAGAATTACAAGAAGATGGCAGCAAACTAATCGTTCGGTAAAATCCACAGAGCACTGCCTTAAGGCAGTGCTCTTTTCGTCTTTATATATGAAAACATGCGTTTTTTAACAGATTCGCGTAAAAATAATACGGATTTTTATGTAGACCTGCTTGATATTTCCTCATAAAGCTCTTATAATAAGAGTGAGGCTTTTTAGAATGGGGGAGCATTTATGGCAAGAAGACGGAACCAGCCGAATGAACTGGAGACACCGACACGTTCAAATCCATATGAGGATTCTGATTTTCTTGATGATTATCAGGATCGGAATTCAGAGGATGATGATCATTCATCTGATGACAATGGTGGTCTTATGTCATCCAGAATAAGCAGAACGCTTCTAATCATTGTTATTGCACTGATTGTCCTGCTTGGTGTGCTCCTGGCACTTCGTTTTCTGCTTCCGGATCAGATGAGCCGTATTCTTGGCCGTAACCGTCAGGCAGATGTTCAGGAAACGCCTTCTCCGACAGTTATGATTCTGCCGGAGGTGACAGCAGAAATGTCTCTGCCTGTTTCAGCACTTCCGGAAAGTGAAGCGGCAACTGAGGCTCCAGCCGCAGTTTTCACACCTATTGTTTTCCGGAATACTGAAGCTCCAGCTGCTGCACCGGAAGCAGCGTCAACATCTGTACCGACGCCGACGCCAACACCAACACCAACACCGATCCCGACAGAAACACCAAAGCCGACTGAGACACCACTTCCAATCATTCTGACAAATACACCTACTCCGTCTCCAACGGCAACACCTACACCGACACCGACACCGTCTCCCACACCAAGTCCCAGTCCTGTACCTGAACTTGGCAGGGGAACCACCAACCGTGATGCCAATCTCCGCAGTTCCTCAGCTTCGAATGCAAAAGTTCTCAAAACTGTCAAACGCGGAGAAACTGTTACCATTCATTCAGCAGTTGTTGACGGAAACCGGAATGTCTGGTATTACCTGACTGTGGACGATCTGAATACTCAGGGATGGATGCGTGACTATGTACTGACACTGGACGCAGATACAAAGATTGCATCTCCAACGGCAACGCCATCCGCCAATTCAGATAAAAATGGAACAACAGAAAATTCGGATTCCTTAGCCAATTCCGCGCTCCCTGACGGTGTAATTGCGACCGGACGGACAAACCATGATGCAAATATGCGTAAAATCATGAATGGTACTGTTCTGTTACAGCTTCGCAAGGGTCGAAAAGTAGACATACTGTCTGCGAGAAATGACAAGAATGGCAAACTTTGGTATGAAGTCCGGCCTGACGGCAGTACAAAGACAGGTTTTGTACAGGCTTCACTGATTAATCTCGACAGTGGGTACACCATTGATGAGCCTACCGTAACTGCTACACCTGAAGCATCAGCAGCATCTGCCGCTGCTACACCTGACCTGCCTGACGGAACCATAGGAACTGGACGAATCAATCATGATGCCAATCTGAGAAAAGTTAAGAGCGGAACGGTCATCACCCAGCTTCGCAAAGGACGCAGGGTTTATATCTACGAGGCGGAAGATGACAAAAACGGCCGGACCTGGTACAAAGTTCAGCCTTACAACAGCAGTCAGACAGGTTATGTGCTGTCAACGCTGGTAACATTGGATAAGGGTGTAGAAATCAGTACTCCTGCATCATCTGCGCCCGAGGTAACCGGTTTTGAATCTCCTGATCCGGACAGCGGTGACACCGTTTCACCCGAACCAACAGCTCCGCCGGCACCGGAAGACCTTGCTGACCGGGATATTATCGGCCGTGCCGTAACAAACCGTGCGGCGAATATCCGCTCTACACCGACTGCAAACGGCAAATTGGTCCGTCAGCTCTCCCGCGGTGTTGAAGTCAATATTGTTGGTATCTTTACGAACAGCGGTGACAAGTGGTATGAGATTGCCACGCCATCAGGGAAGACACATGGTTTTGTCAGAGACTATGTACTGGATGTAAATACGCTGAACAATGATGTACCTGTAAATGAATGGGAAGAGGGCATATAAGACATGCAGATGCTGCTTGATGGAATTGTCGGAATTATAAAAGAAGGCGGTGAAATACTGCTTTCCGCCGCTTCCCTGCATGCAAAAGGTTTTGCCAAAGGCGGACATGCCAATTATGTAACCGAGTATGATTCCAAAATTCAGAACTTCCTGATTGACCGTCTTTCAAAGCTGCTTCCGGAAGCCAATTTTATCGGTGAGGAAAATGGTCTTTCTGCCTTTCAGGAAAATGACCGCACAGGCTATGCGTTCGTCATTGATCCGATTGACGGAACAAACAATTTCATGAAAGGATACGAACCTTCCATGATATCAATAGCATTGCTTAAAGACGGAAGTCCGTATATTGGCGTCATCTATAACCCTTTCCAGAAGCAGGTTTTCTCTGCCATACGCGGGCATGGTGCTTTTGTCAACAATACACCAATTCATTCCTCGGAGGAACCGCTTGAGTCAAGTCTGGTTTCTGTTGGTACTGCACCATACAATCCCGAACTTCATGCAACAACCTTCGACCTTGCATCTCTCTATCTCAGATATGGAATGGATCTCCGACGCAGCGGTACTGCAGCATGGGATCTGTGTGCGGTTGCCTGTGGAAAGACCGGTCTTTTCTTTGAGCCTGTTCTTGGTCTATGGGATTTTGCTGCAGGTGCGCTGATCTGTGAGGAAGCCGGTTGTACAATTACAGATCTCGATGGAAAACCACTCACCTATGACAAAAGTTCCAGCATTCTTTGTGCCTCAGCAGGCGTCAGCCGTGGTACATATCTGCCTTCAGATCTCAAAAAACAGTCTGTCTAAAATAACAGCCGCCTTTAAGGCGGCTGTTATTTTCATTGTTTCAAAAGACAGTTACAGGCTGTTATCCGGAATCCAGACACGGACCAATCCGGAGGATGAATGGTATTCTATCTGACTGTAACCGCTTTCATATGCGAATACTGTAACTTCTGTACCGGCAGGAACCTGCTCATCATAGCGGGCGTATTCTGTACCAGGCCCGGACAAGGCAGTTGTTTCTGCTGATGTGACGCTGCTGCCAATACTGTTTTCCTTTGGGAGTGACCCGGCATCTATATTAAAACAGCTGACCGGCACGTAACCGCGTCGTTTTTTTCCACGGGCAGAGAACTCCACCTGAATCCACCAGTTCCCACTGCGGTCTCTGGCTGCTGTCAGGACGCTGATTTCTGTACCACCTTCAAAGAAGGTGCCGATACTCTTGTATCCGTTTCCCGGTCCTGTCCGGACATTTATGCTCTGATTAATCTGTGCAGTGGCTCCGGCGTGAATACCATACCCACTTGCAGAGGCAGTTGCCCGACACAGACAGCTGAAGAGCCATACAACTGCCAAAAACCGGTTCAGATAATGCCTTATCAAGACCAACACCTCCTAACATTGTTAATAATTAAGACGAAACAAATCGTGAATCTTATCCCGCTGGGAACCTGCGAAATATACAAATTGAATTGACGAAAAAGAAAAAATCCAATAGAATATAATCATTCAAATATGCGGAAGGTTCCGCAAAAGAGAGGATAGAGTATGCAGAAGAAAGTTCTGATTATCGGTGCTGGTGTCATCGGCTGTGCGATTGCCCGTGAACTTTCACGTTATCAGATTGATTTGACCGTGCTTGAGCGCGGGCATGATGTCTGTGAAGGTTCCAGTAAGGCAAACAGCGGTATTGTCCACGCTGGTTTTGATGCAAAGCCCGGAACCATGAAAGCAAAGCTGAATGTTGAAGGATCCCAGCAGTATGAAGCATTTTGTGCTGAGCTCGGTGTACCATACAGTCAGCCCGGCGCCATGGTCCTTGCATTTACGGATGAAGAAACAGAAACACTGCAGGTTTTATACAGACAGGGAATTGAAAACGGCGTAAAAGATCTTTCGCTGCTGAATACTGCAGAAGTACTGGCACTGGAGCCAAATGTCAATCCTGAAGTGAAAGGTGCCCTTCTGGCCAAGACCAGTGGTCTGGTTTCTCCGTATGAACTTACTTATGCGCTGGCAGACCATGCTGCGCTCAATGGCGCCCACTTTATTTTTAATGAGGAAGCAGAAACGCTCGTGCAGACCGGAGATGGATGGATCGTACATACCCGGAACGGTCAGTATGAGGCAGATGTTATCATCAACTGCAGCGGCGTGAGTTCTGCAAAACTGCACAATCAGATCAGTGACGACAAACGGGAAATCATCAATCGCCGCGGCCAGTACTGGCTGCTCGATCATGATGTTCACCGTCTCTTTACCATGACTATGTTCCAATGTCCGACAAAGATGGGCAAAGGTGTTCTGGTATCGCCGACAGTTCATGGCAACCTGCTTCTTGGTCCTACAGCGGAAGATATTCCGGATGCACTTGATACGTCCACAACAGCGGAAGGTCTTGCAAATGTGCTGAACACAGCGCGCAAGACGTGGCCGGGGATCAACACACGTACAGGCATTACAAACTTCTCTGGCATTCGGGCACATGAGAAAAACGGAGACTTTATTATCGGACGGGTGGAAGGTGTAAAAGGTGCGTATGAAACCGTCGGTATTGAGAGTCCCGGACTGACATCCTGTCCGGCTATTGCGAAGCTGCTGGCTGATCAAGTTGCTGAGGGAGAAGCGCTGGAAAAGAAAGCCGACTTTAAAGCACCTGTCAAACTGCCCAAGCCGTTCAATGAAATGACAGATGAAGAACGGCGTGCAGCAATTGCAGCCGATCCGCTGAATGGCAAACTGATCTGCCGCTGTGAAGTTGTCACTGAAGGCGAAATCCGTGCCGCAATCCGCAGGCCTGTTGGCGCTACCAGCATAGATGGCGTCAAGCGCCGGACCAGAGCAGGAATGGGACGCTGTCAGGGTGGATTCTGTTCACCACGCGTAGCAGAAATACTTGCAGAAGAGCTGAAGATTCCCATGACTGAGGTAACCAAGTGCGGAAATGAGAGCAAACTGCTGGTCGGTACGCTCAGCGATTCCTTTGCGGAGGTGTAAATATGGCAGCATATGATATTCATGTCGATCTGTTAATCGTCGGTGCCGGTCCCGCAGGTCTGGCAGCCGCGGTTGCCGCGAAGGAAGCCGGCGTTGATAATCTGGTTGTGCTGGAACGTGAAGATAATCCTGGTGGTATTCTGCGCCAGTGTATCCATAATGGCTTTGGTCTGCACCGTTACAATGAGGAACTGACCGGACCGGAATACGCACAGCGTGATATAGACCGCGCCAATGCGCTGAACATTGATATCCGTTGTGGAACAACCGTGCTATCTGTCGAAGCTGATCATACTGTAACGGCAGTCAGCACTGCACGCGGACTTGAAACATATCATGCAACCGCCATCATTATGGCAATGGGATGCCGGGAACGGCCTCGCGGTGCCCTTGGCACTCCGGGCGGACGCTGTGCAGGCATCTATACGGCAGGCACAGCCCAGAAGTTTGTGAACCTGGAAGGATTCATGCCAGGCAAGCGCATTGTTATACTCGGCTCTGGAGATATTGGACTCATTATGGCGCGCCGTATGACCCTGCAGGGGGCAAAGGTACTCGCATGTGTTGAACTCATGCCTTACTCTTCAGGCCTCAAGCGGAATATTGTACAGTGTCTGGATGATTATAATATTCCTCTGTACCTCAGCCACACTGTCATCAACATTGAAGGAAAAGACCGTCTTACCGGTGTAGTGGTCGCCAAAGTGGATGAGCATCGTATGCCGATCCCTGGAACCGAGATTCACTTTGACTGCGATACGCTTCTTTTGTCTGTTGGACTCATTCCGGAAAACGAGCTGAGCAATCAGGCAGGTCTTGAAATCAGCCCTCTGACCAGCGGACCGGTCGTCAATGATGTATTTGAATCCAGTGTTCCCGGAATCTTCGCCTGTGGAAACGTACTGCATGTCCATGATCTGGTAGATTATGTCTCTCAGGAAAGTACGGAAGCAGGAAAAGCTGCTGCTGAATATATCCGCAAAAAGAGCTTTGACGGGAAAACAGTAGCTGTGCAGGACGGCAATGGCGTCCGCGGTACGGTTCCTCAGAAAATTCTGATGAACGAACCGAAGAAGGTTAATCTCATGTTCCGTCCCTCCGGTGTTTTTGAAAAAGCACAGGCAACCGTCATGCAGGGGAATACTGTGCTTGTCAAAAAGCGCTCACAAATTTTCACTCCGGGCGAGATGGTGGTTATTCCACTTGATACGACCAAGCTTGTCGGTGAGGATCCGATCAAAGTCAGCATTGAGAAGGTGTAAGATATGGAAAAACAGATTGTCTGCATCAATTGCCCCCTTGGCTGTCGTATTACAGTAAGCATGGAGGGCACGGAGATTACAAAGATCGAAGGCAACACCTGCAAACGCGGTGAGAATTATGCACGTCAGGAAGTCCTCTCTCCGGTCAGGGTTATTACAGCTGTACTGCCGGTTGAAGGCAGCATGTCACCGGTCAGTGTCAAGACAGCGGCTCCTGTACCCAAGGACAAAATCTTCAAATGTATGGCTGCCATGGGGAAGACGAAGCTTCATGCGCCGATTCACATGGGGGATGTAGTCGTTTCGAATATTCTGGACACTGGCGTGGATGTTGTCGCAACAAAGTCAGTAGGATAAGAAA
Source organism: Clostridia bacterium (assembly GCA_017469025.1). Taxonomy (GTDB): domain Bacteria; phylum Bacillota; class Clostridia; order Christensenellales; family Aristaeellaceae; genus Ventricola. The sequence goes on from JAFUHD010000071.1 coordinate 24,869, forward strand.
ACAGGCGAGAGCACAATGCTCTCGCCTGTATATCGGTTATTCGGCTTTTTTTTCATCCTCAAGGAGCTTCTCAGCACTGACAAGCCGGACACAAAGTGAAAACAGTTCTGCCGCTGTAGTCAGCTCTTTCAGTGTCGGATATGTCGGTGCGATACGGATATTTGAATCCTGAGGATCTTTCCCATGAGGCCATGTCGCACCTGCTGGCGTCATTACAACCCCCGCTTTCTTTGCTCTGGCAATGATTGCCTTTGCGCATCCCGGCATGGCATCGAAGCTGATGAAATATCCGCCGAGCGGTTTGGTCCACGTACCGATCTTCAGTTCACCCAGATTACGCTCAAGTGTCTCTTCTACAGCCTCAAACTTCGGCCGAATGATGTCAGCATGCTTACGCATATGTTCGACCATGCCATGGATATCTCCAAAGAACCGGACGTGACGAAGCTGGTTCACCTTGTCATGACCAATGGTCTGGTGCCGCAGTTGACGTTTGATATCCTCCATATTGTTTGGAGAAGTGGCCAGTGCTGCTATGCCACTGCCTGGGAATGTAATTTTCGAGGTGGAAGCAAACTTGTATACCAGATCCGGATTCCCGGCACGTTTGCATTCTGCCAGAATCTCAATCAGATAATCCTGATGATCGTCATACAAATGATGCATTCCATAAGCATTGTCCCAGAAAATACGGAAATCCTTTGCTGCAGGTTTGAGTCTGGCAAAGCGGCGGACCGTTTCATCCGAATATGAATATCCCTGCGGATTGGAGTATTTGGGAACACACCAGATGCCCTTGATACTTTCATCTTCATGGACAAGCTGCTCAATCATGGCCATGTCAGGTCCTGTACTGGTCATGGGCACTGGAATCATCTCAATGCCAAAGTATTCTGTAATTGCAAAATGACGATCATAACCGGGAACAGGGCACAGAAAGCGGACTTTGTCCAGCTTGCACCATGGTGTATTGCCCAGTACACCGTGCGTATAGCAGCGTGATACAGTATCATACATAACATTCAGAGAAGAGTTGCCATAGATAATAATGTCATTCGGATTATTCTCCATCATATCGCCAAGCAGCACTCTCGCTTCATCAATTCCGGTCAGCTGCCCGTAATTCCGGCAGTCTGTACCATCCTCACAGGTAAGATCCGAACTGGAATCGAGGACATCCATCATGGCCATGGAAAGATCCAGCTGTTCCTGGCTGGGCTTGCCGCGGCTCATATCCAGATGG
>JAFUHD010000072.1 GCA_017469025.1 Clostridia bacterium
GATGCCAATTTGACGTAAAAAAAAGATCCCGTTCGGATCATGATTAAGCATTGTTTTTGCAAAAAAGACGAACATTACCAGTTTCTTTACACCTATCCAGAGAGACATTGTTCTCGCTTTTTTCATGCTGAGAACAGGCGAAAGAAACTAGTGAAATACACAAGTTTCGCAGAATAAAGGATATGTTTTTCCAGTAGACAAGCATAGATAAGCCAATGATATGAAAAATATTGGCTTGATGAGCGAAACTGTTTATATCATCCAGTTTATGCAATTAAAGAAGATATAGTACTACCAAGTATAAAAGCAGTTAATGGTCTAAAGAAGGGCATAGTTGTCCCATTGACTTGTACAGTGAGTTTGTCGTGCAGTTTTTAGCATGGCATTTCCAGGTATCAATCAATCAGGTTGCGAAGGCAGAAAAAGACTGTGGATATATACAGATTCTGTGGATAACGATAGAAAAATACAGATTATCAACCGACAGATTTACAATGTTTTTTCAACTGCCAAACAACAGAAATGTCTTCATAATGTATATCTGCTGGTCTAATCAGGGTATTAGAGATTGTTATCCTGTAGCAGGAATGGCACTGACATACATGACTTTAGCGGAAAAATGGACAAAATACCATATTAGTTGTCGGATCATGAATATTCGCGGCAAAACAACAGAGTAATCCTCTATTTGTACACATTTTCTGTGGATAACAGATAAAAAGGTAACATTATTAGATGGTGCATTAGCGGAAGGTAAGCACACAAAATGGGTAAAGTAACCCACTGTTAAATGTAGATACTGTGTAAGGAATCGAATGGCAGCTATTGCTACAAAACATATGAGATGGATTACACTACACCACACGGCTAAAACCTCCCTGCGAGAATGAGAGCAATAGAAAAAGTGACCACTATAGAGAAGGAACTCGAAAAAGTTCAACTTCATGCAGCTTTCTTTGCTGTCTTGAGCTTGTCCTGACGATATCTGAGAAGAACGCGCATGTTCATAGCAGTTGTTGCCAGCATTAAGTCATATCTTGCATACCATTTGCCAAAGTAAGTAGTCTGATCAATCTGATATGTACGTCTCAATACAGAAGGTACGCCTTCAACAGCATTACGCTTGTTAACCATCTCACGATAGACCGGATCTCCGAGATCTTGCATCGTAGTTGCTTCATTATATTGCTTGAGTTTAAGCAGAATAGATCCTTCCTTATTTTTCAGAATGGACGCCTTACATTTGTTGCAATTCGGGCAATCGGCGCAGGTTTTTTTAGGCATCCGAATACGAAATTCCTCCTTTTCAATGTGTGAAGTCACCCCTTTCGGAACGTTTCCAGCAGGGCAGGATGTTACGGTCATATTCTTCATATCAACGTTAAATCCGGCCAGAAATGGATCAGGAGCAATTCCTGTAAGTGTCCCACAAAAGACTTTAAATCCACGGGAAGTGGCCATCTCCTTGAGATCATAGGAATTGCAGTACAATCCGTCGCAGCATAAACCGCTCCAACGTCCGGTTTCAGGATTAAACCCATCTGTTCCGAATTTCTGGTAAAAATCACGGGCAAATGCCTGGTCACTGTGTATATTGGGCTCCAGGTCGCGATCAACAATGATTGCATAATCTTTATTGCTGCAGCGCTGAACGACATTTGCAGTCCATCCCTGAGTAGTTTTTCCATCCTTTGTGCGACAGGTCGGTCCATCAACCAAGTCGTCGTAAGGATTCTGAAGACTGCTTCCTGCAATTTCGCAGTTCTCACGTGGAATAATCCTGCCCTGCTCGTTCTGCTTTGTCTGCTCATTGAGCACACGATCAAGTAACTTGTATTCCTTTTTATTCTCGAGGCTCAGACTCTCCAACAGCTTTTTAATGGAAAGAGATTCGGAGACAACATCTTCAAGACGAAGACGAGCAATCAGCATACGACGCTTTTGACGGTTGAATTCTGCACTCTTTTGAGACTTCTGTGGATCACTGGACTCAGAGGTCTTTGAAGACTCGTCCGTCGTTTTATTCGTAGAATCGTCAGTGGGTTCAGAAGCCTGTTCTGATGTGGAAACATTCTCCGAGGCAGAAGTATCTTCTTGTTTATCATCCTCTGTGGAAGTGGGCAGAACAATTTTCGCAGCTTCCGCTTCAATTTCTTCAATTGAAACGCCCTTTTTGACAGCTTCGGCCTCAAGTTCCGCAAGGGTGCCTTTAAAATAGATCACCCGATTGTGATCCTGTTTTTCAAGATAATGCTGAAATTCTTCGGGGATCAGTGCTTCTCCTTTTAATGCAAAAATAATATTAATGCACATACGATTGATGACATAAATGAGCTCAAGTCTGGACATGTGTTTTCCGTGCATAGAGATATTCAGAGAATCAATCCGATATACTTTATCAAGCAGATCATTGTATGGCAGATTTCCAATAACCTCTTCCTCCATTGCAAAGTTCATCATATCTGTGATTTCTTCAAGAATATCACGGCCTGTCTCTTCATAGATGGAATTAAGGCGAGTACGAAGTCTGTAAAAGGTGTTGGCACTGAAGGGCTGATGCTGCAGGGTTTCTGTATTCAAAGCATACTGCATTGCAGCATCTGTATGAATGTGCTCCAGGAAAAAGCTTTCAGAAATATGAGCAACTTCCATGTACAACGCAGCCATAATGGTATTAGCTCCAGTTTCACCAGGACGATGATCATTTCCCTTAACATAAAGCAGGTCGACCAGATCCACCGGAATAGTAGAAAGCAGTGAGCGTGTAATACCTTCTATGCCATTTGCAACTCTTTCCTGTATAGATTCAGGCAGTACTTTCCATGGGGTGTCCAAGAAAGTATCCTGATTTCCAAACTGCTTATCGGTCTTTGTCATGGTATACCTCCATATTTTCCAAATTAAGTTTATATAAAATCGCAAGCTTGCGCCATGCTGATATTTTATCAAAAAATCAGACAGATTGCAATACTTTTTTAAGAAAAATAAGGAGATATTTCATATTTTTTGACAAATTAGTTCTGGGATTGCTATACTCTTCTGACACGAATTTTGAATGCAGGAGGGTGCTTATGTTAGTAAAAGATAAAATAATCGTGCTTCGTAAAAAGGCTGGAATAAGTACTTCACAGCTAGCTGAACGAGTAGGAGTAAACATTGGAACGATAAACAGGTATGAAAAAGGGGTTATTAAGACGATTCCAGTAGAAACACTCAGGAAGATAGCAGATGCTCTGGATTGCTCCTATGATGAATTGATAAAAGAAGATCCAAAGTATTCATCTTTATGCGACGAAGTAAATGAAAATGATTCTGTGAATGCTCAGTTAAGTGATGCGGACAGAAAAATGGTGGAATGGTTTCACACTCTTCCAGAGAACATTCAGACAACTCTGTCCGGTTTATGGAGTTAACGAGGGAATATCTGAAGAATGAAATATACGAACGTTTCTATAAAATTAAAGAAGAACGTTCGGAATTATCACAAATTCCGAACGCCCTTCTCTGACGGTCATTTTCCCGGAAAAGATACATAAAATTGAAATCTGGAAGCCGAAAAAGACTTTTGGTGGGTGAATCATAAATGGAGACGCCAACTTTGTAAGTCTTCGCGGAAGCGACAGAGACCATGCCCAGAGCCATGATAACAGCCAGAGCAAACACGAGAAGTTTCTTCATAAGAAAACACCTCATATAAAATTATTTCAGCAGCTTTTCCGCCACTGATATCATTGACATTATATGACGGAAAAGTACGCTTGTCAAACAAAATTTTGTATGATATAACCTCATTTGTCTTTTTTAATTCAGCACTGATGTACCACTATTTTCATTGCTTTCATGCGCGTCATCTGCTCCAATAATTTTGAGAAAGGACACACAATGAGCAAAACTGATTCAAGCTTATTCCTGCATTTTCTTGGAAATGGTGCTGCCTTTAATCCAGCATTTGGGAATACATCTGCTTATATTCAGGATGAAAAACGGCTTTTTCTGCTGGACTGTGGGGAAACGGTTTTCAGCCGTCTGACAGATCAGCATATTTTAAACAGCAGTCAGGACATTTACGCTGCAGTTTCCCATCTGCATTGTGACCATGCCGGTTCCCTCGGTTCTCTGATTCTCTACTGCTATTATGGTCTTCATTCACCCATGACACTGGTCATTCCGGATAATTGTGATCAATATGTGAAACAAATCATGTCACTTCTTCGTTTCATGGGCGTCTCAGACGACAAATACCATTTGCTTTCCGCAGAGCAATTGAACTTTTTTAAGCCCTTCACTTCCTTTTCCTATATTCCCACCCGTCATGACCCATCCATGTTCTGCTTCTCCTTCACCTTTGATACCCCTGCCGGCGGTGTCTTCTATTCAGCGGATACATCAGAAACAGACCAGCTTGATTCATTCCTCAAAGCACACCCCGACCCGGAAGCATTATATATGGAAGCAACAGATGAGGACTATCCCGGAAACATTCATCTGTATCTGGACAAACTGACCGGATTTCTAGACCCATCCCTTCGCACACGGACTTATCTGATGCATTTCAATCGTCCCTCCTGTGCAGAAAAAGGCCGTGCGGCAGGTTTTCGGATTGCCATACCCGATTTGGTCCGATGCTGAACAGATGTGGTATGAAAACACTTGAAACAGCCTTTATTCTTTCTTGAATTGATACTGTATGTTGGCTATAATATGTACCGGTCTTCAAAAAACATTTTACAGGAGGTTCTCGCATGAAAAAGATTCTTACTCTCGTCATCGCTTTCTCTCTTCTGATGGGCTGTGTTTGCGCATTTGCCGATGGAATTGGTCTTGACGCACTCCGCATCCAGTTTGTTCCCACCAATACTGAAACTGCCGATGCAGCCACTGCTGATTTTTCGGCTTATATGAGCAATCTGCTTGGCATTCCTGTCAATGTAACCGTCGCCACCAGCTACAACGGCATCGTTGAAGCAATGGAATCCGGCACGGTTGATGTTGGTATCATGCCTCCTGCAACATATGCCCAGGCACGTGAGATGGGTGTTGCTGAAGCCATCCTCTCTTCCACGCTTGTCGATTATGATCAGGAAACCGAAACTGTCATCGAAGGCAGCGTCACCGGAAATTTCAAGGCTGAAGTTCTGGTCCGGAAAGACAGCGGTATTGAAGGCTATGAAGGTCTGGCCGGCAAAACCATCGCATACCTCGGCGCCTCCTCAGCTTCCGGCTACATTTATCCGGTTGCTGAAATGAAGAAACTCGGCATTGATGTTGACAGCTGCAACTGGGTCAATATCACATCCATTCCGAGCGCCATTCTTGCCGTCATCAATGGTCAGGTAGATGCCTGCTTCACATTTGAAGGCAGCCGTGCCGTTTTTGCAAAGGCCGTTCTGGATGACAATGGCAATCCCTACGACCTCTACGAGGTACTCAGTGTTGCAAAACTGTCTGATGGAGACATTCCGAACGATGCCGTTGCCGTCAATCCCAAACTCAGCGATGACGCCAAGGCAGCTGTCCGCGACGCATTCCTCAAGATGGCCTCTGATGAAGCCGGTCTTGCCATTATGAGCACCTGGGGCCATACCGGTTATGTGCCATCCAACGAGTCAGACTATGACACCATTGCTGAATACATCGCCCTCGCTGCTGACTGAGGAAAAACATGATACAGTTTGATCATGTCTCAAAGACGTTTCCTAACGGCGTCCGCGGGCTGATTGATGTGAACCTTACAATCAATGATGGAGACTTTGTCTCCATCATTGGTTTAAGTGGCGCCGGAAAAAGTACCCTTCTGCGCTCCATCAACCGTTTGAATGAGATTTCGGAAGGGAATATCACCATTGACGGCAGCTCCATCACTCACGCCAACAAGCAGGAGCTGAAAAGAATCCGCCGGACAATCGGCCTTATCTCTCAGCAATTCAATCTCGTCAAGCGCTCTACCGTTCAGCGCAACGTGCTTTCCGGCAAGCTCGGCTACTATTCCACCTTTAAAAGTGTTTTCGGTCTCTTTTCAAAGGAGGATTATGCGCTTTGCAATGAAGTCCTCGCCAAAGTAGAGCTGTCCGACAAACTCCATGAGCGCTGTGACAATCTGTCCGGTGGGCAACAGCAGCGTGTATCTATTGCGCGCACGCTCTTTCAGGAAGCCAGCATTATCCTGGCAGATGAACCGGTTGCATCCCTGGACCCGGCGACAAGTCAGGAAATCCTCTCCGAGCTCAGAAAGATCAACACCACAATGGGCAAAACCGTCATCGTCAACATCCATTCCATTGCACTCGCCCGGCAGTTTTCAGACCGTATTCTTGCTCTGCAGGACGGAAAACTCGTCTTTGATGGAAAACCGGATGAACTGACAAATGATATTCTGCGGATGGTCTACAAAGGTGATTCATTTCTGAATGAAAGTGAGCGTTAGGCCATGAAAATCAAGGATACCGTTCACTTTCAGTGGTACAAAACGCTTTTCATCGTCATACTGCTTGCGCTCTGTCTGTTCGGCTCAATCTACAGCACGCATGCGGATTTCGAGCAGCTGTTCAGCAACATCGGGCAGGTAAATGCTTTTTTGCGTAAGCTCTCCCACCCGGACTTCAAGTATCTCAGCCGGTTGATCAGCCCAATGGTCAAAACACTTAAGATGTCCGCACTCGGAACTGTAATCGGCGTCCTGCTTGCCGTCCCGTTTTCATTTCTGGCAACCACCGTTGTCACAGGGAATCCGGTCGTAACCCACATCATCCGCTTCCTTCTCAACATCATCCGGACCATTCCCAACATGCTGCTTGCCGCCCTTCTGGTGGCCATCATTGGCATTGGTGAGGCAACCGGCGTTATCACCATCGCTATTTTTACCTTTGGCGTCACATCACAGCTCATCTTTGAGTCCATTGAGACAATTGACCGCGCGCCGCTCGAAGCATCCCTCGCTGTCGGCGCGAACCGCCTCAAAACAGCTGTCTGGGCAGTATGGCCCCAAATTGCCTCAAGTGTATTCAGCTATACATTTTACGCCTTTGAACTCAATGTCCGTGCCTCAACCGTTCTCGGATATGTAGGTGCCGGCGGCATCGGCGTCAAGCTCAATGAAGCACTGGGACTGTTCAAATATGAGCGGGTTTCCATCATCATCCTCTTCATCTTTGCAGTCGTTGTCATTGTCGACACGATATCCGAAGCAATCCGAAGGAGGCTGAAATGATGCAGGTATCCGAAAAAATAAGACACTGGTTCATTGCCGCCGCAATAGCCGCACTGCTCTTCTGGTGTGCTGCGGACATTGACTGGAGCACTTTCCGTTATTTCTCCTGGGGCAGCTTCAAAGGCACCATGTCAAGCCTTCTGCATCCCGACTGGTCAGCCTTTTATACGGGAAGCACTGAGGATATCTTTTCCCTGATGCTCATGACCATCGCCATCGGTTTCTTCGGTACGTCCATTGGAACGATTCTGGCAGTTCCATTCACCCTGCTTTCTGCCCGAAACCTCTGGCATAATCCTGTCATTCCCCGTATTGGAAAGTTTGTTCTGGATGTTCTTCGGGCCTTTCCTGAACTGGTCTATGCCATCATATTCATCAAAGTTGTCGGTCCCGGTCCCTTTGCCGGTGTTCTGGCAATCGGAATCCATCAGGTTGGCATGATGGGAAAGCTTTTTACCGAGGAAATGGAGCGTATGGACGAAACTGCCGTGGAAGCCTGTCACGCTGTTGGTGCAAATGGCATTCAAACCATGTTCTATGCACGCATTCCCCAGCTCATGCCCATCTATGCCTCTCTTGCACTCAATCATTTTGAAATTGCTGTCCGTTCCGCATCTACGCTTGGTCTTGTCGGTGCCGGAGGCATTGGCGCAACACTGATTTTTGCCATTCAGGCAGCCCGCTGGCCGCGTGTCAGCATTATCCTTCTGACAGTGATTGTTACGGTGTTTCTTCTGGATCTGCTTACCTCATGGATACGGAAAAAGCTTCAGTAATCTTATTCATCTGACCGATAAAGGCGCATCTGAATGTGCCTGTCCCGACCGTCAACATTTTCAAAAGCGTTGACGCTGTCCCTTCCGTTATGATAGAATCCCTCCTGCATTAAAAATTGAATATGCAGATACGGTGCCCGGGGATTGGACGTCGTCCAATGGGTCCGGGTGAAAAGGGAAGCCGGTGCAAATCCGGAGCAACAGCCATTACTGTAATGAATGTTATGGGATGCAGATGCCATTGAAATCTTTTCGAGAAGGCGCATTCCTGGGCAAAGCCGCATTCTGAGCCAGGAGACCTGCCCTGTCTGCAAGATCTGGATTTCTTGGGCAGGGGAGAATGAAAGTCACAAAGCATGCGGTTGCTTACCGGTTTCTTTGTCTATCCTTGCCATCATTCATAGAATGATGGCTTTTGTATTGTATGGGTGCTGCATGTCATCCGGACTGTGTCCGGCAGTGAAGCATCCCCTTCCCTCCTGATTCAGGTACTATTTATTGAGGAGGGTCGAATATGAAACGACTGATTTCCCTGTTTGCACTTGTTTGTCTTCTGATCACTGCATCTGTCAGCCTGGCAGACATACCAGCCTGTCTCACTTCCACCGGCACCATGACGCTTGAGTATGCCACCCAGTTTACGGTTGATTACTGTGAGGGCGGTTATGCCCTTATCACCAATTCAGATGGTGCCCGGTTTTTGACCATACCGGAAGGCGCTGCACTGCCCGAAGGTCTGGACGCTGACATCGTTCCGCTTCAGTTGCCGCTTTCCAATCTGCTCATTTCCTCAACGCCTGTCACCAGTCTGATCAATGCCATCGGCGGACTGGATGCAGTCACGATGACGACACAGGAATACGATGGCTGGTATATTGAAGATGTAAAAGCGGCTATGGATGCCGGAAAACTCACTTATATCGGCAGTTACAAAGAGCCTGATTTTGAGGTACTTGCCTCTAACCCGCCGCCGTTTTCCGTCTTCTCCACCATGCTTGACAGCGTACCGGATGTTGCAGAAAAGCTGACCGAACTTGGTATCCCCTATATGCGCGATACCTCCAGCCAGGAAACACATCCGCTCGGACGTATGGAATGGATTAAGCTGTACGGTCTTCTGCTTGGAAAAGAAGCTGAAGCTGAAGCCTATTACAATGAACAGAAAGCCATTGTGGATGGTATTGATGCAGCGAATGCCGGCAAGACTGTAGCGATGTTCTACATCACCAGCAAGGGCGATCTTTACACACGGCGTGCCGGTGACTACATGGTCAAAATGCTCGAACTGGCCGGCGGTTCTTATGTACCTGCCGGTCTGGAACCGGAAAAGAGCGGCACCATGAAAATCGAACCGGAGGAATTCTATGCAACGGCTGGCGATGCGGACTGCATCGTTTACATCTGGAGCATGGGCGGCAAACCGGACAGCATGGATGCATTCCTTTCCCGCAGTGAAATTCTGAAGGACTTCAAAGCTGTAAAAGACGGACAGGTCTGGTTCACCACACCTGACTATTTCCAGATTTCTGATTCTCTTGGCAGTATGATCCTTGACTTCAACAAGATGCTGACGGATGACGGATCGGCAGAAGCCTTTACCTACCTGTTTAAGCTGAAGTAATCCCTGTGCAGATCCGAAACCCGCTTTCGGATCTGTCCATTTTTATAACTGTCAGTCAAATGTCTGGTACTTGCTGCAGTCACGCGGTATAATTCGGCAGATTCTTTTTCCCGAGTTGATTGCATGTCCCGTTCCATTGACTTTACACACGGAAACATCCGCTGTTCCCTGGTCCAGTTTGCCTTCCCCTTTTTCCTGATCAGCCTGATCCAGTCCATGTACAATATTGCGGACATTATGGTCGTCGGCAGATTCTGTGGAAATGCAGGTATTGCTGCCACTTCCATTGCAGGAAGCCTGACGAATTCACTGACATACGCCATCATTGCGCTGTGTAACGGCGGTGCCATCATGGTCGCCCAGTATGCGGGCAGAAAAAGCAGTGAAGATATTCTCGATACTTCATCCACGCTGTTTTCTCTTTCTTTTGTGCTTGCCATTGCCGTCTCCGTACTGTTCTATGTGCTGACGCCCGCCATCTTTCATGCGCTGAACACGCCTGACGCGGTCTTTGACAGTGTGCAGCAGTATTTCAGGATTTGTCTCACTGGATTTGTCTTTATCTTCGGATATAACGCGCTTGCATCCATCATGCGCGGCCTCGGTGATTCCAGAACGCCAATGTACTTTGCGGTTGCCTCATGTCTGCTCAACATCCTGCTGGATCTGCTGCTTGTCGGATACATGGGCATGGGTATTGCAGGCGCAGCCATTGCAACTGTGATCTCGCAGGCAGCCTCCTTTTTCGGATTCATCGTATGCCTTCAGGTCACCGGTGTCACCGGATTCCGGTTGTTCCCGTTCCGGCTGAATCGGCACAAAGCCCTGATGATTCTGAAACTTGGGATCCCGGGAGCTGTTCAGAATGTCGTTGTTTCCGGCGGATTCCTGATGGTTTCATCCATTACCAATACACTGGGCATCAGTGCTGCCTCAGGCGTTGCGGTTGCCAGCAAAATCAACAATATCTGCCAGATGCCGGCCGACGCCATAGGGACGGCAGCCTCGTCCATGGTTGGTCAAAATGTCGGCAGCCGGAATTATGACCGTGCAAGACAGACCATGCGCAGCGCCATTGTCATCAGTCTGATAATCGGCATCGCTGCCTTTATTCCCGTACAGATTATCCCGCTCAGACTTCTCAGTCTCCTGACAACAGATCCGGATGTCCTTGCACAGGCGCTTCCATATCTGCGCGTCACCTCACTTGACTATCTTCTGGTTGCCATGGTGTTCCCGCTCAATGCCCTTTGTAACGGCTCTGGCCACACCATGTTCACCATGATTCCATCCATTGTCTCATCTGTTATCGCTCGCGTTCCAGTAGCTGCCTTCTGCTTTTCTGTGCTGGGACTTGGCATCACGGGTGTTGGTATTTCCACACCCACAGGAACCACCAGTGCCATTCTCATCTGCACTGCCTACTATCTCAGCAACCACTGGTGCAGCGATACCATCGACTGAACGCAGTTCTTTTAAGGCGGCTGCCTGAGCTGTCGCTGCCAGCTCCTCCGTAATTGTCCCCTTCTCTTTCGCCCAACATATAACCGATATCATCTCCAGATCAGTCATGAAACATATTAAATTCCGCATTCCCCTTATCTACTGTCTGCTGGTATCTGCATTCTTTGCCATTCTGGTGCTGAATGTAAATACCGGCAGTCTTTCCATTTCACCTGGCGAAATCTTCCGGATTCTGCTGCATGGCAGTGACGGTTCAAAAGCGGCAAACGTTATTTGGAAAATACGGCTTCCCCGTCTTCTGGCTGCAGCTGTTCTTGGCGGCGCGCTCAGCGTTTCCGGTTACCTTCTGCAGACCTTTTTCAGAAACCCCATAGCAGGACCTTATGTACTTGGCATCTCCAGCGGCGCCAAAATGCTCGTAGGCCTTCTTATGGTCTTTGTCCTGCGCGTCAGGTCAGGCGTCCCTTTTTATGTTCAGATGGGAGCCTCTTTTCTCGGTTCCATTCTGGTCACAGGATTTGTTCTCCTTTTTGCCAGACGTGTCAGAAACATGTCGAGTCTTCTGGTCCTGGGAATCATGATCGGCAGCATCTGCACAGCCATCACGGACTTTATCATCACATTTGCAGATGAATCCAACGTTGCCAATCTGCACAGCTGGAGTATGGGCAGCTTTTCCGCCGTTTCCTTCCATAATCTGCACATAGCATCTGCTGTTGTTTTCATTTCCGTCTTTTGTGCATTTCTGTTGTCAAAACCGATCTCCGCCTATCAGCTGGGGGAAAACTATGCCGCAAGCATGGGTGTCCCCGTAAAAGCATTCCGTATCGCACTGATTGGGCTTTCCAGTCTCCTTTCTGCCAGCGTCACAGCCCTGTCCGGACCAATCTCCTTCGTCGGCGTTGCGGTTCCCCATATTACAAAGCTGCTGTTTGGTACAGCCGTACCGGTTGTCATCATTCCAGGCGCTTTCCTGATGGGTTCCATCTTCTGTATGGGCTGTGACCTCATTGCAAGAACAGCTTTTGCACCTTCCGAACTGGCAATCAGCACAGTAACCGCCATATTCGGCGCACCGGTTGTCATCATCCTCATGCTCAAGCGGCAAAGGAGGCATGAACTTGGCTGAATGCTATTCATTCATGGCATCCGGAATGGCTGTCGGATATCACGGTAAAGCCCTGATCCGGGATATTTCCTTTGAACTGCCAAAGGGACAGATTCTGACACTCATCGGTCCAAACGGGGCAGGCAAGTCAACGATTCTGAAGACGATTACAAGACAGCTTTCCCCTGTTGCCGGCACAATTTACCTGGGACAGCAGAACATTCATGCCCTGTCCGGCGATGCGCTTGCCAGACAGATGTCAGTTCTGCTGACAGAACGTATCCATCCTGAAATGATGACCTGCTTCGATGTGGCCGCCATGGGACGTTACCCCTTCACCGGACGGTTCGGCCGGCTCAGCAGCCGGGACCGTGAGTTGGTTCATACCACACTCAGCCGTGTCGGCGCTGATGATCTGGCCGACCGCGATTTTCTAGAAATCAGCGACGGTCAGCGCCAGCGTATTCTGCTTGCACGTGCCTTGTGCCAGGAACCTGAGGTGCTTGTGTTGGATGAGCCCACCTCCTTTCTGGATATCCGGTACAAGATTGACCTTTTGGATATCCTGCTGGAAGAAACGCGACGCCGCCAGCTTACTGTCATCCTTTCCCTGCATGAGATCGATCTCGCCGAGAAAATATCAGATCTGGTCCTGTGTGTCAAAGGAGACCACATATGGCGCTTCGGTCCGCCCGAAGCCATTTTTCGGGATGAAATCATCTCAGAGCTTTACAGCCTGAACCATGGCACCTATCTGACTCGCCGCGGCAGTGTCGAACTTTCCCGTCCTGAGGGCACGCCGTCCATTTTTGTCATTGGGGGTGGAGGGTATGGAATTCCGCATTACCGTGCACTCGCCAGAAAACGCGTTGCATTTGCTGCCGGCATTCTCTTTGAAAATGATCTGGAAACAGATCTGGCCCGCACACTGGCCGCCCGCATCATAACTGTTCCCGCTTTTACAGGCATCATGGACGAAGTCTGGCAGGACGCCTGGCAGACGATTCAAAACTGCTGCGCAGTACTGGATGCCGGTACTCCCATAGGTTCACTGAATCTGACAAACAGCCGCCTTCTGCAGGCTGCAGAAAAAAGCGGCAAACGAGTCGTGAGGCACATACATGAACTTGATTGACATCATCGGAGCAGGACCGGGAGAGCCGGGCCAGATGACACTCGCTGCCAGGGCAGCACTGGATAGAGCAGATATCGTTTTCGCCGCACCGCGATTCCGGACGCTTGTCAGGCAGGACCAGCAGTGGCACAGTCTTCTGCCCTTCAGCGAGACAATGGAACAGCTCTCCTGTCTCCTTAACAGTCCAGTGCAGATTGCTGTTCTTGTGTCCGGTGATACCGGTCTTTACAGCTTTCTTTCTCTCCTGACAAGGCGTTTCGGCAGGGAGCAGCTTCGTATCTTTCCAGGAATCAGCAGTATTCAGTTATTCTGTGCCCGTCTGGGGATATCCTGGCAGGATGCCTGTATTCATTCACTGCACGGACGCAGTCTCCCGCCTGAGGCTGTCTGTCACCTGATCCGGACACATGCAAAGACTTTTTTCCTGCTGGACAGTGAACATGATCCAAACTGGATACATGGGATCCTGGCTGCCGGCGGTCTTAATGATGTCCGGCTGACCGTTGCAGAACGTCTCTCAGAGCCGGATGAACAGATCGGCCGGTACGAACCACGGTCCTATGATCCTTTGTCCATCCTGCTGATCCAAAATGATCATCCCTCGGCTGGACTGCCGCAGATCGGACTGCCCGACAGCGCATTTTACCGCAACCGGACACCCATGACCAAACAGGAAATCCGCATTCAGATTCTCTGCAGGCTGAATCTGCCGCAAAACGCGGTTGTATGGGATATTGGGGCTGGGACCGGCAGCATTACTGTGGAAGCAGCCAGGCAATGTCCATACGGCCAGGTATACGCGATAGAAAAGGATGAAGATGCCTTCATCGCACTGCAGGAAAACATCCACAGATTTTATCTGCAGAATGTCACGCTGTGCAAAGGAACAGCACCGGATGCCCTCCGGGCACTGCCGGCGCCTACGCACGTCTTCATTGGCGGAACCGGCGGACAGATGGATGCCGTGCTTGACCTGCTGGAATCATGCCATACACCGGTACGTCTCTGTGCCACAGCCATTACCATGGAAAGCGCCTTTATTCTTACCCGGCGGCTCGGAAAATATCCGGACAATTCGGTTGTCCAGATTGCTGTTTCCCGGATAGAAACCATCGGCGAAAGCCATATGCTCCGGGCACAGAATCCTGTCTTTCTCTTTACTGCCTCAATAAACACTGTCGTCCCTCTACAGTAGGCAGGATGCCGCCCGTCCTGCATCGGCAAGCATTCCGAATGCAGCTATATTTTCCGCAGTGTTGTCAGAATGGCAAAAGCCGCAGTTTCTGAAAGGAACCGCCATGATCTATTTCATAGGAGCTGGTCCGGGCGCTCCGGACCTCATTACCGTACGCGGTATGCATCTTTTGCAGCATGCAGATCTTGTTATTTATGCAGGTTCACTTGTAAATCCTGAGCTGCTCTCTTTCTGTCCCCCGTCCTGTCCATGTCTGAACAGCGCAGAAATGACTCTTGAGGAAATCATCTCAGCCATGGCAGTCCGTCCAAAGACGGAAACCGTCATCCGCCTTCATACCGGAGACCCGTCTCTGTATGGCGCTGTCCGGGAACAAATGGATGCACTGGATGAACTGCAGCTGCCATATGAAGTCGTCCCGGGCGTCAGTTCCATGAGTGCTGCCGCTGCTGCACTTCGTGCAGAGTTTACACCGCCTGAAATCAGTCAGACCGTCATCATCAGCCGGATGGCCGGACGAACCGCGGTTCCGGATGCTGAATCCATCCGTTCCCTGGCTGCACATGGCAGTACCATGATTCTCTTTCTCAGTGCCGGCATGCTGCCGAAGCTCTGTCAGGAACTGATAGCCGGCGGTTATCCGGAAGATACGACTGCTGCGGTCGTTTACAGGGCATCCTGGCCGGATGAGGAGATTATCCTCGGCAACCTTAAAACACTGCCCGGGCAGGCAGCGCACATCCGGCGGACTGCACTCATTCTGGTGGGACGGTTTCTTTCCGATTTCCGAACCCGCTCCCGGTTGTACGATCCGGCGTTTTCCCATCTTTTCAGGGAGGGACACCCATGAATATCAGTGCCATTGCTTTTACAGATATGGGAGAACAATGGTCGGGCAGACTGAATATCCCAATAGACCGGGGAATTCCCGTAATGCAGTGGACCAGAGATCACTTTTATACATCGGATGCACTGTTATTCATCGGAGCGTGCGGTATTGCTGTCCGGGCAATTGCGCCACTCATACAGAGCAAGACGACGGACCCCGCTGTTCTGGTCATGGATGAAAGCGGTTCCTACATCATTCCGATTCTCTCCGGGCATCTCGGCGGAGCCAACGCGCTGGCCAGGCAGCTGGCAGAAATAACCGGTGCTCAGGCAGTCATTACCACTGCGACAGATGTCCGGCATGTACCTGCAATTGATACCTGGGCCAAGGAAAACCAGTGTACCATTGAAAACCCGGAATGCATTAAAGCCGTTTCCTCATCAGCCCTGGACGGACGTCAGATTGGTGTTGCCATTACAGAACGTATGCTGACGCCGCCGTTTCCCGTAACGCTCTGGCTCCGGCCGCGGACAGTTGTGATTGGCATTGGGTGCAGACGGGGGATTTCATCTGAACTGCTTGAAAGCCAGATTCTGGCATTTCTCAGACAGTGCGGCATTTCCATTTTGTCTGTCCGTGCTCTTTCCAGCATTGACGTGAAACGGGATGAACCGGCAATTCTCACTTTTGCCGCCAAATATCATCTGCCGTTTCTGACCTATCCGGCAGATATGCTCCGCGCGCTTCAGGGTGATTTTACGCATTCCGATTTTGTGGAAAAAACAGTCGGCGTTGACAATGTCTGTGAGCGTGCAGCCGTTCAGGCTGGCGGCCGACTCCTTGTTGGGAAAACCGTGATGGACAGTATGACGCTCGCCCTCTCCGGAGATGCTGATCTATGACAAAGCTTCGAAACGGATTTACCACGGGCAGCTGTGCTGCCGCATGTGCACTTGCCTCCTGTCTTTGGCAGGCAGAGGGTGAAATGCCGGAAAGTGTCAGCGTGATCCTGCCGGATGGGTCCCAATACCGTCCTGCAGTACACGCGCTTGCACCATACCGATGTGCTGTTTACAAAGATGCGGGAGACGATCCTGACATCACTGACGGATGCTAAGTCTGGGCAGAGGTAAAGCTGTCCGGACACGACGGCGCACTCTGTTTCCGTGCCGGAGATGGCGTCGGCACCATCACGCGGCCAGGGCTCAAGCTGTCCCCCGGTGAACCGGCTATTAACCCTGTTCCCAGACAGATGATTGAACAGGCAGTCCGTTCCATCATTGGCCGCATGGCTGCAGAGATAACCATAGGCATTACTGACGGACAGATTCTGGCTGTAAAAACCTTCAATCCGCGTCTTGGCATTGAAGGCGGTTTATCCATTCTCGGTACAACCGGTATTGTTCATCCCATGAGCGATGAAGCCATAACGGAAACCATTCGTCTTGAACTGCAGATGCACCGCACTGCCGGCGCGGACACAGTCGCACTCGTATTCGGCAGTCAGGGAGAAACCGCAGTAAATCAGCTGCGCCCAGGACTGCCGTGCGTACAGATCAGCAATTTTGTCGGTTTTGCCTCAGACACTGCCTGCGAACTGGGCTTTTTACGCATGCTGCTTGCAGGTCAGCCCGGCAAGCTTGTCAAGGTTGCCGGCGGATGCATGCAGACCCACAGCCGTTACGGTGACGGACGCAGGGAAACACTCTGCGCCCGTCTCGCCCTGATGGGTGCTCCGGTTCCGCTGCTTGCACAGGTTATGGAAAGCGTCACACTGGACGGACTGATTTCTGTCATAACGGATTCCGGATACAGTCCGGTATGGTCATCCCTCTGTCAGGCTGCATCCGTCTATCTGCATGCCAGAACACATGACCGGATTCTCATAGACACCATGATGCTGGACAGTTCCGGCCAGATTATAGGAGAATATCATGATACATAAACTGCACGTCTATACCGGTGACGGCAAAGGGAAGACCACCGCTTCCATGGGACTTGCCCTGAGAAGTCTCGGCCACGGTCAGACCGTTCTCATTGCCCAGTTCATGAAAGATGGCACCTCCGGCGAACTCAACGCACTTCGTACCTTTCCGGATGCTGTTGTCATGACAGCGCCGCCCATCTCCGGTTTTACATTCCGCATGACACCGGATGAACTGGCAGATACCGTGCGCCTGCAGACAGCATTTGCACAAAGTGTACTGTCCTGCATTGAGTCAACCCATCCGGATACCATCATTCTGGATGAACTTGCTGTCGCGATGTCTCTCAAAACGGTAGATCCGGACATGGCAGATGCCCTGATTTCAGCCGCACTTGCTGCCGGTGAAACCGTTGTCACCGGCCGGAATGCACCGGAGGCACTGCTCAGCAGGGCGGATTATATCAGCCGGATTCTGGCTGAGCGTCATCCATTCATTACGGAAAAACTTGGTGCGCGAAAAGGAGTTGAATGGTAATGGATCCCCTTGAAATTGAACGCCGGAGCATGGCAATCATCGAATCTGAACTGCAGACACCGCTTGCCCCCGACATCCGTCCCATCGTCCTGCGCGTCATCCATGCCACCGCAGACTTTTCATTTGCCGATACGCTCCGTTTTACCCCTGGCGTGGTTGATTATATGCGTGCACTCCTCAGGAGCGGTGCCACAGTGATTACAGATACAAACATGGCCCTGGCCGGCATCAGCAAAAGTGCCATCAGGGCTGTTGGTGCAACAGCCGAATGCTTCATGGCAGATCCGCTTATCGCAAGCGAAGCGAAAGCAAGGCAGACAACACGTGCACAAATTTCCATGGAACATGCACTTGAAAAGTCCGGTCCAAAGCTTTTTGTTTGCGGAAACGCGCCAACCTTCCTGTTTCCGCTGCTGGACCGTGCAGCATCCATTCAGCATTCCGGCGCGCAAATCGGGGTCATCGGGGTCCCCGTCGGCTTTGTCAATGTTGTTGAAGCGAAAGAACGCCTGTGGGCTTCTGGCCTGCCCTGTATTGCTGCCATGGGCAGACGCGGCGGCAGCAATGTGGCGGCAGCCATTGTCAATGCCCTTCTGTACGGCATTCCAGGAGGACGGCCATGAGAATACTGCTGGCAGGGACTGGAAGCAGCTGCGGCAAAACCACTGCTTCCCTTATTGTGATGGCTGCCCTGATGCGCCGCGGTCTGACCGTTGCGCCTTATAAGGTCGGTCCTGATTACATTGACCCGGAATTTCATGCGGCTGTCTGTCAGCGCCCGTCCTACAATCTTGACAGCTGGCTCATGACGGACTATTCCATTCTCCGAGTGCTTGACAGTGATGCAGATATATGCGTTATTGAAGGCGTAATGGGCTACTACGACGGTACAGATCCGGTCTCACTGGATCATTCCACCTGGAAAATTGCAAAAATGACCAAAACGCCGGTCATTCTTGTCGTTGACGCTTCCGGCGGTGCCGCAAGCCTTGCTGCCACGGTATCCGGATTTCTCAATATGGTTCCGGAGAATCAGATCGTCGGTGTGCTTGTCAACCGGGTCTCAGGAGAACATCACTACAACCTCATAAAAAAAGCTGTCTCGCATTACTCAGGTCTTCCCTGTATCGGGTATCTGACAAAGCAGAATTGTCTGAACCTGCCCAGCCGCCATCTTGGACTCGTTCCGGCTGTGGAAACGCCGGATCTGGCAAACCGTGTCAGTCAGGCTGCTGAAGCTGCCATGCAGACCCTCGATCTGGACCTTCTGCTCAAACTGGCTAAAGCACCCGCCCTTCCGACGGCATTTCTGCCATCCATAAACAGTGTTTTTATGCCCAATGCCTTTGATTACCGTATAGGCATTGCACGGGATGAAGCCTTCCACTTTTACTATGCTGACAATCTGGACACCCTCCGCAAGTGTGGAATGGAACTCTGTTTCTTCTCTCCGCTTCATGATTCCAAACTGCCTGACGACCTGAATGGACTGTATATCGGCGGAGGATACCCGGAGGTTTTTGCCAAACAGCTGGCAGAGAATCGCTCCATGAAAAGACAGATCCGGAACCTGCTCTCAGACGGGCTTCCCTGTTACGCAGAATGCGGCGGCCTCATGTATCTTGGGCAGTCCATTGACGATGTTCCCATGACCGGCTTTCTGCCGCTTTCCTGTAAAATGTCTCCGAAACTGCAGCACTTTGGTTATACTCTGGTTATAGACAGAACCGGCATTGCCTTTCCGGGACACGAATTCCATCATGCCGTTGCTGCACCAAAGAAAAATGCAAAGCTGGTCTATCAGGTCCACAAAATGTCTTCTGATGAGATATGGGCCTGCGGCTATGAGAAAGCCAACACGCTCGGCTCTTTTTCACATGTCTGCTTTGGCGACCGCCCTGATCTGGTTCGGAGGTTTTTCCTATGATCCATGGTGGAAATGTCTGGCAGGGAAACGGTCCGGACACCTGGCTGGACTTCTCCGCAAATCTCCGTCCGGAAGGCCCTCCCGGCTGGATCCTTTCTGTGATCCAGCGTGCCGTCTCCGACATCCGTTATTATCCGGACCTGACGCTGCGTGGCGCCAGAGAGGGCATTGCCCGATATCTGGGTGTTCCGGAACGCCAGGTGCTCCCCACAGCCGGCGGCGCAGCCGCCATAGACATGGTATTGTCCCTGCGTACAGGTCCGGTCCTGATTCAGCCGCCGACATTTGGCGAATATGCCAGCCGGGCAAAAGTACACGGACGTCCCCTTCTCGAAATCACCGTTCCACACGACGTCAGGCACATCGGGAGCGATGCAGACTTTGTGCTGTGCAATCCCAATAATCCGACCGGGGACGCCTTGACAGCTGATACCGTGTTGGATATTGCAGAAAAGCTGAAATCCCATAGCTGCGAACTGATCGTAGACGAAGCATTTATCGATTTCTGCCCGTCTCACAGTGTCCGCCGCTATGTCTCTCCCGCGCTGACCGTTGTCGGTTCCCTGACAAAACTGTTCGGCATCCCCGGCATACGTCTTGGGTATATCATCTCCACGCCCGAAATCATTGCCGTTCTGGAGAAACGCCAGCTTCCATGGGCTCTGAATACCTTCGCGGCCGCAATTGCCGCCGCACTGCCGTTACATGTGAATGAAATTCTCACAGATATCCAACTGAATCAGGCACGTCGTGAACGCTTTTCCCATTCTCTGTCAGAACTGGGCGCACACGTTTTCCCTTCCCAGACCAATTTCCTGCTGGTCCGTTTCAATACTGACATGCGTCCCATCACTTCGCGGCTCAGAGATCTCGGAATTCTGGTACGCACCTGTGAATCATTCGGCCTTGATGAGCACTACCTCCGTCTTGCTGTCAAAGACGATGCACAGAACATCCTTCTCCTGGAGGCACTGTCTTCATGTCTAAAGTCCTGATTTTCGGTGGAACGACGGAAGGACGCGAAGCGCTTTCCAATTATCCTGATGCCGTTATGTGTGTAACCAGCAGTTATGCCGCCTCCCTGCTCCCGCCGGGAACAGACTGCCGGATCGGCCGGCTGAATGCGGATGAGATGCTCTCTTTCATGCAAACACTGCAGCCGGACCGGGTCATTGATGCTACCCATCCATATGCGGCAGCTGTCAGCGCAAACATCCGTTCGTGCTGCTTACGGCTTCATGTTCCGCTCACGCGTATAGAGCGCCCCGCTGAGCCCGGCGCATGGCGCAGTCTGGTCGTGCATGTCCCTGACGCAGCCGCTGCAGCTGCCGCTGCTGCCCGGAGCCCAGGAAATGTACTCCTGACAACCGGGAGCCAGACCCTCTCAAGTTTTACCGCAGCCGTCAGCAGAGACCGGCTTTATGCCCGCGTTCTGCCCACAGTGGAATCACTCACAAGATGCACAGATGCCGGTCTGCTTCCCTCTCACATCATCGCCATGCAGGGACCATTCTCTGCTGCATTTAATGATGCCCTTTATGATCTGCTGCAAATACAGGTCATGGTTACCAAGGACTCAGGTACAGCAGGCGGCATTGAAGAAAAGGTCCTTCCAGCGCTTTCGAAAGGCATTGATGTCATTGTAATAGACCGGCCTGACCGAAACTGAAACCTGTCAGACTGGCACCCCCTTTCTAAAAACAGATGAAGGCCCTGCCGTCTTCTTTTTTCTGTTCAAACTGCTGTCAGCGTCTATTTGTTTCATCACACAGACATTCAGGAGGAAATATGCAGGGAAAATGCCTTATGATTCAGGGAACCGCCTCATCGGTTGGAAAAAGCGTTCTGTGTGCGGCGCTGCTGAGAATCCTGAAACAGGACGGTTATCATGTTGCACCATTTAAAGCACAGAATATGGCCCTCAATTCGTTTGTCACCAGAGACGGTCGGGAGATGGGACGTGCACAGGTCACTCAGGCCCAGGCTGCAGGTATCGAACCTGATATCCGAATGAATCCTGTTCTTCTGAAACCGGTTGGAGACCGACGAAGTCAGGTCATCGTAGACGGGCGGGTCATTGGCTCAATGACGGCCATGGAATATCATCAGTACAAACCTGAACTGCGCGAAAAGATTAAAAGGACATATAAAGATCTGGAAAACGGGATGGATTATGTCATAATCGAAGGGGCAGGCAGCCCCGCAGAGATCAATCTGCGGGAAGGTGATATCGTCAACATGTCCATGGCCAGGGCTGCGGATGCGCCGGTTATTCTGGTCGGAGATATCAATCTGGGCGGGGTATTTGCCTCACTGCTTGGCACCATCATGCTGCTCACAGATGAGGAACGCAGCCGGGTAAAAGGCGTCATTATCAACAAATTCCGTGGTGATGTCAAAATTCTCGAACCAGGACTCCGCATGCTTGAAGAGCGCATTCAGATTCCTGTACTGGGCGTCATTCCCTGGATGGATGTCGAACTTGAGGATGAGGACAGTGTAACAGAACGGTTTCACCGCTCATCCGGAAAAGGTGACCTGGATATTGCGGTTGTACGGCTCCGGCATATTTCGAATTTCACGGATTTCCAGGCACTGACCCTTCAGCCGGAAGTTCGTGTACATTACGCTGAAACCCCGGATGACCTTGAAAAGGCAGATATCATTATCCTCCCCGGTACCAAAAATACCATTGAAGATCTGCTTGATTTGCGCCGGCGCGGCATGGATATACCCATTCTCCGCCACGCCCGCTCCGGAGGAATGGTGATCGGCATCTGCGGCGGATATCAGATGCTTGGAAACAGACTGATGGACCCTCATCACATGGAATCGAGCATTCCTGAAGCCGCCGGTCTCGGACTGCTGGATATGGATGTAACCTTTGACACAGAGAAGAAGACCACCCAGTCCACGGGGGTCATCTGCTGCGCGGACGGCTGGCTTTCATCTCTGAACGGCCAGCTTCTGGACGGATATGAAATACACGCCGGCAAAAACCACTATGGCTCGGAGGCGGTTCCTTGGCTTCAGATAGGCGGATATACAGACGGCATATGCAATGCGGACATGAACATTCTCGGAACCTATCTGCACGGCATATTTGACGACGGCATCTTCTTTTCCAAGCTGACCGGACATATCCGGAAACGCAGTTCTCCGGAAAAACCAGCACAGGTTCAGACACTGGACGCGTTCCGGGAACGGGAATTCGACAGAATCGCGGACATCGTCCGTGCGAGCATCGATATGGATGCCATTTATCGCATTCTGCAGGGCAAAAAATGAATAAGGATTATGTAATTGCGCTGATCATTGGTTTCATTCTGGATGCCATTCTCGGTGATCCGGAATGGCTTTATCATCCCGTCTGCATCATTGGCAGATATATCAGCTGGGCGGAAAAGAAAATCCGGCTGCACAGTAAAAATCTGAGAGCCGGGGCAGTCATACTGACCGCATCCACTGTTGTTCTGACCATGTTCACCGTTTTTATTCTCATCTGTCTGGCACGGTTTTGGGGACATCTTCCCTGCATCATTGTGCTTTCCCTGCTTGACTGGATGGGACTTGCAGCCCGTTCCATGGTCAGCGAAGCATATGGTGTCAGACGTGCACTTGATGAAAGTCTTCAGAAGGGGCGCCATCAGGTTGCGCGTATTGTCGGACGCGATACAGCTTCGCTAAGCCGCGAGGAAGTCATTAAGGCAACCGTTGAAACAGTCGCAGAAAATACAACTGACGGCGTCATTTCCCCTATGTTGTATGCACTGGGCGGTCCCATTCTTCTCTGGGGATTTAAAGCCGCCTCCACACTGGATTCCATGGTCGGCTATCTGGATGAACACTATCGTGATATCGGATGGAGCAGTGCCCGTCTCGATGATCTCCTCAATTATGTGCCTGCAAGACTCACAGGTATTCTCATGATTCTCTCCAGCTTCCTGCTTGGGCTCGATGGTAAGAATGCATTCCGCATCATGGTACGGGATCATCGCAACCACAAGAGTCCAAACTGCGCCTGGAGTGAATCTGCGACAGCCGGTGCCCTTCACATACAGCTTGGCGGAACGCACGATTATTTTGGAAAACCGGTTGAAAAGCCTTTCATCGGAGACAATGACAGGGATGCGGTACCGGATGACATCCATCAGTCCTGCCGGCTTCTCTGCCTTTCCAGCCTGCTTCTTCTGACATTCATCTGCCTTTTGAATATTTTTCTTTTAAAGATATGGGTAAGCTAACTATGATACAGTTGTCCGAAACTGCACGTCAGGAAGCCCGGCAGCGCTGGGACCACGTGGCAAAACCGCTTCATTCACTGGGCCATCTGGAATCCATGATCACCCGGATCGCCGCCATCCAGAGAACCGCTGATATTGCCATTGTTCCCCGCTGTGTACTTGTTTTCTGCGGTGATCATGGTGTAACCTGCCAGGGCATCTCTCAATGCGGCAGTGATGTCACACGTCGTGTCGCATTATCCATTGCGCAGGGGACATCGAATATCAACCTGATGGCCGGCAGTACGAATGCAGACGTATTCTGCATTGACATGGGCATGTCAGAGCCGGCAGACGATCCCCGCATCATCCTGCACCGTCTGGGAAACGGAACAGCAGATCTGTCATCCGGTCCCGCCATGAGCCGCAGACAGGCTGAAGAAGGCATTCAGGCAGGTATCCGGCTCGTGAACGGCATGCGTGAACGCGGATACCGGCTCATCGCTACCGGCGAAATGGGCATCGGCAATACCACAAGTGCCGCCGCCCTTTCCTGTGCCTATCTGAATCTTTCGCCTGAAAATGCAGCAGGACGCGGTGCCGGACTGTCTGATGCCGGGCTGGCACATAAAAAAGAAATCATCCGGCATGCCCTGCATGTAAACGCAGGGTCCCTGAATGATCCTGTAGATACACTTGCTGCACTTGGCGGTTTTGAAATAGCAGGTATGACAGGTGCATTCATCGGCGCTGCTGCCTGCGGCCTCCCTATTATAATAGACGGTGTCATCTCCGCAGTGTCCGCCCTTGCCGCAATGCGTATAGAGCCTCAGGTACAGTCATATCTGCTGGCGTCCCATCTTGGGCGGGAACCAGTTTCCACCTGCCTGATGGATGCCCTGCATCTGTCTCCCGTCCTCCATGCAGATCTGGCTCTCGGAGAAGGTACCGGCGCGGTTCTCCTCTTCCCACTTCTGGATGCAGCCTATGCCGTCTATACCGGGCAGCATACCTTTGACAGTCTCAACATGGAGGCATACAGACCTCTGGGAGGCGAATTATGATTACCCTGATCACCGGCGGAAGTGGCTGCGGGAAATCCGTCTGGGCGGAAAAAACCATCCACGCAATCTCGCCGGAACAGAAATATTATCTGGCTACCATGCAGTACATGGATCCGGAAACCGGCATGCGTATTGAACGCCACCGCCGTCAGCGGGCTGGAATGAATTTCGAAACCATTGAATGCCCGACAGATATCGGTTCGATACATTTACCAGAGCATACCACCGTTCTGCTCGAAGACATTCCGAATCTTCTGGCCAATGAAATGTTCGGCGGAGGAAACTGGACCCGCATTCTGCCCGGATTCCTTCGCCTTTCTGAACGCTGTAGCCACTTTTTTGTGGTCACAAATGATGTTTTTTCAGACGGAGACACGTATTCAGATGAAACCCGGCAGTATATGCATCATCTGGCAGAGATTAACCGCAGTCTCGCAGCCGTTGCGGATCATGTTGTAGAAGTCGTCTACTCCATTCCGGTTTTCCTGAAAGGAAATAGCCTGGCACTCTGTGACGGTCTGTCAAAAAAGACATCTGCGGTTGATACGATGCCGAAAGCTTAAGCTGTTTTATGAATACGCTGCTTCCTTCCCGGATGTCCTGTTCCGACAGGCGAATACAAAGAAAGAGGCATACCTTGCACCTGTTTTCATCACTTGTCATTGCATTTTCAACATATTCCCGCATTCCCATGCCCGCTGTATCATGGACCGATGAAAACCGCAGACTCACCTTTTGTTTTTTTCCTCTGATCGGTCTTGTCACAGGCTTCATCATGGCAGTATGGCTTTTTCTGTGTGAAAAGCTGTCTGTCGGTCCGCTGCTAAAGGGATGCGTTGCAGCTTCTCTGCCGCTTCTTGTTACAGGCGGCATCCACATGGATGGATTCATGGATACCTGTGATGCTCTGGCCTCCTGGCAGCCGCCTGAAAAGCGGCTGGAAATCCTTAAGGACAGTCATGTCGGCGCCTTTGCAGTCATCGGTTGTGCTGTCTATCTCCTGCTCATGACCGGACTGCTCTCAGAGTGTACCCTGGAGGACGCCCTGCCTGTCTGCATTTGTTTTGTCCTTTCACGTGCCCTGAGTGCCTACCTGTCCGTCACACGGAAACAGGCCCGGCAAAATGGTATGCTTTCCGGATTTGCAGGCAGTGCCGCATCCGGCACCGTCCGGCGTTCATCCATCCTGTATGTGCTGCTTTGTACCTGCTGTTTATTCTATGCGCTTGGGATGCGTGCCGTTTTTCATCTGCTGTTTACTGCACTCACCGTGGTATATTATTGCAGAATGACTGACAGGTACTTTGGCGGCGTAACCGGTGATCTTGCCGGCTGGTTCCTCCAGATTTCCGAAATCACTGGCATCGCCTGTATTGTTTTGGGAGGAAAAATCATATGAAGCTGTACATAGGCGGCGCCTTTCAGGGGCAGGCAGCACTGGCCCGCACTCAAAATCCGGATGCTGTTATCATTGAAGACTTTCATCTGCTGATCCGTGAAAAAATGAATCAGCATGCCGATATACAGGAATATATCAAAACACTCTGCGAAACGCAGCCTGACTGTGTGATCGTTTCGGATGAAATCGGATCCGGCATCGTTCCGATTGATCAAAATGACCGTCTGTGGCGCGAAACCGTTGGACGGGCACTCTGTACCATTGCCCGTCAGGCAGAGCAGGTAATCCGTGTTGTATGCGGTATAGGCGTACGTATCAAATGAAGATCATTCTGATTCGTCACGGTGCCACACAGGGAAACCTGGAAGGACGGTATATCGGCAGCCGGACAGATGAACCTCTGTGCGAAGAGGGAATCCAGGTTTTGCAGCGTTCACATTATCCGGAAGCCTGCCGCGTATTCGTCAGCCCTATGCGCCGCTGTCTTGAGACTGCCAAAGTCATCTATCCCGCTGTGCCCCCGCAGATTGTGAATGACTTCAGGGAATGCGACTTTGGTCGCTTCGAAGGCAGGAATTACGCAGAACTGAACGGACGGGAAGACTACCAGGCATGGATTGATTCCGGCGGTACACTGCCCTTCCCTGGCGGAGAAAGCCGTCTTATGTTTGCCAGCAGATCTGTTTCCGCTTTTCAGCAGCTTCTCCCCAGGATGAAAAACACAAATGCCCTTATTGTCCACGGCGGGACCATTATGGCCATCATGGAAGCCTATGCCCGTCCAAAGAAAGACTATTTTGCCTATCAGGTCCATAATGGATCCGGTTTTATACTGGATCCGGAAACCGGAGACTGGACGGGCTTAAATCAGATGACTGCCTGACTGGACATACCGACAGTTTTTTCGTTCAAAGTCATTCCGGCATATGACAAATGTACTGAAACCGCATATAATGGGCGTATAAACCGTTGTAATGTTCTCCGGAGGTATGCTATGACATTCACACGTTCAACTGCGCTTCAACAGATTAAAACCCATAAGCTGATTGCCATCCTTCGCGGTGTTCCCATGGAACACACAGACTGCGTTGTACAGGCACTGCTGGAAGGCGGCATTCATGTACTGGAATTTACCTTTGATCACGGGCAGCCGGACTGTATCGAGGCGACTGCAGCAAAGATTCAGCATGTATCCGGCAAGTATGGAGATACACTTGTCATCGGCTGCGGTACGGCACTGTCTGTTGAGGAAGCAGAAGCCGCACATGAGGCAGGTGCATCCCTGGTCATTACCCCAAATGTGAATCCGGATGTGATACACCGCACGCGTGAGCTGGATATGGTTTCCATGCCCGGTGCAATGACACCTACGGAAATTGAGCTTGCCTGGCGTTCAGGCGCAGACATTGTAAAGATCTTTCCTGCCGGAAATCTCGGTCCCGGCTATATTAAAGCCATACGCGGACCACTGGGACATATACCGCTCAGTGCGGTCGGGGGCATGTCCGTGGATAATATTCCTGCCTTTCTGGATGCCGGTGTCTGCGGTTTCGGTCTTGGTGGTCCACTTGTCATTCCTGCAGCTGTAAAGAGCGGTGATTATGCGGCAATTGAAGCGCGCGCTCTCGCCTTTGTCAAAGCTGTACATGACTGGGAGGCAGCCAGATGAACGTTATCCTCATCATTGACGGAGGCACGACCAATCTGAGAGTCCACCTCCTTAACGCGGACACCCTGGCGGTAATCGACTCCCGGAAAACAGACGGCGGTGTACGCTGTACCGCCATGGATGGAAACAACATGCGCCTCAAAACGCTTCTGCGGGATACAATAAATGAACTGCTCGACAGGCATACGCTTTCCAGGGCTTCTGTTACAGACTGCATCGCATATGGCATGATTACCAGCGGCATGGGGCTTGTTGAAATACCGCATGTTCCCGCCCCTGCATCTCAAGATGACCTCGCTCGGTACATGGTAACCAGATCATTTCCGGATGTCTGCCCCTTCCCCATCCGGTTTATCCCGGGTGTCCGGAATTTTGCAGAAGCAGTTAACCTTTCAAACTGTGCTGCCATGGACATGATGCGTGGTGAGGAAACCGAATCAATTGGGCTCTATCAGCTTCTTCATCCCTGCAGGGATGCTCTCTTTGTCCTACCCGGATCCCATAACAAATTCGTTCACATGCGCTCAGACGGTACAATTCTCGGATGCATGACCTCCATCTCAGGAGAACTGCTTGATTCCATTACCCATCATACCATACTGTCAGATGCCGTCGGTCACACCTTTCTCCCCGCAGAATCCTATTCACCGGATCTGGTCAGAGCAGGTGCTGCAGAATGTGTCAGGAGCGGTCTCGGCCGTGCTGCTTTTGCCGGCCGCATTCTGAAAACCCTCGGGGGCCAGGATACCGCCGCCATTCAGAACTGGATTCTGGGTGCGGTTCTGGCTGAGGATGTCAAGGCAATGGACAGCTTCACAAAAGGACAGCACATACAGATCTATATTGCCGGCAAATCCCCTTTGCAGAGCGCTTTTCTGGATGTACTCACTGAAGTGAGCAGCTGCGCGGCTGAACCTGTTGCCGCTGCGGATGCAGGACAGATGGGCATTTTGGGTGCGCTTACAATCAGCGGCATAATCAGGGAAGGCAATAGCCGCCTGGGATCCTCCACATAAGACAGACAAATAATACAGGGCAGGAAGTCCACACGTTCACTCGTGCGGATTTCCTGCCCTTTTTTTACGTTCAGCCTGCCTCAAGACCAGCAAACTGTGCATTGTACAGCGACGTGTAAAATCCATTTTGTGCCATCAGGGAATCGTGATTTCCCTGTTCAATCACACGTCCATTCTGCATGACAAGAATGTTGTCTGCATTGTGAATGGTTGAAAGGCGGTGCGCAACGATAAAGCTTGTCCTGCCTTTCATGAGTGTGTCGAAGGCATCCTGTATTTTGAGTTCCGTTCGGGTATCAATGGAAGATGTTGCCTCATCCAGTATCAGCATGGGTGGATGGCACAGCATGATTCTCGTAATACAAAGCAGCTGTTTCTGCCCCTGACTGAGACTGTCATCCCGGATGACGGTATCAAGACCTTCCGGCATCCGCCTGATAAATGACCAGCTGTGCGCGTCTTTACATGCCTGAATGATTTCCTCATCCGTTGCATCCGGTTTTCCAAAGGCTACATTCTCACGAACCGTGCCCTCACGAAGCCAGGTCTCCTGCAGAACCATGCCGTACTTTCTGCGCAGTGAATGTCTGGTAATACCGGCAATGTTCTGGCTGTCCACACAGATTTCGCCCCGGTCGACATCATAAAAACGCATCAGGAGATTGATGAGCGTTGTCTTGCCGCAGCCGGTCGGCCCTACAATGGCCGTCTTTGTTCCGGCATTTGCAGTAAAACTGAAATGTTCAATGAGCTGTTTGGACTTGTCATAGGAGAAAGAGACGTCCCGGATATCAACGCATCCCTCACCTGCAGTCAGCACATGATCTGTTTCACGCGGTTCAGGCACGGCTTCAATCAGTTCAAAGACGCGGGCAGCACACGCGAGCGCATTCTGAAGTTCCGTAATGACCGAACTGATATCATTGAATGGTTTCATATACTGGTTTGCATAGGACAGAAGCACAGTAAGTCCGCCGACACTGAGTGCACCTGACAGAATCCGGTGTGCGCCGCTCAGCGCTACAACCGCATATATGACATTGTTTACAGCACGCGTGGATGGATTTGTCAGGGAGCTGAAAAAGACCGCACTCTGAGAGTACTTTCGAAGCTCCTCGTTGATCTTTGAAAAACGGCCTGATACCCGTTCCTCACATCCAAAGGCCTTAACGACCTTCTCATTTCCAATGATTTCATTGATCAGTGCGGTTTGTTTTCCGCGCGTATCTGTCTGTTTCTTAAACATCGTGTAGGAACGCGTTGCAATGAAACGTGCCACCAGAAAACTGACCGGTGTCAGTACAAGGACAAGCAATGTGATTTCCACGCTCTTCGACAGCATGAACCCCAGGGTGAAGAGTATGGTTACCACACCGGAAAACAGCTGTGAGAAGCCCAGCAAAAGACCGTCAGCAAGCTGATCCGTATCTGCAATAACACGCTGAACAATATCGCCCGTACTGTGTGCATCCAGATAGGAAAGCGGCAGCACCTGAATCCGCCGGATGGCTTTGGCACGAATGTCCTGAACCGTCCTGTATGTGAGACGGTTATTGATGAGATTCATGATAAATGTCATCCCGGAAGCTGCCAGGATCAGCGCCAGAATCCAGATCAGTATTCTGCCGATCCCGGCAAAATCAACGGCATCTTTCCCCGCAACCAGATCAATGGCATCGCCAAACAGAATCGGCACATACAGCTGCATAACGGCGGCCACTGCCGCCAGCACTACGCTGAAGAACAGAAGCAGCCTGTAACGGCCAATCACGGCCAGAACCTTTTTGAGGGTTTCAGTACTGTTTGCCTGAACTTTTTTCCCACTGTTCATTTAGCTGCCTCCTTCCCCGTTTCCGGGCGTTCGTCCGGATACTGTGAATAATAGATTTCCTGATACACCGGGCATTCCCTGAGCAAAGCATCATGCGTTCCCACACCGGCCAGGTGTCCATTATCCAGAACAAGGATCCTGTCCGCTGTCCGTACACTGGCTGTCCGCTGGGAAACAATAAAAACGGTCATCTGACCATCCAATGACCTGATCGCCTGCCTCAGGCGGAGATCCGTCGCAAAATCCAGAGCGGATGCCGAATCATCCAGTATCAGAATCTCAGGGGTCTTTACAAGTGCACGCGCAATACACAGTCTCTGACGCTGGCCTCCTGACAGATTCCGTCCACCCTGCTCAATCACGGCATCCAGTCCACCCTGCTTTCCTTCAACCACTTCCCGGGCCTGTGCAAAATCAATCGCTTTCCAGATCTCATCATCTGTCGCCTGCGGATTTCCCCACTGCATGTTTTCCCGGATGGTTCCCTCAAAAAGAACTGCTTTCTGCGGAACAATGCCAATTTTCTGAATCAGTGCCCCTTCTGGATATTTTCTGACATCGACACCATCCACCTGAACCGTACCGGCATTCACATCATAAAACCGGGGAATCAGATTCACCAGTGTCGTCTTGCCGCATCCTGTGCCGCCAATAACACCTATGGTTTCTCCACGGCCGGCTGTAAACGAAATATCCTGCAGTGCCTCTGCACCGCCGCCTGTGTATGTGAAACAGACACCATCGACCGCAACTGCAGGTGCATCCATGGATCCATTTGCTGTCTTCTCAGCATATTGAAGGCTGGGCTGAACATCAAAAATCTTTTCAATCCGGTTTGCACATGCAAGCGATTTGTTCAGGGTAATCACCAGGGAAGCCAGTTTGATCAGCTCTACAATGATCTGCGCCATGTAATTGTAAAGCGCAACAACATTCCCCTGCTGAAGGGCGCCCAGATGAACACGCAGCGCGCCCTGACGGATCAGAAAAATGGTTGCCACATTAATCAGCAGATATGTCAGCGGATTCATGAGTGCAGACAGGCGGCCAACAAACTCATTCATTTTCGTCAGTGCAGCATTCCGGCGGTCAAATTCATCAATTTCCTTCTGCTCTCCGCAAAAGGCGCGAATCACCCGGACACCCGTCAGATTTTCACGTGTCAGACCGAGAAGACGGTCAAGTCCCGCCTGCGCTTTGGCATAGAGGGGAATACAGGCCAGCATGATGCCAAAGACGATTACAGCCAGAACCGGGATGGCAACTGCAAAAATCAGTGCACACTGCAAATCAATGGTAAACGCCATAATCATGGCGCCAAACACAATAAAAGGACTTCTCAAAACCAGCCGGAGTGCCAGATTGACACCATTCTGAACCTGATTCAGATCACTCGTCATCCTTGTAATCAGGGTATCCGTGCCCAGACTGTCCAGTTCCGAATAGGTGAGCCGCTGAATGTGCTCAAACAGCGCCTGCCGCAGGTCCGTAGCCATGCCTACACTGGCTCTGGCCGCAAACCACTGTGCTGTAAATGAGAATCCCATCCCAAGTACTGCCAGGAGAATCAGGATCAGGAAACAGCGGAGAATAACACCTGTATCTCCGTTGGCAATTCCCTGATTGATGATTGCAGCCACCACCAGCGGAACCAGCAGATCCATCAGGGCTTCAGACAGTTTGAACGCGGGGGCAAGAATGCTCTCCCTGCGGTACTTTGTCAGAAACGTCAGTAGTTTTTTCATCACTTGTCCTCTACTCACTCAGGCTTTGAAGCCCGTTTTTTCCATGTGCCGGACAGCAGATATATGCCTCCGATCACAAATGGCACAAGGCCGGCAAATGCATTTCCATACCAGAATCCCTGAATGCCCCAGGAAAGCATTACGCCCAGGAAAAGCGAAAAGCCGACACGGCAGAAGATACCATCCAGCAGCGCCACCAGAAGATTCAGTCTTGAATTTCCGGATCCATTGATCAGGGCAAAATTTGCCGGTCTCAGCATGGCACCTGCATATTGAACCAGCGCTACCGGTATGTAAACGGCAGCCATATCCAGAACCAGCGGATCACTTGAAAACAGACCAAAGACCCATTCGTGGTGCAGTGCTGTCACCAGCGCAAAGATACTGGCAGGAATCGCTACTATCCACAATGCGTTGTAGATGACCTTCGGCACACGCTCCGTCTTTCCTGCACCAAGTGCCTGTGCAATCATGGCGCCGCCTGCTGAGGAAATCGCCTGTGTAATGACGCCCAGCA
>JAFUHD010000073.1 GCA_017469025.1 Clostridia bacterium
ATCCTGCACTGTGGACAGCTGAGACACCGGCGCTTTACACTGCACGTTTTGAGTGCAGTGGAGAGATCATTGAGGCCGAGTTTGGATTCAGAACGGTATCATTCTCTGACTGGCGCGAACTCATGATCAATGGACAGAGCGTCAAACTGCGTGGCGTTAACCGCCATGAATCCCATCCGGACAAGGGATGGACCGTTTCAAAGGCGGATATGGAGCAGGATCTTTACCTGATGAAACGGGCAAATGTCAATTGCATCCGCACGTCCCATTATCCTGACTGTCCGTATCTCTATCAGCTGGCGGACCGTCTTGGCTTCTATGTTGTGGATGAATGTGACATAGAAACGCATGGCGCGGATGCTGCGTATGACAGACGTCCGGAAAAGGCCATTGCCTCTCTTTCCGGCAATACGGAGTGGACAGACGCCTATGTCGGACGGATGCAGCGGCTTCTTAACCGCGACAAGAATTTTCCCTGCGTAATCATCTGGTCTCTCGGCAATGAGTCTCAGATCGGTGACAATCACAGGGCGATGTCTGCGTATGTCCATGAGGCAGATCCGTCGAGACCTGTGCATTATGAGCGGACAGCGTATCCTGACCCGCCCTATGGACGTGACCAGTGTCTGATTGATCCTTGTGTAGATATTGTCAGCCGTATGTATCCGGATCTTGAGGGTGTTGAGTATCAGGGAAAGGAATCAGATGATCCACGTCCTTACTTCATGTGCGAATACGGCCATGCAATGGGCAATGGACCTGGAGGACTTGAGGATTACTGGGATCTGATTTACCGTTATCCGCGGCTGATTGGCGGCTGTATCTGGGAATGGTGCGATCATGCTGTGCGGATGCCGGATCCCGAGCATCCAGGCAAAATGCTTGGGTATGGCTACGGCGGAGACAGCGGTGAATTCCCGCATGACGGGAACTTCTGCGTGGATGGGCTGGTTCAGCCGGACCGCCGGCCGAGCCCGGGGTATTTCTCCATGAAAACTGCATACCGGCCTGCGGACATTCAGGTGGAAGACCTGTCAGAGGGCCGTTTTGCTGTCACAAACCGTCTCGACTTCACGAATCTGTCAGCCTTTACACTCCGCTGGGCGGTACTTGCTGACGGACAGGAGGCAGCAGCAGGGGAGACAACGATCTCCGTTGGGCCGCATGATACGGAGTCGGTTGTTCTGCCGATTCCATCTGAACGGCCTGCAGCTGAATTCTTTGGTGCTGTACAGCTCTCCATTCTGACGTCGGATCCAGAAACCGGAGTGCAAAACGGTCTTGAACTCTGCTACTTTACGTTCCCGTATATGACGAAAAAGCCGGTCTCCCATTCGACTGAGCCGGTCTGCCAGAAACCGGGCATAAACGGCCGCTATCTGGAAATTGAGACAGAGAATAGACAGGATACCATTGACCGCGCAACGGGCATGCTCACATCCATCAGGCTGAATGGCACTGAACTGCTTGTCACACCGACTGATCTGACAGTCTGGCGTGCATCTACGGACAATGAGCGCAACATCAAACTGCGTTTCAGGGAGAAGCATATGCACAGGGCGCATTTCTATGCAACCGGTGTTGAGCAGGGAGCCGACGGTGCATCTGTCCATGTTTCCGGATTCGTCGGCGCACCGTCCCGTGTACCGTTTGTTTATGCGGATATTCATTACAGCTTTGATGCAACCGGTATTCAGGTGCGCATTGAGGCGAAGAGAAATCCGGAATTCCCGTCTGTTATTGATCCTGAAAAAGCAGAGCTGCTGCAGACAGCCCGTCTGTATCTGCCGCGTTTTGCCATGCGTCTGCATCTCAGGGAAGATTTTGAAAAGCTCAGTTATGTGGCATGGGGACCGAATGAGTCTTATTCGGATGCCTGCAACGGGACACAGCTGGGCTACTATGAGAGTACGGTAACAGATCAGTATTTCCCGTATATCATGCCTCAGGAATGCGGCAATCATATTGGAGCATCCTTTGTACAGCTTGGCAGCAAAGACGCGGTTGTACGCGTCGAAGGTGAGGACTTTGAGTTCTCGGCGATGCACCAGACGATTGAAGGACTGGACAATGCAGCACATACGTGGGAAATCCCGGATGAGTACTGCACGGAGCTGCTGATCAATTACAGGAATTCTGGTGTTGGCAGCAACAGCTGTGGACCGGATCTTGACCGCCGTCACGCTCTTCTGGAGGAGTCATTCAGCTACACCTTCCATCTGGACTTTGAACCTGTCTGCTGACTTTTTGAAGGGAAACCGTTTCGGTATCGCTTTTTATCCTATGTCCATTTGGTCTTTCCGGATTTTGCAAAAAGGCGCTGTCTGACCTTTCCAATCCGAAAACAGGTATCCTGAAACGTACAGGCAGCCGTCACCAGACGTGACGGCTGCCTGATTGTTATCAGGGGAATGAAGAAACCGGTATGAACCCAAACGAAATCATTTGCTGGAAATCGTAGCGTCCATAGCCGTGCCGGAAACATGCAGATTGATTTTATGTATGAAATGATTATACTTGATACAAAAAGCAACTGGACCGGAATAGGATTGTGTGATACAATCAGCAGGATTTTGAACGTTACTAATTAAGGGCCGCCGTTTCGCTTTGGCGGTGCGGCATTTCTGCAGCCATGTTCATTCAAACGGATGGATCGCTTCTGAATTTGCATCCGATGAATATGATGGAACAAGGAAAGTGTGGATTTGCAGCGGAGATGCAGTCGATAAGGAATGATGATATGCTGAGGTATGAGGCAGAGGCACAGCAGTACTACCCGGAACTGAAAGCAAATCGCCGGGCGCTTCACGCGATACCGGAGCTGGGAAATCAGGAATACAAAACAAAAGCGTATCTGATGGAAAAACTGCGCTCTTTCAATCCGGATGAGCTTGAGGAAGTTCTGGATACGGGTATCCGGTGCGTATTCCGCGGATCAGGGAAAAGACACGGTGCGATTGGGTTCCGCTCGGATATAGATGCGCTGCCGATTGAAGAACCGGAGGGATGTTCTTTCCGTTCCGGGCATAGGGAAAGAATGCATGCCTGCGGTCATGATGGTCATATGGCGGTGCTTTTGGGACTTGCCCATTTTGTATCTGACAGACGGGACAGGCTTGAAGAGGATGTCGTCCTTCTGTTTCAGCCTGCGGAGGAGACGACAGGCGGCGCAAAGAGGATGATAGAAGCTGGCGCGCTGGCTGCGCCTGATGTGAGGGAAATCTATGGCCTTCATATGATGCCAGATGTACCCATTGGCCGTATTGCCTGTGCTGCCGGCCCCATGATGGCCTCTACCTGTGAGATAGATGTAGATTTTGCCGGACGCGCAAGCCACGGTGCTGCGCCGCATATGGGGAAGGATGCAATACTGGCTGCATCCTATTTTGTGACGGGACTGCAGAGCATTGTATCACGGCAGATCGATCCGGCGGAGCGTGCAGTCATTACGATCGGACACATGACCGCAGGGCATATCCGCAATACGCTGGCGGATGAGGCCAGGCTGGAGGGAATTGTCCGTACATATTCAAATGCCGTCTTTGAACAGATAGAAAGCATGATCAGGGATCAGCTTGCCGGAATTGAAGCGTCATTTGGTGTGCACGGGACGCTGACCAAACATGTTTACTATCCCTGTACCAGCAATAATCCTGCAGCCTTTGAACGCGTACGCGAGGTATGTGCGGACCGTTTCATCCCCGCGGTCCCCAGGATGACGGCAGAAGATTTTTCATATTATCAGCTGGCATGTCCTGGTGCATTTGTGTTTTTGGGATGCATGGATGAGCAGTATAACAGTCCGCTGCATTCGCCGTTATTCGGCTTTGACGAACAGGCGCTTGTATATGGACTTGCCATGTTTGCCGGATTGATTCATTTTGAGGAGGCTTAACGAATGGGCATATTTGATCGTTTTTATTACGGAAAAGCAGGCCAGCGGGATTATACAGAGGCCAATATGCCGAAGAACCGGCTATCACTGTTTTTTCTGGTACTCAAGGATCATGTATTCGATCTGGTCAAAGTCAACCTGATGCAGCTTCTGTTCTGGGTCCCGTTCATTTTCTGGACGTATCTGAACGTTGCTGCTATGCAGAGCATAGATGTTGAAGCTGTCGGAATGAGCGGGCTCATGGAACAGCTGAACGGATATGTGACCATTTGGCTGATCGGACTGATTCCGTGTATTGCGATTACCGGCCCTTCCTCCGCGGGTGCAGCCTATGTGATGCGCAACTGGGCACGTGACCAGCATTCGTTTCTTTTCTCGGATTTTAAGGATGCATTCAAATCGAACTGGAAGCAGGCACTTGCAGTTTCTACAATTACTTCCTTTATTCCGCTTGTAGTATTCACAGCGGTCAGCTTTTACAGCCAGCTCAGCAAGACGAATCCGTTTCTGTTTATACCGCTGGGCATTGTTGTCATGCTGCTGCTGCTCTACACCGTGATGCTCCCGCTTTTGTATCCGCTGATCGTCGGGTATGAACTGTCCCTCAAAAATGTTTACAGGAACGGTATCCTGATGGCAAGTGCATCACTGCCGCTGATGCTCCTCAGCCGGATTATTACGTTTATTCCGATCTTTTTCCTGGTGATGGGCATTTATACCGGAAATGCCATCATGCTCATGATCTGCATTCTTTACTATATGTTCTTTGGATTTGCCATGTCCAGGCTTATCTATGCTTCCTTTGCCAATGGCATATTTGACAAGTATCTGAATCCGAAGATCGAAGGTGCGCCTGTCGGACAGGGACTGCGTCCCGCAGATTATGAAGAGTTTGACGTGGACGACGATGAAGATGAAGAGGAAACCGCAGATGCAGCACCGAAACGGGCAGCGGAGCCTGAAGCAGCAGAAAAGCGGTCCGGACTCAAGGCACTTCTGAACCGGAAAAAGGCAGAAGATATTGAGCTGGACGATGATGACGAAGACGAGGATGACGATGACGAATAATGCCTACAGCAGTTTTGCTGAGGTGTATGACCAGCTGATGGATGATGTCGACTACGACCGCTGGGCTGGTTACTACAGGGATCTTCTGCTGGAGGCTTCCGGGACCACGCCCGGCCGGATGGGCAGAATTGTGGAGTGTGCATGCGGAACCGGAAATCTGACAGCCAGGCTGGCTAAAATGGGGTTTCAGATGCTTGGCGTGGATCTGTCCCGTCAGATGCTCCGTGTTGCAGAAGCGAAAATGCGGACATATGGCGTAAATGTTCCGCTTGTCTGTCAGGATATGTGCCGCCTTGAAATCCCTGGCCGTGCAGGCGCTGTACTGTGTACCTGTGACGGGATCAATTATCTTCACGAGCCGCAGGATGTGCTTCGCTTTTTCAGACGTGCACAGACGGTATTGAAACCGGGTGGAATACTCTGCTTTGACGTATCAACCCGAGCCAAACTGGAAGGGCAGATTGGAAACGCTTTCCTGGGTGAGGAACGGCCGGGGATGGCATATCTCTGGCAGAACAGCTGGAATGAGCATACAGAAAGCGTGCACATGGACATTACTTTCTTTGTGCAGGAACAGGATGGACGTTACCGCCGGTTCAGGGAGGAACATCATTTACGGGCATACAGCCAGGCTGCACTGAAGGAAATGCTGACAGAAGCCGGATTCGGAAAGATTGAATGCTTTGGTGATATGACCGGTGAAGCGTCGGGACCGGAGGATATGCGGATGCATATGCGCGCGATAAAGGACTGACAACTGGCCGCCCTGCGGCCGGTGTTTTTAACAGAAGGAATGGCCAGGTGAGCTGCACCGGCTTTCAATGGACAGGCACTGCATTTTTGGTGCCAGAAGCTCAAGATACTGCTTGAGAGGAGAAGGCCCGGCACTATGTGCTGGTTTGTCAAATAATGACAACTGTGATTGATACGGTGCCGAATGCCAACATTGTCATTTAAGGAGATGGCCCAGCACTATGTGCTGGTTTGTCACATCATGACAACTGTGATTGATA